>NZ_CP054140.1:2780000-3102012 GCF_016446285.1 Desulfobulbus oligotrophicus
CTTGACAGAGCTTTACGACCCGAAGGCCTTCCTCACTCACGCGGCGTCGCTGCGTCAGGGTTCCCCCCATTGCGCAATATTCCTCACTGCTGCCTCCCGTAGGAGTCTGGCCCGTGTTCCAGTGCCAGTGTGGCGGATCATCCTCTCAGACCCGCTAACCATCGTCGCCTAGGTAGGCCATTACCCCACCTACTAGCTAATGGTACGCAGACCCCTCTCTATGCAGTAGCTTATAAATAGAGGCCACCTTTCCTTGCATGCCTTATGAAAAACAAGAATATCCGGTATTAGTACCCCTTTCGGTGTGTTATTCCAGACATAAAGACAGGTTATCTACGCGTTACTCACCCGTGCGCCACTCTACTCAGAACCGAAGTCCCTTTCGCGTTCGACTTGCATGTGTTAAGCACGCCGCCAGCGTTCGTTCTGAGCCAGGATCAAACTCTCCAGTTAAATATCCTAGCCAATCACAAAAGACTGGACTTATCCAAATCAAAACCAATTACTTGGCCCGCTCGTTTACTGTTCAGTTTTCAAAGATCAAGGACGGCCAAAGGCCATCTCATAAAAAACAGCGAATCAAACGCTGCAAGAACTCAATCTAACCTTTTAAAAACATCGTGTCAATAATAAAATTTGAGGAACAACCAAAAACAAAACATGACACGTGCCCCAAAAGGAGACGGCTATTTACCTGAACAAAAAATACATGTCAATATAAAAAAAGAACTCATCGTAATTTTAAAAAATATTATACCGGCCAAAGATCTTTCCGAATTTCCAGTGTCCTCCGGAATGCTTTCGGATAAAATCTGGTCTATCTTTCTGTACATGACAACAGATTTTACTTTTTATCCCATATGCCGGGGTCATACATGTCCACATCTAAAAATACTCTTCTCAGAGAACTCCCGAATGTTCATGAAAGCCTTCAGTTTCTCTCCGCCTCTGAACAGCTGGCCGATATCCCCTTAAAGCGTTTAAAATTCTGTACGCGTTTCTACCTCGACAGGTTGCGCCAGACATTACTGACAGGCAAAGGGGCAATTGGAACACCTTCTACCAAAAAACAGATTCTTGACGAATTAACTGTCTTTATCCGGCGTTATCATCAACCGCATTTCAAACAGGTGATTAATGGTACTGGCATTATCATCCACACCAACCTGGGCAGATCTCTTTTGCCGGTATCGGTTTTGGACACCTTGGTTTCATTAAACAAGGGGTACTGCAACCTTGAGCTCGACCTCGAAACCGGGAAACGAGGGTCCCGTTATCAACACGTAGAATCCATACTATGCGAACTAACCGGTGCCGAGGCAAGCCTGGTGGTTAACAATAACGCTGCCGCTGTCTTTCTGGTTCTCAATACGCTTGCAAAAGACAAAGAAGTGATTGTTTCCAGAGGTCAACTCGTCGAAATTGGTGGATCTTTTCGCATACCCGACATTATGGATCGCAGTGGAGCCAAGCTTATTGAGGTTGGCACGACCAATCGGACACATTATCACGACTACCAGCAGGCAATAACATCTGAAACAGGGCTACTTCTTCGAGTGCACTGCAGCAATTACCGTATAATCGGTTTTACCAGTGATGTTTCAGCAAAAGAGTTGGCGCAACTCGGAACAACTCATGGTATTTCTGTCATGGAAGATCTGGGATCAGGATGTTTCGTTGATCTCAGTCAATATGGGCTGACCAAAGAACCTCTTGTCCAGGAGGTTGTGGCGAGCGGTATTGATATTGTTACTTTCAGTGGCGATAAATTACTCGGTGGTCCACAGGCAGGCATCATTGTTGGAAAAAAGACGCTGATTGATCGAATTAAAAAAAACCCTCTGAACAGGATGTTGCGCATTGATAAGTTCACGCTGGCTGCCCTGGAATCTATTTTGCGCCTATACCTTGATGAAACCCATGCACTGAAGGAAATTCCGACATTAGCAATGATTACGGCGCCGGAAGAAGCAGTACGGTCACGAGCAGTACACTTTATTGAAACGTACGTCACCCAGATGCAGGATCATTGTCAACTGGACCTGCTGCCGACCTTTTCTCAGGTCGGCGGGGGGGCCGTGCCGGAACAAAATCTACCGAGTTGGGCTGTAGCTGTACGCCCCATAAAACTGCGGACCAGCCAACTTGAGCAAAGATTACGGCAAACAACAGTACCTGTTTTAGCACGGATAGAGGCAGAGCAGCTACTGATCGACATGAGAACAGTTGCAGATGAGGAAATGCCTGCTCTTGCAGCCGGTCTTCACTCCGCACTGGTCTTGGACTCTCAATAATCACGACATCTTCAACTCTTTAACATCATTACATCGACATGTTATCTCTTTTTGATTTTTATACTTTACACCAGTTCATTGCAGATGAAGCACAACGCTCCCTGTCTTTGCCGGCAACCGTCTATTTTGCCCGTCTTGATGCTGATGGATCCCTGCATGCCTTACAGTTGCATTCAACAGATCAAGATGAAGTACCGTTTTCCGAATTACCCCACCAAGTCCTCAAGCCTCACCTGTCAGAAGACAAAATCATTATCCCTTTAACATTACCGTCTGAAGAACATATTGCATTGGTTATTACCGATGTTGATCCGGAATTGCTCAAGAAGATGTCTCCTCAATGGCTTCAAAAAACAGGAGAAGACCTGCTTTCCATATTGGAACTCTCCTGCTTACAGTACAAAGATACCAACCTTGATCTCTATAACAGCCATGCAGCAAAAGCATTTATACAGTGCACGAAGTTCGAAGAACCTGTTTTTTTTCTTTTAATCAACACTGTTTTTTACAGACGATCTGCAATCGGTAATTTGCAAAAATTGCGTGAAACAGCCGACCTTTTGCAAGTTTTAACTAAAAGTCCCTGCTTTACTTTTGGTTATGGAGTTTTTGGGGTAGCACTGGCGCTCGAAAATCGGGAACAGGCTCTCCGACAGACCCGTTATCTGCAACAGCAACTGAAAAGAGAAGGTCTGCACAAGGTTCAGGTGAGCTTTGCCAAGCTTGGCTCGGATCATAGCAAATATGAAAACAGCCTGTTTGAAAAAATCTGGCAGGCTCTGACTGTCGCCGAACAACGAGGCCCCTTTGGATTCTGTGACGTGGAGATCCTGCAGAACCGACCGGATCATCCATTTAAACTTGATAACCCAACCCTGTCAGCACGCCTTGCCCAGCGTTGGCGCGCGCTCTCTGCGTTCTCTTTAGTGCTGATCTCCCGTCAGGCCGGCACCGAAGAACCGTTTACCGGCCCGGCTGAGGCAAATTCCATAGCCCTGCCCCAACACCTGGGTGAGTATATCGGCGAAGATGACAACCTTACCTTTGTGCTTATCCCCGGTAGCGATCCTGAAGAAGTGCGGCTGCAGGTGGATGCCATCCGGGACAGATATCAAGAACTTTATAACAACGGATTATCGCTGACCATAGGAGTTGCCTCATGGCCCTGTTTAGATTTTACCAAGCATGATGTACCGGGTAACTGTCTCAAAGCTCTTCTGCACAGTTCGTATTTAGGTGCCGGAACCACTGTATTCTTCGACCACATCAGTCTCAATATCAGTGGCGATGTTTTTTTTGATGAGGGGGATTATCGGACGGCTATCCGCGAGTACCGCCGTGGCCTCCGCCTGCACCCGAATGATATAAACCTGATGAACAGTCTGGGGGTCGCCCTCATCGAGTGCGGACAAAAACGGCGGGCAGCGGAATGTTTTCAAAATGTACTGCAAAAAGATCCGGCTAACCATATGGCGCTGATCAACTTCGGACATGTACAGCAGACTTTAGGAAGAAAAGATCTGGCACTGCAGAGCTTCGAGCTGGCCTATCAAGGCTTGGAAACAACGAGTTTTGCTCCGCAAGATCTATTGATCCCGCTTGGCAAACTGTACGCTGAATGCGGTGCACACAAGAAAGCTCAAGCCGTGCTTGAGCAATGGCAAGCCTGCCCGGGCAGTGAAAACGAATACCTCCTCTACCGATTATTAGGCCAGTCTTATTTTGAGAACGGTCGTCATGAAGACGCGAAGTCGGCCTGCCAGAAAGCACTGCAGCTCTTTCCGCATGACAGTGTCTCCTTAAGTACACTGGGGTTACTGTATGTTGAGTCAGGTGAAGGTGACAGTCTTGGATTGGATCTTTGTCAAAAAGCACTGGAACTTGACAATCAGAACCCGGATCACTGGTATCGACTGGCGCGGGCACTGCTTTGTCTTATGAACGAAACCGAGGCCTTGTCAGCGGTTAAGCGATGTCTGCAACTCCAACGATACCACATGGAAGGCCGGCTCCTTCTCAGTCGGATTTACCTGCACATGAAAAAAAGCAGGCTGGCTGAACAGGCAGCAGTAAAAGTTTTGGAGGCAGCGACCGCTACAGTATCCCAAAAACATCGGGCGCAGCAAATAATTACTGAATCGGCTTAAAAGTATCTGATCAAACAAGCAGACGCTGATGGCACAAAATAGCACTTCCCTCAAAAAAGTGAATATGAGGTCGAGTTCTCCTTCAACTTTGCCGCAACTTTTTGATACCCTAGAAGAAGATGTTTCATGAACTGCTTATTAGATGCTTGAAGGAGTAGAACCAATGGCGCAAATAGATGCTTTTTTTAAGTTGATGAATGATGAAGGAGCCTCTGATCTTCACTTGATGGCCGGCCAACAACCTGTTCTGCGTATTCGCGGTGACATGGAACGGGTAAAATTCAAAATTCTCGACAACGATACCCTGAAAAGTATGTTGTATGAGATCTGCCCGGAAGATAAGATCAAGATCTTCGAAGAAAATGGTGATCTGGATTTCGGTTACGAGATTCCGGGACTGGCTCGCTATCGCTGCAACTTTTTCCAGCAAAAGTATGGTATCGGAGCTGTTTTTCGTGAAATCCCCAGCGACATTCTCACCTGTGAACAGTTAGGGCTCCCCAAGGTTGTTTCCAGACTGGCCGCTCTCCCAAAAGGTCTGGTGCTGGTTACCGGTCCCACCGGATCAGGTAAATCCACAACGCTTGCCGCCATTCTCGACGAATGCAACAAAACAAGAAAAGACCATATTCTTACCATCGAAGATCCTATCGAGTTCGTTCATAAGAGTCAAAACTGTATCATCAACCACCGCGAAATAGGGACACATACCAAGAGTTTTTCTACAGCGTTACGAGGAGCGCTCCGTGAAGATCCGGATATTATTTTAGTTGGCGAAATGCGCGACTTAGAGACGATTTCGCTGGCCATGGAGGCATCGATGACAGGCCACCTTGTTTTCGGCACTCTCCATACAATGAATGCGATGAAAACAGTGGACCGTGTGGTGGAGATTTTTCCAGCCAATCAGCAGGGTCAGGTCCGTTCAACATTGGCCGATGCGTTACGGGCCGTTGTTTCTCAGACACTGTTCAAGCGGGCCGATATCAAAGGACGCGTTGCAGCACTTGAAATTTTAATTTGTACAGCTGCCGTGCGTAACCTCATTCGTGAGGGAAAAACCTATCAGATTCCTTCAATCATGCAAACCGGCAAGAAATTCGGCATGCAGACTCTAGATGACGCTATTTTTGAGCTTTTGGAAAAGAAGAAGATCAGTCCTGAAGATGCGTATACCAACAGTTATGAAAAAGCACGCTTTTTGAAATATCTCCGCCACCAGCCCTCGGATTTCACCGAAATCTAAAAGCCTACATGGAAATCTTTTTCACGTGCCGAATTGATTGAGGCAGGAACGGAGAACCTTTTTCTGCGCCTGCGTCAGGTTGGTAAACCGGCAGCTGTAATTCAGAACCGTGGTTTTGATGCCGTTTGTGTCAAGAAGATACTCTGTTATCGCCAGTATTTCAGTGGGCAGCTGTTCCAATGAGGACCCGTCATTGCAGTTGTAAAGATCGACAGTTAATTCATTCGATCCGAGGGGAGGGGCATTGTAGTGCTGGTCAAAGGAAATACCATCTTCGCTGATATTTTTGATACGGGCATACTGTTGATCTTTTCCGGAGATGCGCGCCAGAAAAAATGCCGGCAGATGTTTGCGGGGAAAGCGGCGATGCTCCCTGCTGATTGATACGAAGAAAAAAGTGAAAAACTGCTGCCGGCAACGTGTACATCCATAGCTCCGGATAACCGGCAACCAGGCAAATCCGGAGGCTGCGGGACGGGCGGTTACATCTGTGCCGCGACAGGACGGGCATTTAGAACCGAAAACAAACATGGGTTTTCTCCTGTGCCCTGGGGATGGACTTCTTGAACGTACCCAAATGATGACCAATAATTTTTAACTGTTTTTAAGAAAGTGTTCCACTATCATTTTAAGAGACAAGATATTTAAAACAAGTGACTGTACGGTTGTTGAGTACCCATCTTGATATACTCCTGGTTATTTGATAGCGAAGTGAAAACACGAGATAAAGAGACCTGTTGTCATCTGAAAAAGATGGCGTTTGCTCTGATCCGATGCCACAAAAGTCGTTCAAAACGTACAGTAGGCCGTCCTGGTCATTTTTTTACTGACAGCTTCTTAAAACCGGAATCCCTTGGGTGTGTTAAACGTACAAGCTATTTTTTGAAGCTGTCTGTACATCCCCGTTTATTTCCTTAACATGCCGATATCTCCGACAAACAGGCAAACCATGCCAACCTGTGCCGCATGTTTTGTATCAGGTCAATTACAACTGTCTGGTTAACTGTTTTCAACCATCGCAATCAATGCTATAGTCGCCTGCTGGTTGCCGTTGATGACAGATCTTGTTGAAGGTGCTGATCAGCACTCTTCCGACACCTTTAAAGCCATTGAATATCATGACCGAGAAACAAGATATACCGCAAATACGAGAACGTATTGACCAGATTGATGACACCATTCTGGAGCTTTTAAAAGAACGCCTTGATTGCGCCAAAGCCATCGGCCTGTTGAAGAATGAGTCTAATCGGGCGAAGTGGGATCCACAGCGTGAACTGGAAATTTATGAACGGCTGCGTAAAAACAACAACGATATCTTTCCATACAAGGCATTACGCTCGATTTTTCATGAGATTATTACCACCTGTCGGCTATCGCAACGTAAAGCAACGGTCGGCTACTTAGGTCCGGAAGCTACTTTCTCACACCTGGCAGGTGTCAGATATTTTGGCCAAACGGCCGAATATCAGCCTATGGAATCAATTGGCGAAGTCTTTGAAGAGGTGGAAAAAGAACGTGTTCAATATGGCATAGTACCGGTCGAAAACTCCATTGAGGGTGCGGTTACCTACTCTCTGGACGCTTTTCTCAAATACAAGGTCAAAATCTGTGGGGAAATCCAGTTGGCCATCACCCATAATCTGGTCAATCGGTCGGGAAATATCGAAGATATTCAGACCGTTGCCTCCCACTCTCAGCCATTGGCACAGTGTCGCAACTGGCTGCGCAAGCATCTACCCAAGATTCCCACACTGGATGTATTCTCCACCGGGACCGCTGCTCAGATGGCTGCCAACAATCCCAATGTCGGGGCTATTGCCAGCTCATTGGCTATCAATACGTACAATTTGCAGGTAGTTATTCCCGGTATTGAAGACTACCAGGGGAACACCACCCGGTTTCTGGTAATCGGCCGCAAATCACCGAAAAAAAGCGGTTACGACAAAACATCGATCCTCATCGGCTTGATCAATCGTCCTGGAGCTCTCAATGAGATTCTGACTATTCTCTCGGCCAAAAACATTGACCTCGCCAAAATCGAATCTCGACCGACGAAGGACAAACAGTGGAGTTACATGTTCTTTCTTGATATGCTCGGTCATATTGAGGATCCGGTGATTTACGAAGCCTGCAATATTCTCCGACAAATCTGTGCCTACTTCGAACTGCTCGGATCCTATCCTCGTGCCGACGATATCAACCTGAACGGTGATATTGACTGAATCGGCTCGACATAAAAAGAAATAGGCCTGCATCGTTTTTTTCACGTTATGTGTGCATTGCTCAGCTGCCAGAGACTGGCTAAAGCCTTTGGTGCTCAAACGCTGTTTACCGACGTCACTTTAGTTGTCAATCCCGGTGACCGAACCGGCCTGATAGGTCCCAACGGCTCCGGCAAATCAACTCTGCTCAGAATTCTCTGTGGCCTGGAGCAGGCTGACAGTGGTGTAGTGTATACGCAGAAACTGTTGCGAATCGGCTACTTACCACAGGACGACACCTTTGACGAAGCTGCAACCTGCTTTGAAAACTTGTACCACACAGTACAGACAACAGGCCTTGATGAGGAGGCTGAACAGCATAACCGAATTAACGCTCTTCTCAGCCGGGCCCAGTTCACTGATCCAAACATACCGGTCCGTCAACTGTCCGGAGGATGGCGCAAACGCCTGGCCATCTGTCGGGTACTGCTGCAGCGTCCCGAAGTCCTGCTCATGGATGAACCGACTAACCATCTCGACATTGAAGGGATACTCTGGCTTGAAAAACTGCTGAACACGGCCCTTCCCGAAAGCCCCACCGCCTTTCTCATGATCAGCCACGATCGGCGTTTTCTTGAAAACACGGTCAATCGTGTGATCGAACTTGCACCGATTTATCCGGAAGGATCCTTTCAGGTGCGTGGAACATATACCGATTTTCTTAACAAAAAAGCCAGCTATCTCCAGCAACGACAAAATCTGGAAGAGCGATTGGCCAACCGGTTACGACGAGAGACCGAATGGTTGCGCCGCGGGCCTAAAGCACGAACGACCAAGTCCCGTTTTCGAACTGAAGAGGCTGAGCGGCTGCAGGAAGAATTAACCGAAGTTCGGCATCAAAACAGAGCAACCGGCCAGGTAGACCTAGCCTTTGATGCCACTGCCCGGAAAACCAAGAAACTGCTCACCGCAACCGGATTAACCAAAACGTTTAACCGAACCACCCTCTTCTCCAATCTCGACATCTCCCTCTCGCCGGGCATGCGCCTTGGACTCCTCGGACGTAACGGCAGCGGCAAATCAACCCTGATGAGCATCCTGGCCGCATCCGTCCGTCAGAGCGGCCTCAAGGCAGACAAGGGCACCATCATCACTGCAGATGGGCTTCGCATCGTCAGTTTCGACCAGCGCCGCGCGCAACTTGAACCGGAGATCACTTTGCGGCATGCTCTGGCTCCGGAAGGTGACAGTGTTGTCTACCAGGAACAGTCGCTCCATGTGGTTACCTGGGCAAAACGATTTCTGTTTCGTGCCGATCAACTGGAAACACCTGTCTATCGGCTTTCCGGCGGTGAGCAGGCCAGAATTCTCATTGCCAGGCTCATGTTGCAGCCGGCGGACATTCTCCTGCTGGATGAACCAACCAACGATCTTGATATCCCCTCCATTGACGTGCTTGAAGAGAGCCTGTGTGAATTTCCCGGTGCTGTGGTACTCGTTACTCACGATCGTTTCCTCCTTGATCGTGTCTGTACCCTGGTGCTTGGTTTTGATGGATCAGGCAATGCCGAATACTTTGCCGACTATGAACAGTGGCTTGCAGCACTTTCTGCGCAGCCCGACAAAGATCAACCTGACACATCTGCTACCCCTCGTAAAAAAGTAGCTCCCAGGTCCAAACCCGGTAAACTCTCGTACATGGACCAGAGGGAATATGACCAGATGGAAGAGTTGATTCTTGCCGCTGAAGTCCGATTGGACCAGGTAGAGACATTGATGGCTTCACCCGAAATAGTGGCCAACCCTTCTGAGTTACAAAAACACTGGCAGGAACAACAGGAGCTGCAGGATAAGATTGACCGGCTGTACGATCGGTGGAATGAACTTGACGCGCGTAAACAGGGGTAACGCAACCATCATCCGCAGCGTTCATAAATTCTTTGCAGGTATGCTCTTTTTCGAAGTCAACCGATCCGGGTAAATCCCGTTGACACTTTGTACCGGCTTCACTATTAATCTGTCGGAATCCGCTCCAAAATAACTGTGTCCTATGCAGCAGTGTGATAACGTTTGCGCCAATGGTCATCTTCTACCTCCCATTACCAAGGATACCCTCATGATCAGAATATGCTTCCTCCTTTTAAGTATCGTGCTGTTCACAACCAACCAAGCCTCTGCTGCAGACAAACTCCTAAACGGTATTGACGCTAACTTCCCGCCCTTTGCCTTTATCGACAAAACCGGACAACCAAGCGGATTTGATGTCGAGGCCATGAACTGGATCGCTGAAGATATGGGAGTCGAAGTCAGTCATCAACCCATTGAATGGGACGGAATCATCACCAGTCTGCTGACCAAAAAAATCGACATCATTGCCAGTGGTATGAGCATCACTGCACAACGGGCCAAACAGGTCAACTTTACCCTGCCGTACTGGATTATAAAAAATGTGTTTGTGGTCAAAAAAGATTCACCGCTGACTGTAGACACCCTGCTTAAAGGCAAGAAAGTTATCGGGGTGCAACAGGGGACTTCTGAGGCAAAGTGGCTCAAAGAGCAGATCACTGCACAGCATTTCAACTATGAGCTCAAATACTACAACTCCTCGCCACTGGCTGTTGAAGATCTCCTGAACGGTCGAATCGACGCTGCAGCCATGAACGATGCTCCAGCTATGGACGCTGCCGGTAAAAAAGCCGTGCAGGTTCTGGGATCCATCGGCATGCCGCAGGAAGATTTTGGTTATGCGGTTCGTAAAGAGGACGGCGAGCTTCTGGATCGAGTGAATACCAGTTTGAAAAAACTGATGGCCTCACCGCATTGGGAGGTATTGAAAAACAAGTATGAACTCAACAAATAAGAACCGGGAATGACGGGCTCCACACTTTTTCAGGTCCGCCCCTGTTGTAACCGATAACCGGTATTCATTATGCCAAGCAGTATCAGCACTGTCATTGATGCTCTGCCCTACCTCATGTCGGGATTTTTCAACACAGCGGCTATCGTGCTGGCAGCCATGTTTTTTGGTCTGTTACTTGGTGTGAACATAGCAGTCGGCCTGGTTTACGGTAATCGGATTTTACGCTTCTTTCTTGGACTGTATGTCTGGTTTTTCAGGGGAGTACCCGTGCTGGTTCTCCTCTTTCTCTTTTACTTCGGCCTGTTCCCCTATCTCAACCTTCCCTTTAACGCCCTGGTCTCCGTATCACTGGTCTTGGGTATGACCACCGGGGCCTATCAGGCGAACATCTTCAAAGGAGCGATTCTTGCCCTCCCACACGGGCAGTTCAACGCTGCCAGCGCACTGGGAATGAGTCATTTTCAAACTATTCGCACCATCATCCTGCCGCAGGCATTACGTCTCTCGGTCCCTGCATGGTCGAACGAATACTCAATTATCCTTAAAGACTCCGCCCTGGCATTTGTCATTGGAGCTCCAGAGATCATGGCCCGTACTCAGTTTGTTGCCTCACGGACCTACCAGCACCTGCCACTTTATATCGTCGCCGGTCTCCTCTACTTTCTTCTGACCTGGCTCGGGGTCGCCGCGCTCCGTTACTTTGAACAACGGGTGCAGATTCCCGGGTACAGTCACCATGGTTTACAATGACCACAGATATGCCGCCTATCTTACAAATCGACAATCTTTACAAATCTTTTGACAACGCCACCATATTAAAGGGTGTCAGTCTGCGCTTGCACCAAGGTGAAATCAAGGTGCTGATCGGACCGTCAGGAAGCGGTAAATCCACGCTGTTACAGTGCATCAACTGCCTGACCTACCCTGATGAGGGGGAGATCCTTCTGGATGGAAGAGTAGTTGATCGGACCAGCAAAATCAGTTTATGCAGACTTCGCCAGGAAGTGGGCATGATCTTTCAAGATTTTAATTTATTTGATCATTTAACCGCCCTCAACAATATCACCATACCACTGCGCAAAGTAAAAAAGATTGGTCGCCGGGAAGCGGAAAAACGGGCCAGGCTCGAACTGGAACAGGTGGGACTGGCTGACAAGACAGAACTCTACCCTGCCCAGCTTTCCGGTGGGCAGAAGCAACGGGTGGCCATGGCCAGAGCCCTGGCCATGGATCCGAAAGCCCTGCTCCTTGATGAACCCACCTCAGCCCTTGATCCTGAACTGATCGGCGAAGTGATTGCAGTGATTAAAAATCTGGCGGCCAGAGGCATGACTATGCTCATGGCAACCCATCAGATCAGTTTGATTGCCACTCTGGCCAATGAAATTTTATTTATGGAACAGGGAAGTATTGTTGAACAGGGCCATCCCTCTGTTTTACTGGCACCCGGAAGCAACAGCAAAAGTCAGGGATTTTGCGACCGTTTGAATGAACTGTCCGACGGCAAAAGATGATGGAGGGATTTTCTCCTTTTTATCAGGAACTGTTCACCGCCCTCAACCGGGGTTTACTGATGAGTGTGGCCCTCATTCTGCCCTCAGCTGTCGGAGGGCTCTTCATAGGCACAGCAGTCGGCAGTCTGCGCGTCTACAGCGGACCGATATGTCGTCGCCTCGGTGATGGTTACGCTGCCCTCTTTCGTGGCACGCCTCTGGTGGTCCAGCTCTTTATTCTGTACTTCGGGTTGCCCAACATCGGTCTTTATCTCAGCCCGTATGCGGCAGCGGTTATTGGTTTTATTCTCTGCAGCGGCGCCTATCAGTCGGAGTATGTCCGCGGTGCCCTGCTGTCAATCAAACGCGGTCAATACCTTGGCGCCCAGGCCCTTGGTTTCACGGGCTGGCAGACCATCCGGTCAATCGTTCTTCCCCAGGCGATCCGTCGCGCGCTTTACGGCTGCGGCAACGAAATTATCTACCTGATCAAGTACTCATCACTGGCGTACGTTGTCACCTGTATGGAACTCACCGGTGAAGGCAAGACAGTTGCCACAGAATACTTTCGTTTTACTGAAGTGTTTACCGTTATCGGCATCTACTATCTGGGTCTGGTTACTCTGGCAATGGCGGGTTTGAAAAAGATTGAGCGTCTGCTCTATATCCCCGGGTTTGGTCGCCAATAGCACATCGCTGTATATCGCAGAACAGGTGTCGGCTCAAAGCAATCAGAACGCCTCTTCCCTTTCATCCCCCGATACGAGACATACGACCGTGGCAGTCGCTGCCGGACCGGCGCATTCGTTCGGCCAGCTGGTGCCCCTGCGGCTTGTTGCGAATTGCGGTTAACAGAACCTCACGAACAGCCGCATCATCGGGATTGCTCCTGAGAACTTCCCGCAGATCCACCTCTGCATCATGCAACAGACAGGAGCGAAGTGTACCGGACGAGGTCAGGCGCAGACGGTTGCATCGGTTGCAGAAGTGATGGCTCAGCGGACTGATAAACCCCAGGGTGCCGACAGCCTTTTCACCGAGACGAAATACCTGTGCAGGTCCGTCACTCTGATCTTTCTGCAGCGGGATCAAGTCTCCCGCTCCATGGATCCGATCCATAATTTCATCAGTACCGATGAAGGTGTCGGCGTTCCAGCGAGTTGACCCGCCAATGGGCATAAATTCGATAAACCGAACCTGTATGGGCATATGCTGACTCAAGCGGACAAAATCGAGAAGTTCATCGTCATTGATATGCCGCATCACCACCATATTCAGTTTTACCGGCGCAAACCCCAGGGCCAGAACACGTTCAATGCCCCGCCAGACCTGATGAAAACAGTCCACGCCTGTAATTGACTGTACACGCTCCGGCCGTAAGGAATCCAGGCTGATGTTCACCTTGGTAACTCCGGCGTCAAACAGTTCCTGACCGAACCGTTCAAGGAGAATACCGTTTGTGGTAAGACGGACATCACTCAACCCTTCAATCCCGGTGAGTGCACGGATAAACTGCATAACGTTCCGTCGGACCAGGGGTTCTCCCCCGGTGAGTCTGACCTTGGTGATTCCCATCGCCACAGCCACACGCACCACTCGCAACAGTTCTTCATAGGTCAGTAATTCGTCATGCCTGAGCTTAGACAGACAACCTGTTGCCTCCTCTTCCGTCACACAGTACATGCAACGCAGATTACAGCGATCAGTCAGACTGAGGCGCAGGTAAGAGATAGTTCGTGAGAATAAATCAGTAGGAGGCATTTTTGCCTGTTCGAACCTGGTAATTTTATAGATATTGTGTATTTTACTGTGTGAAACAGGGTGTGCGATTGCACATGCAGCAGCCAGTAACTGGCAACTACAGATACCACTACAGGGGAGTGATTGCAAGAAGTGACCTATGCTTATCCTCGCGATTGAAAGTTCTTGTGACGACACAGCAGCAGCAGTGATAGAGCCGGAAAACCGGATCCTCTCCTCAGTTATCAGCAGTCAGGATGAAATCCACGTTCGATTTGGTGGCATTGTCCCGGAATTAGCCTCCCGTCGCCACATTGAAATGATTCGGCCCGTGGTTCATCAGGCGCTTGCCCAGGCCGGTGTCAAACTGGAGGATATTGACCTTATCGCCGCCACCCAGGGACCGGGACTGGTCGGCTCTCTTCTGGTCGGATTTACCTTTGCCAAAGCTCTTGCCCTTGTCAACAACCTGCCCTGTGTCGGTGTGGATCACATGGCCGCCCACCTGCTGTCCTGTCTTCTTGAAGCACAACAACCGTCTTTCCCTTACACCGCACTGATTGTTTCCGGTGGCAACACCTCGCTTTTCGCCGTTGAAGACCCGCTCACCTTCACCCGTCTTGGTCGTACCAGAGATGATGCTGCCGGCGAGGCCTTTGACAAGGTCGCCAAACTGCTTGATCTTGGTTATCCCGGAGGCCCCGAGATCAGCCGACTCGCAACGTCAGGCAATCCACACACATTCGCCTTTCCCCGTGCCCGGTTAAGCAAAGAGAGCCTTGACTTCAGCTTCAGCGGGCTTAAAACCTCGGTGGCCGCCTGTGTGCACAAGCTTAAAAAAACCGACCGTACACTGCCGATTCCAGATATCTGTGCCTCATTTCAAGAGGCAGTTGTTGATGTACTGGTGGATAAAACCCTGGCCGCCTGTGCTCGGACAGGCTATCGGTCGGTTGTCATCGGCGGAGGAGTAGCGGCAAATCCGAGACTGCGGCAAGCGCTCTCCAACCGGTGCACTGAAGAAGGGCTGCAACTGTTCATGCCCAGCCCGGCGCTGTGTACGGACAATGCCGCCATGATCGGCATTGCCGGTTATTATCAATTCTTAAGCGGTCGATTCGTAGATGCAGACAGTGATGCCTATTCCCGATCGCCTCTCAACTGATATGACGCCCCTGCACACGAAACAGATACTCAGGCGCCAGGGACTGGCACCGCATAAGAAGCTGGGACAGAACTTCCTGGTCAATCCACGCACAGCCCAACATATTGTTGACCTTGCTCAACTCAGCCCTGATGATCAGATCATTGAGGTGGGAGTCGGCCTGGGAGCACTCACCCGCCCGTTGGCTACCACCGTCCGTTCAGTTATCGGGCTTGAAAAAGATGCCGGTATCATCCGTTTGCACCAGGAACAGCAGGATCTTCCCTCAAATGTCAGCCTGCTGCACACCGATGTGCTCACGATTGATCTCAACTCTCTTGTCGAACCCGGTCAACGCCTTAAAATCGTGGCCAATCTGCCCTATTCGATCTCCAGCCCGTTTCTCTTCCGCTTGATTGCTCATGCCGAGCTGATGGACTTTGCCGTGGTCATGCTGCAAAAAGAGGTGGCATTACGACTGACTGCTCAACCAGGAAGTAAAGAATACGGCGTCCCTACAGTGCTCCTTGCCGCCTGTGCCGATGTGCAGCCGCTGCTCGCCGTTTCCCCTGCCGAGTTCCATCCCCGTCCCAGGGTCGATTCACTGGTCATTCGCATTAATTTCCATCCTCTCCCCAAACGGGTACAGGCATTAGGCAGATTCGACCGGGTATTATTTACTCAAATTGTCCACGCCGTTTTTCGACAACGCCGCAAGACCCTCTTAAATGGACTGACAGGTGCCGGGTTGAACCTCGACAAAACAACTCTCCACCAGTGTCTGGAAAAAGCCGGGTATGCGCCTCAACTCAGGGGAGAGACTCTGGCCCTCGAAGATTTTGTCCACCTGACACGTCGTCTTGCCGACCAGGGCTGCACCTCACTCCTCAACAACCAGCCTGTTATACCATGACAAAAAAGACCCGCCCCTCACCCCCGGGAATCGGCCCCTATGTCTTTCCCGTCCTGCTCACTGTCTTTGGTCTTTGGTGTCTTTATGACGGCTGGTTGAACGATAGCCCTGAAATGTTACAACACAGTCTCTTCAATCGGATCGCCAGCGGTGTCCTGCTGACCTGGGCTGTCTGGGATCTCATCCGTATCCGCAAACACACAGCATCCAAACAGACCGACGGGTGATCCGCCCTGCCATTACTATCAGCCTGAGGGCCTGAAAGTTTACACACCAATGCAAAAAGGGATGTCCTTCTCAACAGACCGGGCAAGTTCAGATAAGGTTTCGACAGAGTAACCACCCCCCTGAGCAGTCCCCATATCCCCACCGGGGTTAAACAGGTTTTCTTACCGGTTGACACCGATTACTGCCGGTTTTGGTAAACGCCTGCTCCCTTCTCCCTGGTAAGTTTTATTCGTTGTTTGTATTCGCTGCACAGCCGCATTCCGCCTTTCCTCTACCCGGGCTGCGTCAACATTTCTCCATGACAATCATTGGTCAATGCGGTAAGTTGAAGGAGTTTTTTTAGTTATTAACTTCTGATGAGGTGTAGACAACTGATGAAACATGATATTCCCGACGGAATAGCTGTGCCTGCAGCCTGGCTCAGTGATTTTGACCGCTACCTGATCAGCGAAGGAACACATGAACGCGCTTATGAAAAGCTGGGCGCTCATCTGATACGATTCGATGAGCAAGATGGCGTGGTCTTCGCTGTCTGGGCACCCAACGCCTCACATGTTTCGGTAGTCGGTGATTTCAACAGCTGGGACGGGTCCCAGCACCCCATGCACTCCTCTGATACCGGCATCTGGACGCTGTTCATCCCGGAGCTCACCGAATTTTCCGTCTATAAATATCGTATCACCGCACGCAGCGGCGAACTGCTGGACAAGGCCGACCCTTTTGGCTTTGCCATGGAAGAACGGCCTCGCACCGGTTCAGTCGTTGCCGATCTTGATCGATATCAGTGGCAGGATCATGAGTGGATCAGCCGGCGAAGCACTGTACAAGCCCTGGATCAACCGATTTCGATCTATGAAGTGCACCTCGGCTCGTGGCGTCGGATACACGATCAGCAATGGGGGTACCGTTACCTCTCTTACCGGGAACTGGCCGATACGCTCATTCCTTATGTTGTGGAGATGGGCTACACCCATATTGAACTGCTTCCCATAGCCGAACACCCGTTTGACGGCTCATGGGGGTATCAGGTTCTAGGCTTTTATGCACCGACATCCCGCTTCGGTACCCCTGAAGACTTCATGTACTTCGTGGACCGCTGTCACCAGGCCGGCATTGGTGTTTTGCTTGATTGGGTACCAGCACATTTCCCAAAGGACGGTGCCGGACTCAACCTCTTTGACGGCACGCAGCTGTATGCCCATGCCAACCCTATGCAGGGTGAACATCAGGACTGGGGCACCCTGATTTTCAACTACAGCCGTAATGAAGTCCGCTCTTTTCTCATCTCCAATGCCCTCTTCTGGATCGACAGATATCATATAGATGGATTACGCGTTGATGCAGTTGCCTCTATGCTCTATCTCGACTATTCGCGCCAGGAAGGACAGTGGATCCCCAATCAATACGGTGGACGTGAAAACCTTGCGGCAATCAGTTTTCTTCGTAAAGTCAATGAAGTGGTACACGGCATCTTCCCGGGTGTGCTGACCATTGCCGAAGAGTCAACCTCCTGGCCCATGGTCAGTCGCCCCACCTACCTGGGCGGACTTGGTTTCAGCCTTAAATGGAACATGGGCTGGATGCACGATACCCTGCGGTACATGTCGAAAGATCCTCTGTTTCGACGATTTCATCACAACGAGATGACCTTTGGCATGCTGTACGCCTTCCATGAAAACTTCCTTCTGCCCATCAGTCATGATGAGGTTGTGCACGGCAAAGGCTCACTTCTCAATAAGATGAGCGGTGATGAGTGGCGAAAATTTGCCAACCTGCGAGCGTATCTCAGTTTCATGTGGGGCTATTCAGGCAAAAAACTTCTGTTCATGGGTTGCGAGTTCGGCCAATGGCAGGAATGGGACCATGATACCGGCCTGGAATGGCAGGCTCTTGAGGCTCCTTCGCATCAGGGTGTACAACGGCTGGTACGAGATCTCAACGCGGTGTATCGCCATGAACCGGCCCTTCACCAGGTGGATTTCGACTGGAGCGGGTTTCGCTGGATTGATGCCAACGATTCGGACAACTCGGTTTTTTCATTTCTCCGTATTGCTCAAGACCCTGATACATTCGTTATTGTGGTGTGTAACTTCACCCCGGTGGTACGGGAGAACTACTGTATAGGCGTACCGGTGGCAGGAAGGTATCGTGAACTGATCAACTCTGACCTGGATGTGTACGGAGGCAGTAACATCAGCAACGGACCCGCCATCATGACACAACCAGTGGCAAGCCATACCTTTGATCACACCCTGAGCCTGACCCTGCCTCCGCTGGCTACTCTCATCCTTCAACCTGACACTGCAAACAATTAAAAACCTCTTCCACATGACTTCAACCAGGTCGCATCTATCATGAAAATACGACTCATCCTTCTCACCCTTGTCGGCATAGTCATCTACATATTCCTGGCCACGTTCCACAGCAATATGGTCAAAGAGGCCTCAAAGACGAAAGAACAGGAAACCCCTGTCCGGATACAACCCCCTGCTCAAGAGCCTCTGTCCGCCGAAAAGAAGGAGACTACACCTCCAGTTCCCTCCCAGGTGCTGCCGGATCTCCCTTCACCTCAGGAAGAAGCTGTTTCAAAATCTCCAGAAAAATCAGCAGCCGATCAGGCTCTGCAACCGGATCAGGCCGTGTCAGATGCCCCGGCCATGATGGTTGCACCGGCTCTGCCAGCGCCTGAAGTGAAACAACTACAGGCAGATCTTAAGCAACGAGACGTGCAAATACGTCAGCTGCTCGATGCACAAAAAGATATGTCCAACCGGTACAAGGCTCTGCTTGATGCCAAAAAGGCAGAAGCAGTTGCCGGTACGGTCAAAGATCAAAGACTGGAAGAACTTCTTCTTGACAAAGAAACAACCAAAGCTGAACTCGGCAAGGCCATCAAGATGTTGCAGCAACTGCGTCTGGAGATGGAACAACTAAAGACCGCTGAAGCACAGGCTAAAAAAAGTCTCATCATAACCAATGCAGAACAGATCAAGGCGCTGGCTGCTGAGAAGAAAAAACTGGCCGCAGAACTGCAGTACGCCAGAAAAATGACGGAACAGCTGCAGACAGTTGTCAGTCAGACAGAGTCGGCACTCAAAGAAAAAGAGAACATCCAGCAAAATATACAGGCTGATGTTCACAAATATGCAGAAAAGAACAACCAGTTAAAAGCACAGCTGGAGGAGACGGTTAAAACGTTAGCCACCACCAAAGTTGCTCTGCAACAGGCTGAACACAAGGTTTCCGAACTGATCCGGCGGAGTATGGAAAAAGAGCAGCTGGCCGCAACTCTGCGCAATCAGCAAACCATTCTGGAGCAGGAAAAGGCTGCCACTGAGCAAAGATTGAGCGAAAAATCCTCCTTGCTGGAAAAATCGCACAAAACCATTCAAACGCTCCAGCAGGAGATAGCAAAGCAACCACAGGCAATTGCTGCTGTGCAACTTCTGCTCGATGAGCGTAATCAAGAATTTGATCAGCTCAAGCAGGAAACCACCACCACAATGCAGCAGCTTCATCAACAGATGAACGATGCCACACAGAAGACCGGCGAATTCGCCAGAGAACGTGACCGCCTGAAATTAGAGTCTGCTGAAGCAAACAAGCGCATTGAGCAGCTCGACTTGCAACTGCAACAGACAAAGGCTGCGCAGACGGATGCAGATAAAAAACTCACATCAGCACTTGAAAACGAGAAAAAACTTCAGGCAGAGCTCAATGAAAAAACGCTTTCACTCAAAAGTTTTCAGGCACAAGCAACTGAATTAACGTCAAAAAATACCACACTGCATAATGAACGCCTTGGCCTGTCCAGTCAACTTGAGGCTCTGCAGGCCGATCACAGCAGGCTCCTTGCGGAGAAAGCGTCTTTTGAAGGCCAGAAAACAGCCCTGGCCAAGGCCGAGAACCGATTAAAAGAGATGGCAACACTACAGGTTCAACTCGAACAAACAACCCAGACATTGGCTGAAAAGACAACCGCCTTAGACAAAGCGGCAAAGCAGGAAGAAGAACTGCAAGCTCTGCAGACAAAACATGCTGAGCTCAACACACAGATGCAGGAGAGCAGGTCGGCGCTTACGCAACTGGAAGAAGAAAAATCTGCTCTGGCAGCCCAGTTGGCAGCTACGCAAGCTGCTCGTGACAATGTTGAAACTCTGAAGAAGACGATAGAAAGTAAAAACACCGCCCTCACCGATGCTGCAATAAAAATTAAAGAACTGACAGCTGTCAGCGCCAAGGTGGCTGACCTTGAGACGCAGTTAGGCAACACCAAAAAGACACAGCAGGCCACTGAAAAACGAGCGGCAGAGTGTGAGCAGGCAAGTAAAATGCACCAGGAATCGTTGAGCAAAAAAGCTGCAGCTATGCAAACACTGGAAAATCAACTGAGAACGGCACAAAACCGTGTTGATGAACTGACAGACACCTATCGTCTGAAAGAACAGCAAGATCTTGTCCCCAATCTCAAGCAGCAGATTGCCACATTACGCAACCAGGTTGTGCAGCTGGAGACTGCTGCCACCCGGTCGCAACAGGCTGTTACTGAAGCAACAGCAGCGATTCAGGCAAAAAATGAAGAGGCAGCGACCGCTCACGCAAAAACCCAGGCCCTGCAGGCTGAAAATGAAAAGCTCCTGCAAACCCTTCAGACCAATCAGGAGATGGTCGATTCGTTAAAGAAACAGCTACGCACTGAGGAAAAACAAACACCTGCACCTGTAGAACAGTCGGGCGCAGCAGCGCCGGTCCCGGCGGCAGCGGCTTCTGCCTCCATTCCTGATGCTGACAAGGATGGAATCAGCGATGCAGATGACCTCTGCGCTGATACACCGGCGGGAACACCGGTCAATGCCCTTGGCTGCCCTTCAGAAAAGGCCATCATTCTTGAAGGTGTCACCTTCCAATCCGGTACTGCAGCATTGACACCGGAGTCGCAAAAAATTCTCGATAAAACCGCCGATATCCTCAACCAGAATCCTCAGGTTACCTTTGAGGTGGCCGGTTATACCGACAGTATGGGTAATGCTCAGATCAATCTGTCTTTAAGTGACCAGCGGGCCAAAACCGTTGCCGGATACCTGGTTAGTAAAGGTGTTGCTGCTTCTCGATTGACGACCAGAGGGTACGGATCGGAAAATCCGCTCGCCGACAACGCCACTGCCGCAGGGCGGCAAAAAAACCGTCGCGTTGAATTACACCTGACCACTCCCTGAGCAATCTTCCGCACCAAGCACAGCGCCCTGTTCACCATCGGTGAACAGGGCGCTGTGCTTATATAATAAAGACAACAGGGAAGACTACATCGTCAACCTGGCCAGCACAAGATTGATCAAGCCGATAAGAAATCCAAGAAGAGCACCGAACAGGTTGATGTATTTAAACTGCTCCTCCATGATCGACAGCAGGAGTCGTTCTAATTCGAGCAGGTCCAACGAATTCACCTTATCGATCACAACCTGCCTGATGTTAAGCGACTGAACCACCCCGGGTACTTCCTGAAGCAGCATGCGGTTCGTGACAACAACAATATAGTCAACAATCCCCTGTCGCACGCCGTGGGGAACAAGGTCATAGAGCCGTCCCAACGGTCGGGTAAGAAGGCCATCAACCATGGTGCCCACCATCGTATGGATCAGACGTTCGCTGCTGCCGGAACGAAACAAGCTCATCATCTCCCTGAAAAAGACGTGTCGTACTTCATCCTTCTGATCCTGGGTGAAAAACTGCGAAATAACCTCCCCAAGAGATCGTTCTCCGCCGGCCACCATATTTTCAAAGCCAAGATGCAGCAATGCCCGCAGCTCTGTCAGCACCTCTTCACTCCTGATCACGGTAACCAGCCGGCCGGCACAGGTGTGACACAGGATTGCGACCTCTTCTTCAGGCAGCAGTGCCAAAAAAGTGCGGAGTGGTTGTTCCAGAAACGAGGTGAAAACACTGTCAAGAGCCATTCCCATCCGTTCCTGCACTTCGGGATTTTCAAACCACTGAATCAGATCTTCCTGTTTTTCGTCGAGATAGTCACCAATACTCTGTTCCATAGTATCGATTTCCAGAAATCCCTTTGCCATGGCTCCGACTGGACCGAGCTTTTCCAGAAAGTGCTCAACACCGGTTATAATCCCCTGAACAATCTGCCCCCGCAACACAGGATCAGCGAGTTGCCCTCCCATTCGCTGCAGAAGAGGCCCGATGTGTTTGCCCAGCGCCGATCGGACAAGCTCGGCAAGCTGAACCGGAATGACATCACCAAAAGTTTTATTACTCTCCGCTGCCTTCCGTACCAGGCCTTCAAGATATTCTCCAAGCCAGGCTTCAACCTGCCTGTTCATAATCAGTATCCGGAACAGCTCGTCTATGAACCAATAGACAGTCCGCCGGTTGCTCGAGGTGAGCAGACTGTTGATTTCACGCTCCTCCATCTCGTCCAGATGGCGGGTAAACGCATCTGTTAACGTATCGGCAAAATCATCGCTGCCCACATAGGTGACAACGCCCTCACCTATCTGATACTTCAATGTCTTAATACCTATCTGCAGATAGGAACGAAAACGAAGCGGTACGACCTCTGCCAAAGGCCCGAGTTCCCGTTGGAAAATCTCACCAACTTTTTTTTCGGCCAGGGATACAAGATGATCCTGAAACGGTTCTTTGGAAATAGCGCTTCCAATATCCGTACTGGTCAAAAGATGGCGTCCCACCATTTCACCGATATTAACCGCCAGTTCACGGCGTTTAGCCGGAATAATCCCAGGGGTCATCGGTACACGTACACCAAACAGATGCCAGGGGCGTAAGGGACGAAAAAGCATACGAATGGCAACCTTATTCGTCAAATATCCAATAAACGCTCCAACACAGGGATGGGCCAGAGACGACAGCAACGTATAGTCAACGGGAAGCACGATAGCAGAACCTACGGTACACAATTAAACAGGAAACAGGATGGGCAGCAGATCTTCAGGTCGGGCAACCAGATAGCGTGCCCCGGCCCGACGCAGTTCATCCCCATCACGAAACCCCCACAACACCCCGGCCACATCCATCATGGCAGCACGGGCGGTGTGCATGTCCACTCCGCTGTCACCCACATAGAGGATTGAGGCAGGGGACAGATCAAGGATGTGGGCTATTTCCAGAGCCGCCGTCGGATCAGGCTTCTTCGGGATTCCGGGACGTTGTCCGAAGACGGGATCAAAATGCCAGCCAGACAGCATTCGATGGACACACAGGCGGGTAAACTGATCCGGTTTGTTGGAAAGAATACTCAAGCGGATCTCTTTTGCGGTCAGATAATCAAGAAGAGAGGCTATCCCCGGATACGGTGCGGAACGGACATGCCAGCATTCTGCGTACACCTCTTCAAAGGCTGCCATCATTTTCGTCACAACCACCGTCTCCCGGTGTCCTTCAGGTAAGATGCGTTCAATCAGAACCCGCAAGCCTTCACCAACAAAAGTGCGGTACGCTCCCACAGGATGCGTGGGGAAATTGTTATCCGCCAGTATCCGGTTGGCCGCAAAAGCCAGATCTTCAAGAGTATCCAGCAAAGTTCCATCCAGATCAAAAATCACTGCTTTGTACCGCATCCCCCTCACCTCTTTGGCCACTAAGAGTATTCAAACCCGGAACCACCACGGTTTCTGAAGCAAAAAGCTGTTACGGCTCGTACTATACCAACCCTTTTCAGCTGTGTAAGTGTTTTTCCGTTCTGTGCACATCCAGGTACAACAGAACCATGCACACTATTTTTTCTTTGTTCTCACCGAACAAAAGCTATAAACTTGAAAGTATGAATATTTTACACTAAAAACAGCTAAACGATATACAGTACCCGGTACTGTGAAACATCAAGGTCCTTTGTCAAGCTCTCTTTCCCATTTTCTCTACCTGTGATCATAACGAATGCATCAGACTCCTCCCACACCGTCCACCATCGTCGACCTGGTCAAGGTGAGCAAAACCTACCATCCGGATACTCAGGCCCTGGTCGACATTTCCCTCAATGTCTGTCAGGGGGAAATCCTTTTTCTGACAGGTGTAAGCGGAGCAGGCAAGACGACTCTGCTTCGTTTGATCAGCCACATTGAAAGACCGACGAAAGGGATGATTGAGGTTGCCGGTATTGATCTTGGCAAACTGCCACGCAACAAAATCCATCTCCTTCGACGCAAGGTCGGCACAGCCTACCAGGACTTCAAGCTACTTTCTGACCGGACTGTAGCAGACAATATCGCCATCGCCATGGAGGTGATATATCGACCCAGTTCTCATATTGAACAGCGAACCCGAACTTTACTCGACCAGCTCGACCTGGCGACGAAATACAACACGCGGGCCGGAGACCTTTCCCGCGGCGAACAGCAAAGAGTCGCCATTGCACGGGCGGTGGCCAACAATCCGGAAATCGTCCTCGCCGATGAGCCGACCGGTAACCTGGATGCCGAGACCACAGCAAGGGTGATGGAACTTTTCTACCAGCTCAATCGTCAGGGCACCACATTGCTTATCGCCACTCACGACCGTTCCCTTTTTGCAGATACAGGCCACCGGGTGATTGAGCTGCGTTCCGGAAAAATTAAATCAACGGTCAACAGATCCCTGAAAAACATAAGTGAGCCGACCGAGGAAGTTCATACCGTGCAGGAGTCTGAGCAATGAGATTTGTATATGTTGTTCTTCGTCAAACTTGCCGAAACATGCTGCACTCCTGGAAATCTCAGTGCATGACGCTGCTGACTGTATCCCTGTCGGTGCTGATCTTTTCTTTTTTCTTTCTCATCTACTCCAATGCACTCCATATCGGCGAAAAGCTGGGCGATGATCTTCGTCTGATTGTTTACCTTGACGAAGAAGCAGCGCCACCTCTTCAGGAAGAGTACCGCCACAAAATTCTCAAGTTCGACCAGGTCGACCGCATCGAGTTTGTCAGCAGTCAGCAAGCCTACAAGCGATTTGAGCACATGCTGGGTGACAACACCGACGTCCTTACCGGTGTCCCCACTGACTTCTTACCGCCATCCATTGAAGTGTACCCTGTCCGAACCCTGGACAGCCTTTCACGAATCACCCGTTTTTCAGATTACCTGCAAACATTGCCGGGGGTACTCAAGGTACAGTACGGTAAAGAGTGGATCGATCGATTTTACGCTTTCATCCAGTTAATGCGGGTGATTATTATCCTCTCAGGGGCCCTGCTCATCATGACCACCACCTTTATGGTTGCCCACACCATTCGCCTGAGCCTCGTATCACGTCAGCAGGAGTTGGAACTTCTCCGACTGGTGGGAGCAACCAACAACTATATCCGTACACCGTTCCTGTTTGAAGGTGCACTGCAGGGATGCATAGGAGCCAGCTGCGGTATTGGTGCACTGCTGGCACTGTTTAACTGGATCACCCTGCGATTCGCCGGGCCGGAAACCATCTCCCAACTGCCGTTTATCTTCTTTAACTGGCCGATAGTCTGCGCAATTATCGGCATCTCCACCCTGCTCTGTACGTTCGGCAGTCTTTCTGCAATCAGACGATTTCTCCACCTGTGAGTTCTATCCATGCTTCGCTGCCTCACGATTGCCTGTGTCTTTTTTCTCCTGAGCATGCCATCCTTTGTCTTGCCCGAAACAGACGAAGAGTCTCCATCAAGCAATGTCATAACCATCGGCAGACTTCGCCAGGAAATGGCCGTCCACCAGGAAAAAATCGATCTGGTCGACGAACAGGAGCGTTCGTTACTTGACGAACTGGCTGCACTGGACAAAAAAATAGATCAACAGAAGACAAAAATACAAACACTGCAAATAAAGATTGATGAACAGAAGGAGATCATTGCTGAGAAGGAACAGGAACTGACTACAATCAACAAAAAAAATGAGTCCTTACAGCAACATCTACTAAAACGTCTTCGATCCTTTTACCTCCTCGGTCAAACCGGATCCCTCAGTATTGTGTTTTCTAAAAACACGCTGCCCGATCTGATGCTCAGCAACGATGCGTTTCGTTTTCTGTCCACGTACGACCAAACGGTGTTTGCACAGTATCGTGCCAATGTTGTCGCTCTCACACAGGTCAAACAGGCCCGGGAACTTGAACGAACGGTTCAGGAGCACTTCCTTCAGGATACCGCCACTGAAAACGAGTTGTTACAACAGATCGTTACAGAAAAAAATGAGCTGCTGCAGCGAACACAAACCGAAAAAGAACTGTATCAGCAGGCAGTGCGAGAAATGAAAAAGGCGGAAGCATCTCTGCTTACCACGCTAACTCAAGACAGTCCGGCGCTGGAAAAGAACCGTGGTGGTTTTCTGACACAAAAAAAGAAATTGCCGCCACCTGTCTGGGGAAAGATCATCCGATACTTTCATGAACCGACAACAGACGAGGACACTACATTTATTAACGGGATCACTATTCAGCCCTCCGAACAATCTGAGGTTTTCGCTGTGGATAACGGAGAGGTTATTTACTCGGGATATATGAGCGGGTACGGCAGAATGGTGGTAATCGAACATACCCAGAATTACTACTCCATCACCTCCGGACTGGAGGATATCCGGGTTCTTGAAGGCGACGTCATCAGGCAGGGACAGATTATTGGGACGAGCACAGACAGCGCCGGGTTATTTGGTGAAGGTCTGTACTTTGAAATCCGTCATGGTGCCCAACCGGAGAATCCACTGGACTGGATCAAACCCGGCACGCTTGTGAACCGGTGACCAAGCCTTTGATTCTTCTATTTTTTAAGTGACGCACAATAACCATTGCCCCGCCTTCTATTTCTCGTTAGGTTTGAGGGAAAATGCCTTTAATACGGTCACCCGGATACGTATAAGCTCTTCCCGTATCAGCGTAACGCCGTGAACGTGTTAATCTAACCGCTCCAATCAACTTGTCGAACACCCCAATGAAACGCCTATTCTTCCTTATACTTATCGGGATTTACTGCATCTGTACCCCACTTTTTGCCGATGAGAATAAACAAGAGGGTGATATTTACAGAGATCTGGAAACATTTGCCAATGTTCTCACCCTGATTCAGCAACATTATGTCGAAGAGATTGACTCCAACAAGGTGATCACCGGGGCTATCAACGGTATGCTCAACTCCCTTGATCCCCACTCTGCTTATATGACACCCGAGGATTTCAAAGACCTGGAAGAAGAGACATCAGGGAGTTTTACCGGTGTTGGGATTGAAATATCCATCCGTGACGGGGTGCTTACAGCCGTGGCCCCGATTGAAGGTACTCCTGCTGATCGCAAAGGAATCAGATCAGGAGATCATATCATTCGTATTGATGGTGCACTCACCAAGACCATGACCCTTATGGAGGCGGTTCGAAAACTTCGCGGAGAAAAGGGAACAGCAGTCACAATTACCATCCATCGTCCAGAGTGGAAAGAACCCCGGGACTTCACCCTGACCAGAGAGGCTATCCCGCTCATTTCCGTGAAATACACAGAACTGGAACCCGGCTTCGGCTATATCAGGGTGTCCAACTTTCAGGCGACCACCACCAGAGACCTGCATAATGCCTTGAAAGACCTGAAGAAGAAACATCAGACTCTCGGTATTCTCCTTGATTTACGGAACAACCCCGGCGGCTTGCTTGATCAGGCGGCAAAAGTGGCCGACCTGTTTTTATCCAGAGGAGTGATTGTATCGATCAAAGGAAGAGACAAGGAAGAGCAAATGGTTTTTGAAGCGCATGCGGATGACAGTTATACTGATTTCCCCATGGTCATTCTTGTCAATGGCGGTTCCGCCAGCGGTTCGGAGATTGTTGCCGGTGCACTGCAGGATCACAAACGTGCCGTCATCCTGGGGACCACCACCTTTGGTAAGGGGTCAGTCCAGACCATTCTCCCCCTTCCCGAAGGGGCCGGCCTGCGACTGACCACTGCCAAATATTACACTCCCAAAGGAGCTTCCATTCAGGCCACCGGCATAAAACCGGATATGATCGTGCCATTGACAGCAAACAACGATACAGAGGCATCAAGTACCAGTACCGATACAGATGCAGGTACCACTACTTCCGGTTCCAGCAAGGTCATACGCGAAAAAGATCTGCCCGGCCATCTTGAAAATGAAATGGTCGATGAAAAGACAGTGGAGAGCTCAAAAGAAGAAAAAACACCTGATGAACAGGAAGAACGGTTTCAAACCATTGATAATCTGCAACAGATGACAAAACGACTGAAAGAGGACAATCAGTTACGCACCGCCCTCTTCACCTTGAAAAGCCTGAGTCCGTCCGGCAGACAAAAATAAGGAAGAGAATCATCATCTCCGGTACAAACAGACCGTTTCACCCCTCAGACCAAGCCAAGATCGCGAAGGATGGCTGTATTTTCCGTCCAGTCCTTGCTCACTTTAATCCAGAGATGTAAACGGACCCTGCGGTCAAGTACCTGGGCAATATCTGCGGCGGCACTCTGACGAATTGTCGCCAGCATCTTGCCTTTTTGCCCCACTAAAATACCTTTTTGAGAATCTCGTTCCACCATAATCGTCGCCCGAATAACCGCAGGATCACCTTCTTCAAAAGAATCGATGACCACCGCCGTTGAATAGGGAACCTCTTTGCGGATCAACAGAAAGATTTTCTCGCGGATAATCTCTGCTGCAATAAACCGCTCAGTCGCATCTGTCGGCAGATCCTCAGGGTAGTACTGCGGCCCTTCCGGCAGTAAGGTAACCAGTTCGGCCAGCAATACATCAACACCCTGACCTGAAAGAGCGGAAACAGGGACAACAGATGCAAATGGATGCAGGGTCCGACACCAGTCCATAATGGGCAGCAACTGCTGCTGTGGTATCAGATCCTGTTTATTCAGGGCAAGCACCACTGGTTTGGTTATCTTTTTTAAATACCCTGCATACTCCTCGGCTTTGCTTATCCGTTTATCATGATTCCAAACGCTGCAATCAACAAGAAAGAGAACAGCATCAGCGTCTGCCAGACTGGCCAGGGCAATCTTAACCATACGCCGGTTGATCTCCTCCTTTGCAGCGTGCAAACCCGGTGTATCTAACAGGAGAATCTGAAAATCAGGACCGGTCACTATCCCCATAATCCGATTGCGGGTTGTCTGAGCCTTGGGTGTGACAATGGCTATTTTCTGCTGGAGCAGCTGATTGAGCAGAGTTGATTTGCCGACGTTGGGTGCACCCAGTATGGTGACAACTCCGGATCGATAAGGTGCGGAAGAGGCGCTGAGACTGTTTTTTTCAGAGATCATACGAGTGTATCGTAAAGAATAGAATGACAAAAAGAAGAATTCCTGCTATCCACTGCACCTTACCATGGCCTTAAAACTTCGCAACGTGTTCCCCCATGATTTTACCTGGTAGCCTTATCGAGTTCATAGATGGCGGCAGATTTATCTGCGGACTTGTTTTTGGTGCTGCCAATAAAAAGGTACGGCTCATCAGCCAGAACGGGCGAGAACTCCATCTTCCGGAAAGCCGCATCGTCAATGTTTCGCAGCAGGTGTACTCCCAGACCGATCCGAAGGAGGCAATTATCGCCCTGCTGAGGGAGCACTGTGCCAAACGTACAACTCTGGCAGAGGCTATCGATATAGAGCCCCTGTGGGAAATCGTGTGTGAAGAGGCCGAAAAAGAATTTACTCCGGATTTCCTGGCGGAGCTGCACTTCGGCAGCACGGTTGACGATGATCAGCGTGCCGCCTTTCTACGCGCTGTCTTTACAGATACCCTCTTCTTTAAATATAAAAATGGTCAACTCATAGCGCATACACCGGAGCAGGTGGAGCAGTTGCGACAGCAGCGCCTTCGAGAACAGGAAAAGAAACAGTTGTTCGAGCAGGCTGCCATCGGCATGCAGGGCATTATGCGTGATGAGCCGATCCCTCCCGCCACCTGGCCGGATCGTGATCGCTGTTTACAGTGGGTCAGTGAAGCAGTTCTCTTTGGCAATGAGGCAACAGAACATGTTTTTGTCAGCCAGGCACTGAAAAAGGCCGGCTTAACCTCACCACATGCCGGTTTCGAACTCCTGGTCAAAGCCGGCATCTGGGACCGTGACGAAAACCTTGCGCTCCTGCGTTCGGACCAGCCGATCGACTTTCCGGAACCATGCCTGGATGTGACGGAAAATCTCTGCGAACCCACAGCTGAAGAGCTTCTCAGTGACTCTAAGCGCAAAGACCTTCGATCTTTAAACACCTTCACCATTGATGGCGCAGCAACACGCGATTTTGATGACGCCATCCATATACGAAAAAAGGAAGATGGATTGATCGAAGTCGGCATCCATATCACTGATGCCAGCTACCACATCCCGATCAAAAGCCCTTTATTTGCCGAAGCCAGGGAACGGGCAACCTCCATCTACTTCCCGGAAGGCCATATCCCCATGCTGCCGCAGAGGTTATCCTTTGATCTGGGGAGTCTTGCCCGGGGGAAGATCCGCCCCACGATCAGTTTTCTGGTCACCTTCTCAACAGACGGCATGCAGGTCCATTCATCCATCACCCCCGCCGTTATTGAGGTTAAACGACAGTTAAGCTACCGGGAAGCGGATGCCGCCATCCATCAGGAGCCAGGTCTGGCACTACTGCACCGTATCAGTCAGCAACTCCGTCAGCAGCGCGTTGAGCGGGGGGCACTGTTACTCTCACTTCCAGATGTCAACATCGACATTCGCGATCGAGACCACATCCACGTACACCTGGCCGCAGTGGACACGCCGGCCCGTAACCTTGTTTCCGAACTGATGATCCTGGCCAACAGTCTGACCGCCTCTTATCTGGCGGCACGCGAAGCCCCTGGACTGTTCCGCTCACAACCTCCGCCAAGAAAGCGTATTATTTCCGGTGTTCAAAACAGCCTTGCCGATATTGTTCAGCAACGCCGTTATATCGCCCGGGGCGAACTCACTGCCCACCCCAAGCCACACAGCGGTCTGGGGCTTAACTGCTACACGACCATTACCTCACCGATCCGCCGATTCCTCGACCTGGCCATGCAGCACCAGCTCAGCCATATGCTGCACGGTCAGGGCATTCTTTTCTCAACAGAAGAGTGTAAAACATTCACAGGTATCATCCAGCAAAAACTTGGTCGTGCCAATGCCCTGCGGCAACAGCGGCATCGATATTGGATTCTTCGCTACCTGGCACCCAAAGAAGGACAGCTGGTCAATGCTCTGGTAGGAGGAGTCGGCCCGAAACGTGTCAACCTGCTCCTGTGCGACTGTCTCTTTGATGTTGATTTACCACTGAACCCCGCCTTTCCTGTTACCCAGGGTGATATTATTCGTCTCAGGCTTGCCCGAGTCCGCCCGTTGGATAATGTACTGCGGGTCGATTGGTGACAGCTCTTTATCTCGACCGCCATGCAGTCGGCCGGGTGGCTTGATTTTCCTTTTTCCATCAGCATGCACAACCTTTCCTTCACCTGCAACCATCGATGGTGAACATGAAAATAACAGGGTGTGATGATCCAACTTCACAGTACCGGAGCAGTCCTTGTGATAGACAAAAGAGCGCTGATCAATTATATGTTTTCCATACGCTCTTTTTCGTGTCGTCTTCAATGAATAAAGCAGGGGGCCCTGTTCACTTCAACATGAAACACGTCGCCGTTCGACTGGTAACCCTTCATTTTCTTATTCTCTTGTTTCTGGCCTCATCCGCATTTGCCAAGCCGGATACATCTCCGGAAATAAAAGATATTATTGTTACCACTTCAGAAACAGACCTGCTCCTGTTTGCCACTGTTAAAAATGGGTTCACCCAAAGAATGCTTGAAGATCTCAACAATGGTATTCCCATTGACTTCATTTACCAGATGGAACTGATTATGACCGGTAATCGATTCCTGAATACCACTTTGATGGAAGCAACCATTACCCACACCTTACAGTACGACCAGGAGAACAAGAGATATCACGTTACTTTTTCTGAGAAAAACGACAAAAGTTTTGTCACAGATGATCTCTCCCGGGCCAAACAGTTAATGGCCGAACTGAACGGTGTAAAGATCATCCCCCTGTCTCAACTGGTTCCTGACGCACCCTATGCCATCCACTTTAAGGTAACCTTAAAAAAAGGCGCACTCCCTTTGGGTATGCACCGTTTTCTGCCCTTCTCCTCCCTCTGGAATTTTGAAACCGACTGGCGAACCATCGAGTTCAGATACTGATATCCGGTACTAGAGATGCTCACCGCTGATCAGAAAAAAAAGAAACAGCGGCTTGTCCGGCTTGTTATTGTTTTTTGTATTCTCCTGATACCGCTCCTGGGATACGTGCAACGCGGCCTGTTGACCGGGCAGTTCAACCTCCCAATCTCCAGCACTATACTGATCTTTGCGTTAATCAATATCAACGGCCTGCTGCTGTTGCTCATGCTCTATCTCGTCTTGCGCAATCTTGTTGAGCTTGTTTTTGAACGCAGACAAAATATCCTTGGTGCACGACTGCGAACCCGGCTGGTTATCTGTTTCATCTCCCTGTCTTTTATTCCCACAGCCATTCTTTTTTTTGTTGCCCTTCGTTTTATCTCAACCTCAATGGACTACTGGTTCAATGCTCAGATAGAAGAATCTCTACAGGCATCAGTACACCTGTCCCAAACCATCATTCATGACAGCGGGAAGCAGGCGGAATATACAGGCCGGCAACTGGCCACTATCCTGGAGAGCGGCACTGTCAACCTGAACGATCTACCGGCACTTGAACGCTTCTTAAGCAACATTATTGCCATCAGCACAGAGGGTGCGCCGGACAGTTTGCTGCTGCTCAACAGCCGGCACCAGCCGCTGCTCACACTTGTCGGCCCTCGACTCCAGGGTGTTCCCTATCCGGATCCACCCTCTGAAGCCCTGCGTTTTGCCACCGTAGCAAACCGGTCCGAAGTGGTGACCCATAAGACGATCGCAGGCGAGCTCATTGAGGCCATTGTTCCTGTCCAGATCTCCCGCACCCCTCCGCAGACATGGTTCCTCATCACCTCGGTGCTGATACCGGCAAGCCGCCTGGATGCCATGCACTCCATCTCCAGTGGCACCACAGACTATCAGCAACTCATCATGCTCAAGGCACCAATTAAATTCAGCCTTATCATCATATTGCTGATCATTACCCTGTTGATTCTGTTCGGAGCGATCTGGTTTGGTTTCTTTATTGCCCGCTCTTTAACCGGACCGATTAAAAAGTTAGCAGAGGCAACCAAACGAGTCGCAGACGGAGACATGGATTTTATTGTGGAAAAGGAGGCGGATGATGAGATGGGCATGCTCATCGATTCGTTCAATTCCATGACGTCGGAAATACTGGCCTCCAACCGGCAGTTGGCCCGGGCGCACCTGGCCCTCCAGGACAGCAACGAAACATCCGAACAACGTCGACGTTATCTCGAAACTATTCTGGAGAATGTGGCGGCCGGTGTCATTGCACTGGATGAGAACAACCGTATCACCACCATCAATCGCTTTGCAGAGGAACTGCTTGCCGTTGATCCAACAGATTTCCTGGGCAAGGACTTCCATACAGCGCTGCCAAAGCAGCATGTGCTGATTGTGGAAAATTTTCTCACAGAGTTACAAACCACCGGCAAGGCAACCATTGAACGACACCTGCGTGTCACCATCCGCAAGGGGGAGACCCTCTCCCTGCAGGTAAATATCACACGAATGGTCGATGACCGTCAAAATCCCATCGGGTTTGTCATCGTTTTCGACAACCTGACCAATCTGGAAAAAGCCCAGCGACTTGCGGCATGGCAGGAAGTGGCGCGCCGCATTGCTCATGAAATCAAAAACCCCCTGACGCCTATTCAGCTTTCAGCCCAGCGGCTCCGTAAGCGGTACCTGGAAACCATCAGTGACAATCGGGATATCTTTGATAAATGCACGGCTACCATCGTCAACCAAGTCGATGAAATTAAAAAAATGGTCAGTGAATTCTCCGACTTTGCCCGCATGCCGAAGCTGCGCAAAGAACGTAACAACCTCACGTCCATGATCCATGAAGTGGTGGTGATGTACCAGGAAGCGCATAAGCAGCTGCATATCACCAGCAACATTGCACCAGATGTACCTGCATTTCTTTTTGATGCTGTACAGATCAAACGGGTACTGATCAATCTCCTCGACAATGCGGTTGCCATGCTTGGAGATACCGGATCCATTACCGTTACCCTGAGCTACGATGATCCTGAACAGAAAGCCCGCCTGGAAGTCATCGACGATGGCCCGGGAATCTCCAGTGACATTAAATTACGGATTTTCGAACCCTATTATTCCACTCGTAAGTCCGGCACCGGTCTCGGACTGACCATTGCCCACACCATTGTCAGCGAGCACGGCGGAACCATCCGCGTCCATGACAACATGCCCACCGGTTCTGTCTTTACGGTTGAGCTACCGGTGGAGAACTGATACTATGGACCCGCATACGTGCACTTTACTCTCAGATGTCTGCCCTTCATGTTTTTTCCAGTCCCCTAGTTTATGCCGGAAACCATACTGATCATAGATGATGAAGAGGCCATTCGCGACAGCCTGGCCGGTATCCTTGCCGATGAAGGTTTCCTTCCACTGACTGCCGGCTCAGCTGAAGAAGGTCTGCGAGTACTGGATGATCAGGAAACTGATCTCGTCCTTCTTGATATCTGGCTGCCGGGAATGGATGGCCTGGAGGCGTTGAAACTGATCAAACAGCGTTTCTCTCTGCCTGTGATCATGATCTCCGGACACGGCACCATTGAGACAGCTGTGCAGGCCACCCAGAGCGGTGCTTTTTATTTCATTGAAAAACCGCTTTCCTACGACAAGACCATTCTTGCAATCAAACAGGGACTGCAGGTTGCACGGCTGGAACGGGAAAACCAGCTTCTCCGGGAAAGTGAAGCTCCACCATCAACCATCACCGGCAACAGTCCGGTTATCATGCGACTACGGCAACAGATTGAACGGGTCGCCCCCACTGATGCCTCGGTACTCATTCTTGGGAAGCACGGGACCGGTAAAGAACTGGTGGCACAGACCATCCATCGTCTCTCCGCAAGAAACAGACAGCCGATGATAGCTGTCAACTGTGCCGCCATTCCAGAAGAACTCATTGAATCCGAACTGTTCGGTCATGTGAAAGGGGCGTTCACCGGTGCCACGGAAACCAAAAAAGGCAAGTTTGACCAGGCCAATGATTCCACCCTCTTTCTCGATGAAATCGGTGATATGAGCCTGAAAAGCCAGGCCAAGGTGTTGCGCATTCTCCAGGAACAGCAATTTGAGCGCGTGGGCGGATCGCGAACTATCGGCATAGATGTTCGTATTCTGGCGGCCACCAACAAAAATCTTGAAAAAGAGATTGAACACGGTCATTTCCGGGCAGACCTTTTTTATCGCCTGAATGTTGTCCCCATTGAAGTACCCGATCTGGCGGATCGGTGTGAAGACATCCCGCTGCTGGTGGCGGATTTTATCAGTCAGTTTCGGCACAAGGGACTTGGTGACAAACAGTTCACTCCGGAAGCTTTTCAGCTGCTTCAACATCACTCCTGGCCCGGCAATGTTCGTGAACTGCGCAATCTCGTCGAACGGTTGCTGATCATGGTACCTGGAGAGATGATCCTGGCGGAAGATGTCGCTCTTAACCTTGGTAGCACATCAGGATTGCAACCACCGGTACCACACACAGGCTCAGCGTACCAGCATCTGGCCTATAAAGAGGCACGCCGCCAATTTGAAACAGACTATCTCCGGGCCAAACTTGAAGAAAATGACGGCAACGTCTCCAAAACAGCTGAAGATATCGGTATGGAGCGTAGTCACCTGCACAAAAAACTGAAGGCTCTGGATATCACAATTAAATAGATCAGCTCCTCTTTAAAAAGAAACTGATCTTTTCTTTATTGAGGATCAATCCTCTCCAGATTTCACAACAACATATTTCTCTACTGAGGTGCCCCATGGTTTTTCCGGAATATCGTCCCCGTCGAATGCGACAGCACGAAACCTTTCGTGCCATGATTCGCGAAACACGGCTAAGCACAGAACAGATGATTTACCCGCTCTTCGTTCTTCCCGGCAAAGGTATCCGAGAGGAAGTCAGCTCCATGCCGGGTGTCTTCCGTTACTCGGTGGATCAACTTGTCAAGGAGGCCAAAGACTGTCTGGCAATGGGTATCCGTTCCGTGATCCTCTTTGGACTGCCTGAAAAAAAAGATGGTCTTGGCTCCGGTGCGTACGCTAAGCATGGTATTGTACAACGAGCTGTCCAGGAATTGAAAAACAAGGTACCGGACATGACAATAGTGACCGATGTCTGCCTTTGTGAGTACACAGACCACGGTCACTGCGGCTGCCTAGCAGGTCAGGAGATTGACAATGATGCAACCCTCGAACTCCTGGCTAAAACAGCACTGTCGCATGCGCAGGCCGGAGCCGACATGGTTGCCCCTTCCGACATGATGGACGGCCGGATCAGTGAGATCCGGACGACACTGGATGAACATTCGTTCCATACGGTACCGATCATGTCCTATGCTGTCAAATACGCCTCAGCCTTTTACGGCCCCTTCCGTGATGCAGCCGAATGTTCCCCCCAATTCGGCGACCGCCGCAGTTATCAGATGGATCCGGCCAACAGCAGGGAAGCCCTGCGCGAAGCAACACTTGATGTGGATGAGGGTGCTGATATTCTGATGGTGAAACCGGCCCTGGCCTATCTTGACATCATCAGCCGATTACGTGATGAATTTGATCTGCCGATTGCAGCCTATCAGGTCAGTGGCGAGTACGCCATGATCAAGGCGGCTGCAGAAAAGGGATGGATTGACGGGGAACGGATCATGGCGGAGAGCCTGATCGCCATACGCCGGGCAGGAGCCGATATCATCCTCACCTACTTTGCCAAGGATATGGCCAGGTTACTGGCTAAAACCAAGGGCTAGCCCTCCTGTCTTCACACAGCAGAATCGGTGTCGTACCGAATGGTAAACCGATTCTTTATGCAGTCGGTTCACAGGGATATCTGCAAGCGTCTAACAGTTCTTTGGCAGGAGCTCACCTGGCCAATCGGTTGACGAAACAGGACATGAGGTCCAGGCTCAGCTCGGGGAACTCAAGGTGCGGACTGTGACTGCAATCCTCTAAAAGCAGAGGCGTTGCCGGTCCTGCAGACATGTTGACAATGGCATCTACCTGTGCCGAAGTGCCGTACTGATCATCCCGTCCCTGCAGGACCAGCATTGGCACCTCAATTGCGGGCAGCACGTATTCGATGTTCCAGGATCTGAACCAGGGGCTTGTCCAGGTATCGGCCCAGGCCCGAAACATGGTCTCTGTTTTATCACCATGATGCCTGGCGAGCCCCCTCTTCAGTTCCCCTCGGGCAAAGGACAGCTCAGCCTGCTCAACACCGGTAATACTGGCAGGCTCAACAAAGACGTGGGCGGAAACAGTTACTGTGCCGAGGAGGCGAGGCCAGCGTTCCGCACTGAAAAGCAGACTGATGCTGCCGCCGTCCGAGTGGCCGATTAAAATAAAGTTCTGATCCGGAAGTACGGCATCAAGGACCAAGGGCAACTCATAAAGAGCGTACTCGTGCAGATAATGAATAGTCCGGGGCCGGGTAAGCTGTGATGATAAACCGTAACCGATACGGTCATAAACCATACCCGGACAACCGGTGTGCTGACAGAGCTGCTGCGGATAGTCCCGCCACTGTGTTATGGAGCCAAGTCCTTCATGGAGAAAAACAAGCCAGGGACGGTTGGTCTCACCGGCATACTGTTCATAATTAAGCTGCTGCCCTGTATCAAGTGTCAATAAAGCCATCAGGCAACCTCATCCGTTGTATCACGCCGCCACGTTCGCCATGCCCATACAGATAGAACGGCGAGCAGACCACCTCCCACATCCGCGGCCACATCTGAACCACTGACCTCCCGACCGGCAATGAACGACTGATGCCACTCGTCCGAGATCCCGTAAACAAGACAGAACATCAAAGTGGCACCACCGGCATAAACAGGATGATTGCTACGCCACTGAGGTGAGAGAGCCACATAAAAAGTAACCCCGAGAATCGTGTATACCAGGCAGTGAAGCAGTTTATCGATATTGACGACAGCAGGCAAAGTGAATGTGCCGCCGGGTTGATGGGAAAGATAAAAGATACCGCTCATAACCAACCCCACAGGCAGATACCGCAGCCGATTCAGCCACTGTCTCATACTCTTCATGCTGAGGTTTCTTCACCCTGCTCCACATGCATCTGTGCAAGCATTTCTTTTGGAAATCGTTTACGAAGCCGCCGAATAGCCGCATTGATCTGCTGTGCCGGACTGTTGACAAGCAATGTCTTCACCTTGTCAACATACGAAGTTACATACACCTCTCGATCATGAAGAGCAAAGGTATGACTGAAATTTATCTCTATGGTCTCGGGATTCTCATTGACCTGGACAGCCAGTCGCTCACCATTTTTGGCAATTTGCACGGCATCGGAATCGGTGATCTCAAATAACCAGGCATCCCCCTTATGATCAGCAAAAAACAGAAAAACACCGAGCTCAAGAAAAACCTCTTTTTTTTCCTCAGCCAGGGTCTGTACCTTTTCAATGGTCGCCAGCAACGAAACCTTCACCGGACTTGTCGGCTCAGCCACAGCACCTGCCTGCTGCGCCGACAGACAACAGTGCTTGTATTTTTTCCCGGAGCCGCACGGGCACGGTTGATTTCTACCGATTTTTCCCATTCTGTTTTCCTCGTAACCTGTTGAGCTGGGTCTTAACACCTTCTCATGACACGTACCCTATTACCTAAACCTTCGGTAGACTTCAAGAAAAACTACTCTTCCTGCCGGGCAGTACTGTGCGTCAAAAAACAGTACCAGGGAGCACTGCAGTTCACACCATGTCGGAAGATACACCGGAAAGAGCACCCGTCACCTCGCTGTACTGCAGCCAGACACGACGAAACTCCTCCTGGCTTGCAAGGAGGATATCCACGAGTCTGGGATCAAAATGTTTTCCGCGCTGTTCCCTGAAATAAGTCAGTACATCCTCCCAGCTCCACGCCTCGCGATAGATGCGTCGATTAGACAGGGCATCAAAGACATCGGCCACCGACACGATCCGGCTACTGATATGAATTTCGTCACCGTTCAGACCGCGTGGATATCCCCGGCCGTCCCAGCGTTCATGATGTTCGAGAATAATTCGGGCCGCAGTGCGAATAACCGGGCTTCCGGAATTTGTCAGCAGTTCATGGCCCTGACGCACATGAGCCTGAATGATCTGATATTCCTCCGGGGTAAGCGGGCCGGGTTTATTTAAAACAGCATCCGGGACACCAATTTTACCAAGGTCGTGCAGAGTTGAGGCAAGCTTGAACATCTCAGCCTCCTCCTCGCTGAGGCCGTATTTCAAAGCAAGCAAACGTACATATTCGGCCACCCTGCGGACATGGCTGCCTGTCTCATCTGAACGGCACTCCATGGCCTCTGCCATATGGTAGATGATCTCCTTCTGCGATTCTTCAATGCCTCTGTTAAGGAACAGGTTGTCAAAGGCCAGGGAGACATTGGTAAAAAACAACTCAAGCAAATCACGATCGTCTTCGTCCAGCTCCTTGGCAATCTCAAAATAAAGGAAATTTTCCGAGCCGGTCTGACTTTTAAAGTACCAGGCACACTTACCGCTCTCGCAATAAAAACCGTGGGGACAGGATCGGGCCTGATCAAGAGCACCCCGCATCAGGGCGATTTTCACCTCACCAATCGGCTGATCGACATATTGGCTGAACTTCCCGGTTGCCGCCAGTACCACCGATTGTCCCTGGATTTTTGAAACCGCCAATCCCGAGGAATGGCTATAAAGCGCATCCTCATGCAACTGAAGAATCGAGGTTAATTGATCTAAAACGCCGCTCCCTAATTTTTCTAAGGATTGACGTTCAAAAATATCCCCTGAAGCATCGATGATCTTTCTCAGCCCTTTACGATTATTTTCAAGGGTCACAATAAAGTTGTAACTTCGCAGCGCGGATATGACGGTGACCAGCATCCGCTCAAGGGTTAACTCTGTCTTTTCCCTGTAATCGTTGATGTCATACTCTAAGATGACTTTGGCCGGCGGTGCCTTACCTGGTTGACCGGTACGCAAAACTATCCGCACAGTATGATTGTTGAGTACCTCGCGAATATAGCGGACAAGCTGCAGACCGCTGTCATCGGTTTCCATCACCACATCCAGAAGAACAACGGCTATGTCATGGTGCCCGGCTAAGATCTGCCTGGCTTCCTGACCGCTGTAGGCATGGAGGAACTCAAACTTCTTGTTATGATACTCCATGTCTTTGATCATATAGGTGGTGACACTGTGAACATCGACCTCATCATCAACAATCAGAATCTTCCATCTGTCCTGGGGAATACTGCCGTCAGCCCGGCTTTCACCCGGTTCCGGAGCTTCATCTTTAAAGAGAAGGGCATCATCGTCGATCATCATAGACACTCCACGTCAAACAGGTATAGTCATCTGAAAGACTGTTCCCTGTCCTGGTCGGCTTTCACAGCCGATTTCTCCACCAAGGGTTCGCGTAACCAGGTTAAAAACAATGTGCAATCCCAGCCCGGTGGAGCCGTGTTGCCGTGAGGTTGTAAAGAAGGGTTCAAACACTCGATCCTGCACCTCTGCCGGCATCCCTTTCCCGTTGTCCGAGTAGCGCATCTCTAAAACATTCTCTTGACGTATGGCTTCAATCCGGATCTCACCGCTTTGATCTTCCGCAAAAGCATGGACAAGGCTGTTAATAATGAGATTGGTCAGAATTTGAGAAAAAGCACCGGGATAACTTTCAATCACCAGATCCGGGTCGCATTCGACAACAATCCGGTGGCTGGTCTTCTTCAGCTTTGGTCGTAAGCTGAGCAGAATTTCATCGATATATTCACGCAGGCGAAAAATCCGCCGATGTTCTGAGACCTGATCAACCGCCACCATCTTAAAACTGCGAATCAGATCTGAAGCACGGTTCAGATTAACCAGAATCATATCGACGCCTTCACGGGAATCTTCCAGAAACTGCGTTAAATCAGAGCGTCTTATTTCACCTTTCGAGAAACGTTCCGTTAAAGTTTTATTTTTCTCAACAAGGGTTGAACTCGCAGAAAGGGCGACTCCTACCGGGGTGTTGATTTCATGGGCAACACCGGCCACCAACTCGCCCAGGGCAGCCAGCTTTTCCGAGAGGACCAGTTGTTTCTGGGTTCGCTGTAAATGCTCCAATGTCTGCTGTACATCCTGGTTGGCCTGGGCCAGCTGCTCGGTACGCTGCATGACACGGTGCTCCAACTCTTCATTGAGACGAAGCAACTCTTCCTGTGCAACCGATCGTTCGTGCTCTTTTTCTTCCAGCTCCATCGCCATACTGTCAAAGGCATTGGCTAACCGGCCAAGTTCCCCCTCCTGAAAATCAATACCGGTACGACTGCTCAACTCACCGGATTTCAATCGATCCGTCGCCGCAATCAACTGGTTGAATCGACGTATCAGGGTTCGCTCTCCAACAACCCAGGCCGTCGCAAGTGCCAATGCTGCCGCCAGAATCAGCAGCACCAAATTACGAAGGACAACAAACCGAGCCTCACCCAGTGCCTGGTCAACCGGAATGCCAAGACGAATCATCAGATAAGGAAAGGATGCTCCTTGAAAATGAAGCCTCTTGAAACTGTACAGACGACGTACTCCATCCACGCCTACTTTTAAAAAGGTCCCCTCCTCTTCTTCACCGGACATGCGTTCCACCATCTGCGGTAAATCCGGTACCCAGGTATACTTCTCCGTTTCAGGGAATCTTGTCAGACGCATACCTTTGGCATCGGTCAGGGTGAAGATCGACTGCTCAGGCAAATGAGTGTCTGCAAAGAGACGACCGAAGTAATTCAAATCAAAGTCGGCAATCAGCATGCCCTTTGGCTGAAAATCATCGGCAAAAACCGGCTGCGCAAAATGAACAACAACCCGACGTTCATTTTTACGCAGAGTATAATTGCCGACAGTAAAAACTCCGGACTGCAGGGCTTCTTGGAAAACATCGGCGGGTTGGGAAGTTGTCGACAGATCGGCAGGGGCAACGGCAAGCACACGTCCGTTGATATCGATCAGGGTAAAAGAAACATAGACCGTGTGATTGGCCAGAATTTCTGCAAGAAGCGTCTGACAGGCGTCAACGTCGAGTCGACGGACGTCTGCCGACCGGGCAATCGCCATGAGCAGCAACCGGGCATTCTCAACCACCCTCTCATGGTGAGCAGCCATGGCCTGCACCTGGCGCAGAGCATAGTTCTCAGCATCCAGGACCACCCTGTTACGTAGCTCCCGCCCGCTGTACAGCAAAATTGCCAGTGATGGGAACACTGCCAACAGTACCAGAACAAGCAACGTTCTTCGGATGGAGCCGAAAATAAAAAGGCGCATACGATCATCTCGAAAACGAGAATGAGTCGATAATGTTCGGAAATCAGGAGAACATCATCATCTTACCCCACATTGATACAATAAAATTTATACTTTATATCAATTTATGTCAACAGAACTCCAGTTCAGCTCATGGGAAAAGCAACCGCATGCAAAGCAGAGGGCAGAAGAATACACGTGGGGGACAGACTTCGGGACAGAACAGTCCTGTTAATTAACCGGATGCAGAAGCGAGGTCTCCAGTTTGCCTGCTCGCACTGATACAAGCCAGTAAGATACGGGGATGGCGTGAATGGACGTTGTTAACTCCTCACTGACCCGGTGTGAATCTTCAATAAGATTATAAAAGGTCGAATCGATCCCAATAAATCCATCCAGCAGGTGGGTCAGTGTATGCAGCACTTTGGTTACATACCCCTGTTGCAGGTCAGGCAACTGCTCAAGGGAAGTGACCCCTTCCTCTTTAAGATGGGCAAGCATGCGTCGGGCAAAAGCGGCATTAGCGGCCAGTCCATGTGCGAGGGTTGGCTCAAAAAGCGGATGGGATCCGTTGTAGACCTCTTCAGGGTGGATAACAAACGTAGCATAGGAGATCAACTGATTGCCGGAAAGATACTGCTTCACATGACGTATAGCTCGGTCCTTGGATGCAGAGTGCACTAAAAAGTAGTGTGCAACAGGGTCGTCCATAAGTTTATCCAGTTCATAAATTTATCCGGTTCGGCTTATAAGGAAGTATCGACTGTGCTCTCTGCGGGGATACAGACAGCCCTGACATGATTCCGACAAGCTATGTCCTGGACACCGGCAAACCCCATGTCCATGTTCACATACCAGCTTTCATGATATCCGTGACGGTCACAGCTCCAGAGCCATTTCATTGTCTGCCCTGTGTTCTCCGCAGAAAAAAATGCCGCATAGCCGGCGTCTGACAGCATGCTCAACAACTCGTTGACAGTGGGAAGCCGCCAATTCTGATACCCCTGAAACCGTTGTTTGTTCAACATCTCCACATAGCTGCGGGCTTCGGCAAGGGAGAGTGGAAACCGGCTGCCATGCCGCTGCCACACCAGATCCGTTGCCCGATCCCACACGATCTCTGCACCTGTCTCCAGCACATTACACACTGATTCCACCGGTCGCATCAGGGGGGTCACCCCAAAATGTTTTTGAGCCTGGGACCTGCGTACATTCAAAGATGTACGACGTAAAACCTTGGGTTTATCCCCTGCCTGAGGCACTGGACACCAGCGCTCTGAAGCCGATGGCACCTTGGGGAGCTGCTCCAGGGCAACCAGCATCTCATCTGCGGATTGAAACCGCTCCTCCGGCTGCCAGCGCAACGCTTTAAGGAAAAAATCGTCCCAGGACTGATCATACTGGGCATTGACCATGGACAAACTTAAACTCTGCATGCCCGGGAGCTTACCGGTGAGCATCCGATACAACAGCACTGCCGTTGAATAGAGGTCAGCCCGTCCATCAACGGCGTTTGGGTTTTTGCGTTGTTCCGGAGGAGTATAATACGGAGAACCGATCTGCATATTGCTTGGGCCTGAAAACGATGTGCCGTTAACCAGGGCCATACCGAAATCGCAGATTTTTATTATATCTTCGTCGGTGACCAGGATATTTTGTGGCTTTATGTCACGATGAACAATGTTGTTGTAGTGGAGAAAACCAAGGCCAGCCAGGATCTGCCGGCCATAATGCAACACCTTGGATGCCTGAATTATCCGGGAATCCTCCTCAAGATGAAAAGACTCACCAATCATGTCCCCAAGATTGTTACAGATATAATCCATAACAAAAAAAGGCCGGCCTTGATCATCGTGGTCAAAGTCATGAACAGTGACGAGAAAAGGCTGGCTGAAGGTAGCCATGGTACGGGCTTCAAAGATGAAAATATCGCGTAACTGATCAACACCGAGGATGTCTTCCAACAGTTCGTTGGGATCAAGGATTTTGACGGCAACCACCTTATCAATAACCGGTACAATAGCCTTGTAGACCGACCCCATTCCTCCCTTGCCAAGACGGCGAACGACCTCGTATCGACCCACTTTCTTCATTGGCTCACCAAAAAAGACGTTTAGCGTTGCTGCCTGGAAACCCGCGTTCACCCAGGAGTTGCATGGTGGTCTGGACATCATAGACAACAGACCGTATTTCAATGGTTGCCGCTTCCTGATCCCAAAGCACGTACTTCGCATGCCAGCTAAACATATCGCGTGGTTGTCCGACACTTCCACAAAGTAACAGATGACGGACCTGTCTTGCGAGGTCAGAGTGACCGAGAGGCAACGGACAGCTTGTCACAGTGCTGTTATCCGACTGATGCCAACTGAGGTCGTGGGTATGACCAGCAAAACAAATCCGCTCCGAATAGGCGGCAAATACACGCTGCAAACGGGTTTCTGTGGGATTGTACAGGTAGACTGTCATGGATTCCGGTGGACAGCCATGAACAAAACGAGTGTCGTTCCAGACAAGAGAACTGGGCAATGAGGTCAACCAGGATAAAGATTGTGCACTCAGCAGCGATCTGGTCAGATGCAGCGAATCCCGAGCAGTTGCATGGAAGCGGACAGAATAACTGCGACTGGCCAATCCGAGTTCGTGATTGCCCATCACCGAACACACTTTGCTCCTGATCAACGCCTGAACCACCTCTTCAGGCTCTGGACCGTAGCCGATATTGTCGCCCAAAGAGAAAATCCGGTCAACGGACAACAGGGCAATATCGGCCAAGACAGCCTCCAAGGCCCGAAAATTACCGTGAATATCTGCAAGAATCGCCACCCTCATGGAAGATGTCTTTCTTTGCTTTGGTTGAGCAGGTACTGCTGGCGGATGTTGCCAAGAGCTGCAAATATATGCTCTTTTGCACCGGGAATCTGCTGATAAATCAATGAGGCCAAGTGCTGCATATCGCGGCGTTTGGTTTGCTCACGCAAAGGACAGAGAGAGCGAATCGGCGTCACACGCAACTGACGGCCGACCTCTTCAATCTCCACCTTGTCCAGATATGCCAATGGCCGGATAAGTGTCAAGCGTCCGGAAAAAAGGTTCTGTTTCGGAACCATGGTACTGATATTGCCGGCACAGGTGAGATTCAGCAGAAAAGTTTCGATAATATCGTCGCGATGATGGCCGAGGGCGATGGTATGATAACCGCATTCTCGTGCATAGACGAACATCTGCGTCCTTCTTGAACGGGCACATTGAAAACACAGATCATGGTACGTCTTTGTGGTCTCTGTCGGCAACAGATCGGGCTGCCAACGAGCCGGCAGGATATGCAGGGGCAAACCAAGTGCACTGATCGAGCGACGAAGCTTTTGTGCCATCGGTCCGGGGCCGTTGGCGTCGGCTTCCATATCAACATGCACAGCTGCAAGGTCGTAATGGATCGGCGCTTTTTTCCGCCACTCGACCAGCAGCCATGCCAGTACAAACGAATCGATTCCGCCGGAAACCGCCACCAGAACCCGGTCACCATCGGTCAGCATGCTGTAATCGTGCATTGCCCGACCGATACGTCGATTTACCCCCCGCGACAACAACACTGTCACGGTTGCCGGTTCACTACTTGTCGTCGAGGTAAGGACATTGGGAAAATTTTTCCTTAATACCGTCGCGGGCCAGGTCTTCAGCAGTCAACCAGACAAGCCCACGGCTCTGTGCTTTGGGCAGAGTGAGCAGATTTTCCATCACGGATTGCTGTTGTTCATCGAATCGACCATGACACAATACCCGTCCCTCACCCACCTCATAGAGCCTGTAGGCAAAGGTAACAGCAGCAGGCTGTCTCACACCATAATCGCCGCCGATCCGTTCAACATACCGACTAAGCGTGACCTCCAGCAGGGTGTTGCACTCCTGTTGAGCAGCGATGTCTCTCGCCTTCTCCAGGTCAGTGAAACCACCACCTTTGTGTTCAACCTGAAGAGGAGTGGTAATAAACCGAACCCCCGATTTATCTGCCAGGGCCTCTTTGATCAGGCCATCCATCACGACACTGGAATTTCGAAGCAACTCTTCTTCGGCAAGCGTCTGATTTTCATCAAACTCAATGACCGGCCGAACCGGAAGCACCGCAATACCTGATACGGCAAAGGTATCATCCAAAGAACTTTGAACAGGGCCTTTCACCTGCGTACATCCGGCGGCCATAACAAGACAGAGTGCCGCTGTTCCGACTTTTATTTGCTGTAAAAGTGCCACTTTTTATTCCTCCTGCTGAAGGGTGGAAAGTTGAAAAATTCGGCTAAGGTGTTTACACAACATGCAGGTCTTCAGTGTACTTATAGCATACCTTTTGAAGAGAGCTGTCCCGTAACCAGGGGATGAGGTGCGGCTGCAAGGGCGACTGCCCGCCCCAATGCTTTGAATATCGCCTCAAGAATATGGTGGCCGTTTTCACCATGCAGGAGATCAATGTGCAGTGTTATCCCTGCATGCAAGGAGAAAGCACGGAAAAATTCCTTGGCCAACGGTACATCAAAAGTCCCGATTTTCTGTTCAGAAATCTCGACCTGGTAATGGAGAAAAGGACGGTTGGAGAAGTCAAGGCAAACCCGTGCCAGCGCCTCGTCCATGGGGACATAGGCATGACCGTACCGACAGATACCGGCCTTGTTGCCCAAAGCTTGAGCAAAAGCCTGTCCCAGACAGATACCCACATCTTCAACAGTGTGATGGTCATCGACTTCCACATCACCCTGTGCGGATATTTTCAGATCAAAAAATCCGTGGACAGCCATGAGTACCAGCATATGATCCAAAAAGCCCACACCAGTGTTAACCGTGATTGCACCTGTCCCATCAAGAACAAAATCAAGCTGAATGCTGGTCTCCTTCGTTGTTCGGGCAAGCGAGGCTGTGCGTGGTGCGGTTGCAGTCATTATCAAAATTCCTGTAAAATAAATTGCTTCCTCTTTTTGAGGTGGGATGGGTGGCAGGTATTATCTGCAGATCAAACAGCACCTCACTGCGATCAGGCCACCTAAAGACTCTTGACAGTTGTCTACAGGGCTGAAAATCAGTAAAATACTGAACAAGTTAGCTTAGCATACTATTCTTCTTTTTCTTGATTGGCAACTGTTCTCCTCTCTCTCATCATGGTTTTTTTCATGAAGGGATCATGCCGATAAATTTACCTGCTGATGCTTTTTTTTATTGACACTTCTCAACAAAATCTATTAGAGTTGTACGTTATCGTGAACAATAAGCGGGAATAACTCAGTGGTAGAGTGCAACCTTGCCAAGGTTGAAGTCGCGAGTTCGAATCTCGTTTCCCGCTCCACAAAATTACCCAGGTTCGGACGCCTGTTCGAACCTTTTTTTTTCAAGCACGAGACACCCAGCATGAAAACCTATTACACGCCGATAGATGAAATCGAACGCAAATGGTACGTGACAAATGCCGATGGTAAAGTTCTTGGCCGCATGGCAGCGGAAATTGCTCGACTTTTGCGCGGCAAACATAAACCAACTTTCTGTAACTTTCAGGACAACGGTGATTTTGTCATCGTTATCAATGCAGAAAAAGTTCATCTCACGGGCAACAAGTTAGACAACAAACTCTATCATCACCACACTGGATACCCAGGAGGGCTTAACACCCGCTCTGCCCGCGAAGTATTAGCCAAACAACCGGAGGAAGTGATCCGGACGGCAGTGCGCGGTATGTTGCCCAAAAATAAACTTGGCCGTGCCCAGCTTAAAAAACTGAAAATATATGCTGGTTCAGATCATCCTCACCAGGCTCAACAACCGGAACAGTACGAGATTTGACAACGGAGTATTATACTATGAATCCCGAACAGACATACGCCACCGGCAGACGAAAAACCGCAATTGCACGGGTCTGGATCACCCCGGGAAGCGGTAAGGTCGCTGTTAACAAAATGGCCATGGACGAATATTTCGGCAACATCTTCTTTGAGCCAAAGATCGCAAAGCCTTTTACAGTCACAGAGACCGTTGATAAATATGATGTGCTGGCCACAGTTACCGGCGGCGGTAAGACTGCCCAGGTTGACGCACTGGTGCATGGCATTGCCCGTGCTTTGCAGGGACTTAACCCGGAACTGCACTTACCGCTGAAAAGAGCGGGGCTCCTGACAAGGGATCAGCGTGCAAAAGAACGTAAGAAATACGGTCTGCGCGGAGCCCGTGCCCGCTTCCAGTTCTCCAAGAGATAACTGGGCGGAGATACCAAGGATCGGTCACTGCATTTTCTTAAGCTTTTACACCTATCAGGGAATAACGGGTACGTTATTCCCTTTTTTTATGAACCTGCCCTAACACTTATCGCTTACAAGGAAGAGATATCATGGTGCGAGTTGGTATTGTTGGCGCCTCAGGGTATACCGGCGCCGAACTGGCCCGGCTGCTTGCAGGCCACGAAAAAGTCACAATCACTGCCGCCACCTCGCGACAATACGCAGGAAAGGCTCTGGCAGAGGTCTTTCCTAATCTGCGCAAACGAATTGATATTACCTGTGAAAATCTGACAACGGACGAGCTGGTTGAGCGCGCCGACTTCTTTTTCACAGCGGTACCACATAAAACCGCCATGGATGTTGTTCCTCAGCTGTTGGCTGCCGGTAAAAAAGTGGTCGATCTGAGCGCTGATTTTCGAATTCATGATTCAACAACCTACGAAGAGTGGTACCAGAAACATACCTGCCCCGAGCTGCTTGACCAGGCAGTCTACGGTCTTCCGGAACTCTATCGTGAGCAAATACGGCAAACACGGCTGACCGCGAACCCCGGTTGCTATCCGACCTCGGTAATTCTTGCCCTTGCACCTCTCCTGCGAGAAGAGATGATAGATCCGGCAACTCTTATTGTTGATTCAAAATCCGGAACTTCAGGGGCCGGCAGAGCTGCCAGTGTGGGAACCCTGTTCTGTGAAGTGGCCGACGGTTTCAAGCCGTACAAGGTGGGCGGAACCCATCGACACATCCCGGAGATAGAACAGGAACTGTCCATTGCTGCCGGCCAACCGGTCACTATTTCTTTCACCCCTCACCTGCTTCCGCTGTCACGTGGTATTCTCAGCACCATCTACGCTGCACTCACCGACAAGGGTAGAGAGACTGACCTGCAAGCTCTGTACGAACGGGTTTACAGAGAAGAACCTTTCGTACGGCTACTGCCGTCCGGAACGCCACCGGCAACACAGCACGTTCGAGGCTCCAACTACTGTGATCTTTCACTGCAGAAAGACCGACGAACCAATCGCTTAATCGTCATGTCCGCCATTGACAACATCGTCAAAGGTGCCTCCGGCCAGGCCATACAAAATATGAACCTCATGAATGGATTTCCCGAAACAGAAGGCCTGCTCGGTGCCCCGTTTTTCCCCTGATGCAACGGAATGTTCGTTTACTCATTGCCTACGATGGAAGTAATTACCATGGCTGGCAGCGGCAGCAACAGGGAGAAGCAACCATCCAGGCGACCCTGGAAGGTTCGCTGTCTCAAATCTGCAGCGCTCCCATAACGTTACACGGCGCAGGACGAACCGATGCCGGGGTTCACGCCCTCGGCATGATTGCCCATTTCCATACCGACTCCACCGCCCCTCTCGTTGCCTTTTATAAAGGACTCAACGCCCTGCTGCCGACTGACATCCGTGTCCTCAAGGCTGAAGAAGCCCGGTTGGATTTTCACAGCCGTTTCAGCGCCTGTGCTAAAACATACCGGTACGATTTCTTCACCGGCGCAGTGCAAATCCCTGCAACCCGTCTGTACCAGGCCCATTACCCTGGAAAATTCAATCCCCGGCTCCTGCAAACCGCCTTCGGCCATCTCCTTGGTACCCATGATTTTTCCAGCTTTGAACGTTCGGGTTCCCGAGACAAAGAAGTTGTTACCGGGCGCGGTGCAGTTCGGACTCTTTTTCACGTCAGTTGCACCCCAACGCTTGGAACAGCTGATCAATGGTCACTTCGTTTCACCGGCGATGGTTTTCTCAGACAAATGGTCCGTATTCTTGCAGGGACTTTGATAAGTATAGGTCAAGAAAAAAGAAGGGCTGACGCAATACAGGCCATTATAACAGCACAAACCCGAACTGCTGCCGGCCCGACCGCTCCGGCCTGTGGACTCTTTCTTGAACAGATTCATTATCCTCAACCCTGTCTTTGTTCCCGCTCCTGATCGATGTTTATTGCCGCCCATCCCCTTATTCTTGCCTCAGGCTCTCCACGAAGAAAGGATTTACTCCGCCAGGCAGGCCTTACATTTCAAATTTTACCAGCCACAGTTGATGAGTTACCTCATCCTTCTGAACGACCGAAGGACTTTGCTGAACGGATGGCAACAGAAAAAACACTCCAGATTGCTGCCATACACCCAGAAGCTTGTGTTCTCGGGGCTGATACTGTGGTCACACTTGACCGGCGTATTTTAGGCAAACCCCGGGATAAGACCCATGCCCTGGCAATGTTAAAGAACCTCCAGGGACAAACCCACACTGTTATCACCGGCTTTACCCTGATGATGAAAAATCATGCAATGTTCGAGGCAGGCACAGTGGCCACGGCTGTAACTTTTGGAACTTTTACCGAGCCCATACTCGAATCCTATGTGCAAACAGGGGAACCGATGGACAAAGCAGGGGCCTACGCTATCCAGGGTGCGGGTGGTTTTCTCATCCATAAGATCTGCGGGTCATACAGTAATGTGGTGGGGTTACCCATGCTGCCCATTATCCAGATCCTTCTCAAATGGAACTGTATTCATCCCGATCAAAGCCCGTCACACCCCTGATTCCAGCAGACCGGGATCAGACTTCGCTGGTATCGTCAAAACAGCTGAACAATTTCACCATCCAACCCGATCGACCTAACCTCTGTTCTTTCCCCTCCGCAACAGAGACAGACCAAACAGGTCGTCTGAGCACGGCATTTCTGCCACCTTCTCGAAAATGACGCATTACCCCTGGAAGCAGGCTGGACTTCCATCTCTTTCTTACTCTAAAAAAACAGCCTTACTCAGACAACACTTCACTTGTAACAACAGACTCTGGTGATGCATGGAGCATCTGAAGAGTCGCAGAATGACAACAGAATTCTGTGGTATTCAATTATCAAAACGCGTTACTCTGAAAAAATACCATGACCGTAGAATCTGATGCAGCAAAAAAAAATTGAATGCAGTTAAACGTTGTGCTCAGGCCCCAAGTATCGTTTCCTGCCAAACTGCCGGGCATGAAAGAACGGTATACAGGATCGTTGTTCACCATATCCATAGAACTTCTGCACATAAAAAAATTAGTCTATCCGGGATAACGTAAAAATATGATACACTGTTTTTGACAACATCTACGAGAGAAGTAAACGATGGTATGGTTACAGAAGAGCCCGGATGATCGAATGTGTCATCAACCCGATTTCTGCGGCGGGGAGTCATTGAGACACAACCTGTCGATGCATGCTCATTGCCGTCTTCTAAAAAGTTGCAGAAAAACGGTCCCGAGAGTTTATTGGTGATGGATGATTCGTAAAAATATTACACAAACCAAGTACCCCGGGATCGGATCAACACTGAAGAACCGGCTTTTAACCATCAAACATTGAGCATCCGGTTGCTGCATGCTTACCGGCCGGCACCAGGCATCGGCTCGCCTGTTGCAGAGACCAAACTGTACCTGCTTGTGATACTGACGGTCACCTTCCGGTCTTCATGGACAGGATATCATAGGCGAGGAACGGCAAAACCACCTGGCCCGACGCCATACACCAGATGCTTTATTCTGTACAGTCAACCTGTATTCCGGAAGAGCTCTGATCCGACTTTTCAGGTGGATGTCAACTCAGGCCATTGTTTTCCTGCTGCTTTACTGCGGAAAAGTGTGTGAAAAACTATGATGGATACTGCAGCATTTATAGGTTAAATAAGTGCAGTTTTCTTTATTTTTAAGAAAAAACAGCATTGACAAATAATCATCAACATTTTCCACATTTATTAAAAAATTTTTCCTCCGTCTTTTGGGCCTCTACCAATCAGCAAACCATTAAACGATTATACGCGATGTTATCGCCAGAGAAACTATGCCTTATCTTCTGAACAAATATTATCCGGCTCGTAAGTTGATTTTTTTCTTAGGCGAAGGGTTTCTTATTTTTTCAAGTGTACTCGGTGTCCTTCTTCTCATTTCAGGATGGAAGCTGTTTTTCGCTGTCCCATCTGAATTTCTACCGAGAGCTCTTATTGTAACGATCGTCTTTCAACTGACTTTGTACTTTTTTGATCTGTATGACTTCAGAAAAACCGGACCGACCGGCGAAACCTTTATGCGTATGATGCAGGCTTTCGGGGCTGGTTGTATAGTCTTAGCTTTTCTCTACTTTGTATTTCCATTCATTATTATCTCTACATCTACATTTTTTGGTTGTTATATTCTTATCTGCATAACTCTTTTATTGTGGAGATCACTCTATTATTTTATTCTTCAGAAAAAATTGTTAGCACAAGACATTATCATTATCGGCACCGGAGAAATGGCTGCCAGAATTGTCCTTGAAATTCTTGAGAACAAGGAGTCCGGCTTCATCATTGCAGCAATTATCGGCAACAACCCTCCAGTTTTTGATCATCAGAATATTCCTGTCTTTCATACCTTCAGTGACCTGAACAGTAACCCGGTCCTTTCAGAAATCGATCATATTGTTGTCGCTCTTGATGACCGCCGGGGAGTCATGCCGACCACCGATCTCCTCGAAAAAAAATTACAGGGGAAACTCATTGAAGATGGGATATCCTTTTACGAGACCATCACCGGTAAAATTCTCATCGAAAAAGTAAATCCTGCCTGGCTCATTTTCTCCGAAGGGTTTGACTACGGCCGCCTGGCCTATCTTTCCAAACGCATCTTAGATCTTTTTCTTGCATTCATCGGGCTTGTGTTGAGCCTGCCGATATCTATAGTGACAGCCATTCTCATCCGACTTGAATCACCAGGTCCTGTTCTCTACAGGCAGGAACGGGTAGGAGAACGTGGCAAATCATTTTACATCTTAAAGTTCCGGTCAATGCGCCAAGATGCTGAAAAAAATGGTGCTGTCTGGGCAGCAACAAACGATAGCCGTGTCACTCGCGTCGGTCGCTTCATCCGGAAAGTTCGCATTGATGAAATCCCACAGATGTGGAATGTTGTTCTCGGCCAGATGAGCTTTGTCGGTCCCCGGCCTGAACGACCTGTCTTTGTCAATCAATTGGTCCAGAAACTGCCGTATTACTCATTACGTCACGCCACTAAGCCAGGCATCACCGGGTGGGCGCAGGTATGTTATCCTTATGGAGCATCTGAAGAAGACGCCCTGCGCAAGCTCGAATATGATCTGTATTATATTAAACATCAGTCTTTTTTTATTGATCTTTTGATTGTCTTCCGCACCGTTAAAACGGTTCTTTTTCAAAAAGGCGCTCGATGACCCCCACTCTACCATGACTTTCTCATCTCCTTCCTCTGCCACCGATCGCCACAGTCTGCTCCTGGACTTCTCTGTCCGTTTGTATACGGCCCTCAGAACAATGCGGCTTTATCCAAGCACCAACCCGCAGGTCCAGCGGAGCAATGACTTTTTCTTTAAGACATTCAGTGCACTCCTGACGCATCAGACAACAGAAAGATCAGTCACCATTGCCTGTTCAGACGGCAGGCTGCTTATCTGCGGAGAACATCTCACAGACAAAGACCACGCTCGCCCGCAGATCCAGGGTCTGATCACCCTTTTTAACCGGTTGCAGATTCATTCACTCACCTTCCATGAAGCGTTCACCACCAGAGAATGCAGCTTCTTTGTTGAACTTCTTTCTTCATTCTTAGCGGAAAAAGAGGCGAGCAGATCTATAGCCTCATTGTTATCCGAAGCGGATATTACCTCTGTCACCGTTGATACCATGAAGTATGTTGTCCTCCGTGAAGGCGAACAGGTCGTTAACGAGGAACTGATCGGATCCGGACTTGATATCAGCGACGAAGAGTTGACCAATTTTATCCTTGAGCATGGTGCTCAGGAAATGATCCCGGGTGTTTCGTCGACATTGGTTGATCAACTCATCGGTCAACTGTCGGCTACAGGGACTATTTCAGACGAACAGTCCGAAGATATCAACAAAACAGTCATCGATCTTTTACAACAACTGAGTCAGGAACCCGGAGCTGCTGCACATGACCAGAAAATAGCCGGTATCGCAAACCACCTGGCAGGCCTTGATCCTTCAGTGCTCGCACAACTTGTTGCTCATCTGCCAATCACAGCGGATACCGACAGTGTTTTAAGTACGATCTTCAACCGCATTCCACCTGAACATCTTCATTCCTTACTTTCAAATCTCACCCTGCAGCACATCTTGTCACCCCAGGGAGATGTGCGGCAGCATCCCATGACTGCTGACAATGCACTCTCCTGGATTACACACCTGGAACAGACAGGTCCGCCTGATGTCAGCAAGGCCATTGCCCAGAACATCGATGCACGACAGCTGCTGCTTAACCCGGACACACCGATCAGCCAGCTGCCCGAACACCTGCTCCAACGCCTCAGACAGCCGGAGTGGTCGGCACCGGTTATCACGGCCGCAGCCAGACAGGTCAGTGATCCGCAGGCCCACACAGAAGGCCAGACTGATTTTGCCGCCTTTAACCGCATGCTTGCCCACTACGAACAGCTGCTGAGCAAGGAGCAGCAGACCCGGGTTGCCCGGCAGGCTGGAGCTGAACTGGCCTCCATGGAAGGCATTGCACTGGGCAATATCCTGGCCCAGCGGTTCAAGGGACTCTTTGGCGAGCAGCTCTACTCCCAGGTCCTCAACCAGGTGTCAGACCAGCTGCTGGACGAGACCATTGAACACCTCACCCCCAAGCAGCTCAACCGCATGGTTGCCACCCTGATCAGCGACATCCCGCTGCAGATCGGTAAAGACAAGGATCCCGGCTTCAAGCCTGTTGATGATATCCTGTTCAAGCGGCTGGCACAGACCAGGCGGGGACCGGAGCTCAGCAAGGCCATTGCCCAGAACATCGATGCACGACAGCTGCTGCTTAACCCGGACACCCCGATCAGCCAGCTGCCCGAACACCTGCTCCAACGCCTCAGACAGCCGGAGTGGTCGGCACCGGTTATCACGGCCGCAGCCAGACAGGTCAGTGATCCGCAGGCCCACACAGAAGGCCAGACTGATTTTGCCGCCTTTAACCGCATGCTTGCCCACTACGAACAGCTGCTGAGCAAGGAGCAGCAGACCCGGGTTGCCCGGCAGGCCGGAGCTGAACTGGCCTCCATGGAAGGCATTGCACTGGGCAATATCCTGGCCCAGCGGTTCAAGGGACTCTTTGGCGAGCAGCTCTACTCCCAGGTCCTCAACCAGGTGTCAGACCAGCTGCTGGACGAGACCATTGAACACCTCACCCCCAAGCAGCTCAACCGCATGGTTGCCACCCTGATCAGCGACATCCCGCTGCAGATCGGTAAAGACAAGGATCCCGGCTTCAAGCCTGTTGATGATATCCTGTTCAAGCGGCTGGCACAGACCAGGCGGGGACCGGAGCTCAGCAAGGCCATTGCCCAGAACATCGATGCACGACAGCTGCTGCTTAACCCGGACACCCCGATCAGCCAGCTGCCCGAACACCTGCTCCAACGCCTCAGACAGCCGGAGTGGTCGGCACCGGTTATCACGGCCGCAGCCAGACAGGTCAGTGATCCGCAGGCCCACACAGAAGGCCAGACTGATTTTGCCGCCTTTAACCGCATGCTTGCCCACTACGAACAGCTGCTGAGCAAGGAGCAGCAGACCCGGGTTGCCCGGCAGGCCGGAGCTGAACTGGCCTCCATGGAAGGCATTGCACTGGGCAATATCCTGGCCCAGCGGTTCAAGGGACTCTTTGGCGAGCAGCTCTACTCCCAGGTCCTCAACCAGGTGTCAGACCAGCTGCTGGACGAGACCATTGAACACCTCACCCCAAAGCAGCTCAACCGCATGGTTGCCACCCTGATCAGCGACATCCCGCTGCAGATCGGTAAAGACAAGGATCCCGGCTTCAAGCCTGTTGATGATATCCTGTTCAAGCGGCTGGCACAGACCAGGCGGGGACCGGAGCTCAGCAAGGCCATTGCCCAGAACATCGATGCACGACAGCTGCTGCTTAACCCGGACACACCGATCAGCCAGCTGCCCGAACACCTGCTCCAACGCCTCAGACAGCCGGAGTGGTCGGCACCGGTTATCACGGCCGCAGCCAGACAGGTCAGTGATCCGCAGGCCCACACAGAAGGCCAGACTGATTTTGCCGCCTTTAACCGCATGCTTGCCCACTACGAACAGCTGCTGAGCAAGGAGCAGCAGACCCGGGTTGCCCGGCAGGCCGGAGCTGAACTGGCCTCCATGGAAGGCATTGCACTGGGCAATATCCTGGCCCAGCGGTTCAAGGGACTCTTTGGCGAGCAGCTCTACTCCCAGGTCCTCAACCAGGTGTCAGACCAGCTGCTGGACGAGACCATTGAACACCTCACCCCAAAGCAGCTCAACCGCATGGTTGCCACCCTGATCAGCGACATCCCGCTGCAGATCGGTAAAGACAAGGATCCCGGCTTCAAGCCTGTTGATGATATCCTGTTCAAGCGGCTGGCACAGACCAGGCGGGGACCGGAGCTCAGCAAGGCCATTGCCCAGAACATCGATGCACGACAGCTGCTGCTTAACCCGGACACACCGATCAGCCAGCTGCCCGAACACCTGCTCCAACGCCTCAGACAGCCGGAGTGGTCGGCACCGGTTATCACGGCCGCAGCCAGACAGGTCAGTGATCCGCAGGCCCACACAGAAGGCCAGACTGATTTTGCCGCCTTTAACCGCATGCTTGCCCACTACGAACAGCTGCTGAGCAAGGAGCAGCAGACCCGGGTTGCCCGGCAGGCCGGAGCTGAACTGGCCTCCATGGAAGGCATTGCACTGGGCAATATCCTGGCCCAGCGGTTCAAGGGACTCTTTGGCGAGCAGCTCTACTCCCAGGTCCTCAACCAGGTGTCAGACCAGCTGCTGGACGAGACCATTGAACACCTCACCCCAAAGCAGCTCAACCGCATGGTTGCCACCCTGATCAGCGACATCCCGCTGCAGATCGGTAAAGACAAGGATCCCGGCTTCAAGCCTGTTGATGATATCCTGTTCAAGCGGCTGGCACAGACCAGGCGGGGACCGGAGCTCAGCAAGGCCATTGCCCAGAACATCGATGCACGACAGCTGCTGCTTAACCCGGACACACCGATCAGCCAGCTGCCCGAACACCTGCTCCAACGCCTCAGACAGCCGGAGTGGTCGGCACCGGTTATCACGGCCGCAGCCAGACAGGTCAGTGATCTTGCAGAAACAACCACTTCCAATGACGCATTAGCCACTTTTGAGCAGCTCCTCACTCGTTGCGACTCTCTGTTCGACCCTGCACAACAAGTCCTCATTGCCTCGCAAGTTGCCTCACAACTGATTACTCTCGATGAAAAAAGTCTCGGCCGGCTTTTGGTGCATAAATATAAAAGCCTTTTTGGCGACCAGTTGTATCGTCAGGTCATCAGCCGGTTATCGGAAGATAAACTGGAAAAACTGATAACACACATCAAGACACTTGCCGAAAGTTCCGGCAGCGAACAGGGTGATCTCAAGGACACGGAGGTGGAAAAAACCTTTCAAAAACTTCAACAAACAGCTCGTAAAGAGAAGATGCGAAGTTTGGTTGCCCTGTACCAGGCCAAGAAAAAAGCAACCGAGGAAAAACGCCAAACTACTGTACAGACAGGTTTACATTCCCTTCTCCAGGGCGACCTCAGGGCTCTCAATAAAAAGGCACTCCTGGAAGCGCTGCCAACAATCATTCATGACCTGCTCAACAGCAACGAAGAGAAGAAAGCTGACGACCTGCTCATGCAGCTGGCCATCGGTACACAAAATCCTGAACCGTCAATCAGCCGGAACGCCTTCACCGCACTGGCAGCCGTCAGTGAGCAGTTCGTCAACATGGGCCAATGGGAGCGATTAAAAAGGTTGTTACCGGCCTTACAGCGCGGGTTACAAACAGGAGGCATCAGCGAACAGGCCGCAGAGCAGGTTACCGTCGCCATTGGTGCCCTGACCAAACAGTATCTGACAGAAAAACGATATACCCAGGCAGCGGAGACAGCACAGATCCTTCGCTCGCTTACCGCACACACAGCAACCGACGATCCTGTTGATCCCTCTGTTCGCCAACACGCGGCAGCAGCACTCAAAAAACTGAGTACTGTACCGACACTGGAACATCTGCTCGAGCTGTATCTCCACTCTGAAACTCATCAGGAGGCTGCAGCGCGATTGCTTGGTGAACTGGGAACCGAATCAGCAGAGTACCAATTACAGCAGCTGATGGACAGCGACAGTCGGTTTGAACGGAAAAGGTTGTTGAGTCTGATCAAACAAACAGGAAACCCGGCCTTATCCATTCTACTGGAGCAGCTGCAGAAAGATCCTCCATGGTTTGTGGTCCGCAACATTATTCGCTTACTTGGAGATATCGGTACCCCCGAGCTCTTTACCACTATTCAACCGTTTATCCATCATTCAGACGTTCGTGTCCAGGAAGAGGTCCTCAACGCGTCAGTAAAAATCGGCAACGAAGATCTTAAAGATTTTCTGCTCCAGACCCTTCAGACAGCGGACAACACCTTAAAGCCTAAAGTGGTTCAGCTCATTGCCACGCACCATGACGAGCGATTTGTTCGACCATTAACCGAACTGCTGGAAAGCACGAAATCCTTTGCAGGTAAAGGTGAACATGATCTGCAACTGGCTATCTGTCGAACGCTGGGGAACATCGGTTCAAGACGTGCAGGAGCTTCGCTGACACGGGTGGCGGAAAGTAAAACCATGCTTGGAATCGCTGGTTACAGTGATGAGGTTCGCCAGGCAGCTGTAACCGCCCTGAAACAGATACGAAAGGCAACTGAGCAACGGTCGCTGGAAGAATCTGCAGCCATCGACAGAGGGCCTTCTAAAGAGACAACACCGCCATCATCCCTTCCTGCCGCTGAGACGGTGACGGAACAGGAAGCCGCCATTTTTCAGCTTGCTGATGAAGGCAAACGAGAATCAGCCATACAACAGCTAGTCGATCTTATTAGTGCTACTGCCCAAGCCGGAGATTTTAAAACCGCTGAACGACTCAGAGAACGTATCTATGAAATAGACGGCATGGCACTCGGCCCTATTATACGCACTGGTGAACTTATTGAGCAGGCAAAGATGGGTACAATCAAAGAAGAAGACAAGGAGATATGGGCAACCTTACGAAAGCATCTTACAGCCCAGGAATTTCAGACAATCTACCATGAACTCAATGAACAGCAGTATAAACCGGAAGATACGATCGTCAGCCAGGGTGACAAAAACGATGCCCTCTTTTTCATCACCCAGGGCAGCGTCAAAGTCTCTCATCGTGTTGGGACACGGGAGTTATTTATAACTACGTTGAACCGTGGAGAGATGGTCGGAGAAAACTTCTTTACACCATCTGTCTGGACCGCAACCCTGACTTCATTGACACCATCAAGAGTACACGTTTTACCTCAAGCCGCATTAGCTGCGTGGCAAGAGCAGTTTCCAGGTTTGCGTGGCAAACTGCACACCTACTACCTTGCCAATAACACCATACGTACAACGCTGGAGAAAAAAGGGCTGGAGCGGCGAACCGATCATCGTTACTCTCTTTCACGTAAAATCCAGGTTCAGCCGATCAACAACCTGGAAAAACCTATCGGCCGTGGATTTCGTGCCGAAACCATCGACATTTCGCTGGGTGGTCTGGCCTTTCTGATCCGGATATCCCGTCAGGAAAATGCACGGCTTTTACTCGGCAGAAAAATGCAGATCGTTCTTCCGGTTGGCGGTAAAATCCAATTCATGCATTTAAAAGGCCTGGTCATCGGTATTCAGCCGTTTCAGGTTTTAGAAAACGACTTTTCCGTTCATTTCAAATTCGACCAACCTCTTGCATCACAGGCATTGCAGAACATTTTAGGATAACTCGTGCATTACCGTATTTCTCTCCTGCAGATGGAGTTTCACTGTTTACGTTTAATTCCCGGCAATCTGCAGTCAATTTTTTCGCGATAGATATCTTCCAGTTATGCCCAACGTCATTGCTCGCTTTTATCTTCAACACCTGCCGGGAGCAAAACTCAAGAACTCTGTGCTCTATGCCCCCTGTCCCTTCTGTGCTCAAAAAGATGCACAAGAAAAAGGTCAGTTAACCGCTGTTCTCAATCCGGAAAACTTTTTCCACGGTTATTTTCGATGTTCCAGCCTCTGTGTTCCCGGAGGTTTTCCCCTGCACTTTGCCCGACTTCGTGGAATCAGTTCTGCCGAGGTGCCGGGATTCGACCCGGATCGGGAATATTTTGGCCATGATGTTGACTATCCCGCAAAAAACATCAACCACGAACTACCTGGTTTTGTCGATAAGCTCATTGGGGAGCCGCCCTCCTCTTTTCAGACTGTGCCCATTTCTGAAAAAATAATAAAAGAGCTGCACATCGGGTATAATGGCCGCTATCTCGTCTATCCGTATATCCAACCGGATGGCAACTGCTATGCAGCCCGTTGTGTACACCCGGAACGGCCGGAAGATTCTTTCTGGTATGGAGACGAGCGTTTTGCCGTTGAACCGTTCTGCCTGTTTAATGGACCGGCAGTTGAACACTGCGAAAACGGGGCGCTCTTTGTTGTCGAAGGTGAACAAAACCTGCTCCCTCTCAAACAGATCGGTCTACCGGGCATTGCTGTACCAACCGCAGGTGATCTTGAACATCTGGACACTCGTAGACTGCAGTGGATCAGGACTGTCTTTCTTTGGGTCAATCACGGTGCCGAATCTGCAGCCATGGCCAGATCCTTTGCCACCAGGACCGGTTATAAGGTGCGCCTGATCCGCTGGCCGGAACACGCTGCACGTAACAGCTCTATTTTCCAGTTAGCCGCCACCACCGGCCCGGTTTTTCAAAAACAGGTTTTTACCCTGCTGAAAGAGGCACGGGCTTTCTCACCGTTTTCCAGCCCAGCCGGTGAATACCAGACCTTTAATGAACGCCTGGCCATGGAGTCCGGTGACTCCTACACCAGCCTTACCACCGGTTTTATCCGAATGGATCAGGCCCTTAACGGTATCCATGGTATCAATATCATGGGAGGAACACCCAAGGCCGGTAAATCGACATTTTTTATTCAAATCGCCTCAGAGATGGCGCTGCGAAAAATTCCGGTCATCTATTACGACTTTGAAAACGGCCGACAAAAAATCTACCTGCGCATCCTCAGTCGCTTAAGCCGACTCGCCATCGACCAGATCAAACAGAACAATCTAGTGTCGCTGGAACAACAACGACTTCAGCAGTCGAAAAAACAACTGCAGGCTCTGCTCCACTGGCTGCGTGTGGTCAATGACCGCAAACTCTCGCCGGAGATCATGCGACGTCATATTGATTTTCTGCGCCATGAAACCAACAGCCCCTACACGGTTGTGGTGATTGACAGCCTGCACAAACTGCCTTTCAAGGACATCAGTCAAAAACGCAGTGGCATCGACGGCTGGCTCAGACATCTGGAGGCAATTCGTGATGAGCTGGGAGTTACCTTTCTCGTTATTTCAGAACTCGAACGCAGTACCGACGGCCAGTTCGAACAGCTGCCCCATCTCGGATCCTTTAAGGGTTCGGGAGATATTGGGTACTCTGCGGACAATGCCATGGTGCTACTCCCTCAATGGGCCCCCTTTGATGCCACGCCTCCAACGGATCGATGCAACGAACTCTGGCTGGTGGCCAGTCGCGAACAGAGCCCCGGGAAGGTGGCTGCCTATCGGCTTGATTTCCCGTTCTGGGGATTTACAGAAGAAGCAGTTTCAATGTGAAGTTCCTTCCGCCAATCTCTTATCTGTGCCAATGCCAGCTCTGCTCGAAGCTGGCCGCGTATTTTCTTCCGTACTTTTCTACCCGGCAGAGGTGGAAACAGACCAAAATTAATATTTGAAGGCTGAAAATGGGCAGGATCCGACGTGGTAAGATGGCTTATCAAGGCACCGTGAGCCGTTGCAGGCGGAGGAGACACCAGCCGCTTTCCCAGAGACATTCGACCGGCGTTTATCCCGGCAATCAACCCCATGGCTGCAGATTCGATATACCCTTCAATACCGCTGAGCTGGCCGGCAATGAAGAGGTGCGAGGCCTGTTCACACTGTAATGTCTTCTGCAGCACCCGGGGCGCACACACAAAGGTGTTGCGATGGATTGAGCCAAGCCGCAGAAACACAGCCTGTTCAAGACCCGGAATGGTGCGAAAGACCCGTTGCTGTTCACCATAGGTCAGCTTAGTCTGAAACCCCACCAGGTTATACATGGTACCGGCCCGGTTTTCAGGCCGCAGTTGCACCACCGCATGGGGCAAGACACCGGTAATCGGGTGTGCCAATCCCACTGGTTTCAAAGGCCCGTAACGCAAGGTTTCACTTCCCCGGGCACACATGACCTCAACAGGCAGACATCCTTCAAAGTAGCGCGGGTCTTCAAAGGTGTGCAGTGGTACACTTTTGGCCTGTTGTAACAGGGTAATAAAGTGGTGGTATTGCTCCTGGTTCATGGGGCAGTTCAGATAATCACCGACTCCAGTATCATCCCACCGCGACTTGCGATAAACAACTGTATAATCAAGGCTCTCAGCATCAACGACCGGCGCAATGGCATCATAAAAGGCCAAGTGTTCACTGCCGGTCAACGTACGTAAGGCCTCGGCAAGCTCTCCGGTCAAAAGCGGACCGGCAGCCAAAACCACCGGCCCATTGTCACTGTTGGGAAGCTGTTTAATCTCTTGCCGATGTATCGTTATAAGGGGATGGGATTCGATCGCAGACGTCACCTGGGCGGCAAAATGTCTCCGGTCAACAGCCAACGCGGTTCCTGCAGGTACTGCACTGTTCTCTGCAACCTGCATGATCAGTGACCCCAGTAACCGCATCTCCTGTTTCAGCAAACCGGCGGCTGTATCAACGTGGTTCGAACGAAATGAATTGGAACAGACGAGTTCACCCAGCTGCGTCATCTCATGGGCAGGGCTGAAGCGGATCGGTTTCATCTCATAGAGAACAACCCTTATCCCCAGCTCTGCAGCCTGCCAGGCTGCCTCACAGCCGGCCAATCCGCCGCCGATCACCGTTACCTGTGGCGCTCCACACATCCTGTTCTCCCTCCGGTCACCATGCAAGATATGTGTTGTCACCCTGACTGCTATGAACTCTTGTGCAGAAGACGATCAATAGCGATAATGATCCGGTTTATAGGGACCGTCAATCGAGACACCGATATACTCGGCCTGCTCCGGAGTCAGGGTGGTTAACCGGGCGCCAATTTTGTCCAGGTGGAGCCGGGCTACCTTTTCGTCAAGGTGTTTCGGAAGAACATAGACCTGATGTTCGTACTGTTGGCTGTTTGTCCACAACTCGATTTGCGCCAGCACCTGATTGGTAAAGGAGTTGCTCATCACAAAACTGGGATGTCCGGTGGCACAGCCAAGATTGACCAGTCGCCCCTCCGCTAAAACGATCAGGCGCTTGCCGTCTGCAAAGATAACATGATCGACCTGTGGCTTAATATTTTCCCACGGCAGGTGGCGGATCCCCTCAATATCGATTTCAGAATCAAAATGACCTATATTACAGACAATAGCCTGATCCGGCATGGCCTCCATGTGAGCGCGAGTAATGACCCGAAGGTTTCCTGTGCAGGTGACAAAGATATTGCCTTTCGGGGCAGCCTCTTCCATGGTCACCACCCGGTACCCTTCCATGGCCGCCTGAAGCGCACAGATCGGATCAATCTCGGTAACCAGAACAGTGGCTCCCATGCCGCGCAAGGCCTGAGCGCAACCTTTCCCCACATCACCATACCCAACCACAACCGCAATCTTACCGGCAATCATCACGTCGGTTGCACGCTTGATACCATCAAGTAACGATTCCCGGCATCCGTAAAGGTTGTCAAATTTTGACTTGGTCACAGAATCGTTCACATTAAAAGCCGGTGCCAGTAATGTTCCCTGTCGGGTCATCTCATACAACCGGTGAACACCGGTGGTGGTCTCTTCGGAGATCCCGCGTACCTCTCGCATCAATTCCGGGTACTTTTCATGCATGATCTTGGTGAGATCACCACCATCATCCAGAATCATATTGGGCCGCCAGTTATCAGGCCCAAAAATGGTCTGATCAATACACCACCAAAACTCCTCCTCAGTCTCTCCTTTCCAGGCGAAAGTGGGGATACCGGCAACCACCATTGCTGCGGCGGCATGATCCTGCGTAGAAAAAATATTGCAGGACGACCAGCGTAACTCTGCTCCCAGCTCAACAAGCGTTTCCATCAGAACAGCGGTTTGAATGGTCATGTGCAGACAACCGGCAATACGTGCACCGGTCAACGGCCTGCTTCCCCTGAATTCCTGACGAATGGCCATCAAGCCCGGCATCTCGGTTTCAGCGATGGCAATCTCCCTGCGTCCCCAGGCAGCCAAATTCAAATCAGCGACCTTGTAGTCACTCATATCTCACCTCTTTCCTTACGAAAAATGAATGTCCGTTTTTTCTCACAGTCCGGCCGCAGCCCGCAAAGCGTCAACTTTATCCGTGCGTTCCCATGTGAACTCAGGGAGTTCTCGGCCAAAGTGACCATAAACTGCAGTCTTCGAATAAATGGGACGCAGTAAATCCAGCTGCTGAATAATAGCCTTGGGCCGGAGGTCGAAAACCTGATCAATCACCTGTACCAGTCGTTCATCTGCAATCGTACCGGTACCAAAGGTTTTAACGTTAATGGAGACAGGTTTGGAGATACCGATGGCATAGGCTACCTGCACTTCGACCTCAGAGGCCAGACCGGCAGCAACGATATTTTTAGCTACGTAGCGCCCCATATACGATGAAGATCGATCCACCTTGGACGGATCCTTACCGGAAAAAGCACCTCCACCGTGTGAACCGCGGCCGCCATAGGAGTCAACAATGATCTTTCGACCGGTAACCCCGCAGTCGCCCACCGGCCCTCCGATCACAAACCGACCGGTGGGATTGATAAAATATTTGGTATTGGCGTCAACCATGGCAGACGGAATGATCGGTTTAATGATCTCCTCCATCACTCCCTCCTTCAGGAGCTCATAAGTGATGTCAGGACTGTGCTGGGTGGAAAGTACGATTGCCTCAACCCGTTTAGGGACGCTACCATCATATTCGATGGTGACCTGACTCTTGGCATCCGGTCGCAGCCATGGCAAAATACCGGCCTTGCGGACATCGGATTGACGTTTCATAAGAGCATGGGCATAGGTGATCGGCATTGGCATCAGCACCTCTGTTTCATTGCAGGCATAACCGAACATCAACCCCTGATCACCGGCGCCCTGATCAAGATCAAACCCTGACCCCTCGTTGACGCCCTGGGCAATATCAGCAGACTGTTTATCAATGGTGGTCAGCACGGCACAGGATTGCCAATCAAATCCCATATCAGACGAATTGTATCCGATTGCACGAATAGTCTGACGCACAATCTGCGGCATATCCACCCATGCTGAGGTTGTAATCTCACCGGCAATAAGTGCCATGCCGGTGGTGACAAGACTCTCACAGGCAACACGGGCATACTTGTCCCTGGTAAGAATAGCGTCAAGAATAGCGTCGGAGATTTGATCGGCGACCTTATCCGGGTGCCCTTCAGAAACCGATTCTGAGGTAAAAAGATGATGAGCCATGAGTCTTCCTTAATAGAGAGGGAAAAAAGTCTTGTGCGTGACAAGACGCGTACATAATGAGCTGTTCTGAGACAAAACCGGAGCGTACCGGCGACAGTACCAGCGGCGGCAGCAAAGACGAATTCACTTGCATCGAGAAACATGTCGTCTCTCTTCTTTGCAAAGCGAACGAGTGCTCACTAAGATGAACAAACAAAGATGCGATTTATACTCAATTCATACAATTATTTCAACACTGCCAGCTGTTTGATCAACAGCGTCTCATCGCTGCTGCAGACGACTTCTCGGAGCTGTCCTGACCCTTCACCGCTGACCAGGAAAGGAGGCAGGACCAAGAAAACAGTACACTTTCACCATCTGCACAAAAAAAACCGGCCTGATCTGCAAGAAATCAGGCCGGAAAAGGAGAGAAGAGATGAAGAATTACTTTTATTAATGCAAAAGATGCGCCAAAACACCCATCAGTTTCTTTTTTTTAAAAACACCCGTCTTTCCAGGCTGATACAGCAATAACGCAGTGCATGTTCAGGCATCAACGCATCCATAAAAATGCAATATTTTATACCGAAATCAGCAGACAAAGGCAAGAATCACAAAAAATACCGTAATATCAGAGCGATATCTTGTTATCTTTTTTTTACCATCAACTCATATTTTTAACGTCACCTGGGTAGTCTTTACACAGCTCATACCTGTCTGCCACGGATCTCAAGCGGTATCATCCGTACCCGCAATACACCTTCCTGTTCAGCAATTTTTTCCTGTACATCCACTGGAACAGGTCCGGCGCAGTCGATGATATTGTAGCCGACAGTACCGTTGCTCTTGTTCGTGTAGTTCTTGATATTAATATGCTTGTCACCGAGGATATTACTGATCATGGCAATCATCCCGGGCTGATCACGGTTTATAACGGTCAGACGGGTGTGGACATCAACGGTGGGAATGGTTTCGATATTCGGAAAATTGACACTGTGAACAATGTTGCCGAACTCTAAATAGTTTTTCAGCTCCTTCACCGCCATGGTGGCGCAGTTTTCCTCTGACTCCGATGTTGATGCCCCCAAATGCGGGGTGACCAGAATCTGGTCATGCCCAAGGAATTTTACCGACGGAAAATCAGAAACATGCCCACGCAACTTATCACTGGCCAAAGCTGCAAGCACCGCATCTTCATCAACAATAGGGCCACGGGCATAGTTGATCAGCACAGCGCCGGGCTTTACAAATTCAAGAAAATCTTTTTCCGTCACATACCCATGAGTATTTTTGTTGAGCGGCATGTGAATGGAGATGAAATCAGCCTGAGCCAGCGCCTCTTTCCGGGAGCGGGCCAGGGTTACCTCAGGTGAAAGATGGTGGATATTATCAAGGGCCGGGAAAGGATCAAAGCCAAAAACCCGCATACCATGGTGCAAACCGGCATTTGCCACCCCCACACCGATCTTGCCGAGACCGAACACCGCCATGGTCTTTCCGGCCATCTCCTCCCCTTTAAACTTCTTTTTCCGTGCCTCCACTTCTCGGTTAATCTCATCGTCGTTCATGCCGGTCAATCCCTGGCAGAACTCAATACTCTTTTCCACATTCCGCAGCCATATACCAAGTGAGGTATACACCAGCTCAACAACAGCATTCGCATTGGCTCCCGGGGTGTTAAAGACGCAGATACCTTTTTCCGTTGCCTCTTCAACCGGGATGTTGTTCACTCCGGCCCCGGCACGGGCAATCGCCAATAAATTCGGAAACTGCGTCAGTTCGACTTTCGAACTGCGTACCACGATCCCCTCAGGATCGGTTTCACTCGGATCAACGAGAAAACGCGTGTCAAACAACCCGATCCCTTCCTTGGCGATGGCATTGATGGTCTTAATTTTAAACTGTTTCATCCTGTTATCCTTTATCTCAGAAGTAAGAAAAAATCGTATCAGAGAAAACATGTATCTGATCGGTACTTTTTTGCCAAGACACAGCGTACACTTCGCTGCGACGACAAATGGCAAAGTTGAAGAACCTAGTGCAACAGGCTTTATCCTGTCAAGAAAAATCAGGAAACTCCCTACCTGGCCACCATTGCTGACCATCGGCAACAGCCTGCAGCGAATTCAGGCCGGATATGGTGTGCCCGTTGTCAGGTACCTGTGCAACACTAAAGCACGTCTGGTTTCCCCCACAGCATGCACCCGAAGTATATCTACTTCCTGTTCCGCACAGAATGCAGAGAGTTGTGCAGTTAGACAATCCCGACTCTCAACAGGCAGATGAAGCAGTCGACCCAGGAAGGATTTACGCGAGTGGCCGATCAACACAGGGCAACCATGCTGCTTCAATGAACGGATATTTTTCAGGATTATGAGATTGTGTTCAACAGTCTTGCCAAAACCAATCCCGGGATCAACAATAATCCGTTGACGTGAGAGACCTCTTTCTTCCAGCCACCGGATCTGTTCTTCAAAAAACGTATTGATTTCAGCAAGCACGTCCTCATAGTACGGAGCAAGCTGCATATCAGCAGGATTTCCCTGCATATGCATAATAACGACCGGACCGGTAAAGGTTCGCGCAACACTGATCATATCCGGATCCTGGCGCAGGGCGGAGATATCGTTGATCATCGTTGCTCCGGCTTCAATGGCAGCAAGGGCCACTTCAGCCTTTGTGGTATCAATAGAAATGGGGATGCTGCTCTGTTGTCGGATTTTATGAATAGCAGGAATAACACGCCTTAACTCTTCTTCGACTCCCACCGGTTCTGCAAAGGGACGGCTTGACTCTCCACCGACGTCTATAATGTCCGCTCCTTCACCAAGCAGCTGATCAATACGTCTCTCCATGGACTCTTCATCAAGCCAATCGCCGCCGTCTGAAAAAGAGTCAGGCGTGACGTTGAGAATTCCCATTATCTGCACCAGATGTTCCACCTGCCAATCCTCCTCAACAAAAAAGCGGGATGTCTTCAGCTCGTGAAGACTCCCGCTTTAACTTGCCGGTCTCTTTTTCTACTAACCAGCAACCGTTAAACGATGAAACGTATCCCTATTTCACGATAGGCCGGGACACTCATGCCTCCAGAACTTCCGGTTGTTCCCCGGTCTCTGTTTCATCGTGTTGATCGTTACGTAAATCCGCAATGATCCGGTCCAGATCCTCAAGAACAATGGTTTCCTTCTCAAGCAGCTCATCAGCAATCGCTTTGAGGATATCCATATTGTCCTGGAGCAGCCTGGTCACCTTGTCATTGGCTTCAACAATAATCTGCTTGACTGCGGCGTCTATCTTCTGAGCAGTCTGCTCACTATAATCACGATGCTGGGCAATCTCACGGCCAAGAAAGATATGCTCCTCCTTTTTACCGTAGGCCAGCGGCCCCAGTTCATCACTCATGCCCCACTCGCACACCATTTTACGAGCCAGTTCACTGGCCCGTTCAATGTCATTTCCGGCGCCGGTCGTGATCTCATTGAACACAAGTTTCTCTGCAACCCGCCCACCAAAAAGGATGGCTATTGAGTTAAAGAGATATCCTCGAGCATGCGTGTACTTTTCATCCATGGGCAGCTGCATGGTCAAACCAAGGGCCCGGCCACGGGGAATAATGGTCACCTTGTGAATAGGATCAGTGCCCGGTAAAAGTCGAGCTATCAGGGCATGCCCTGCCTCATGGTAGGCAGTGATCTCCTTTTCCTTTGGACTGATGATCAACGATTTCCGTTCCGCCCCCATCATCACCTTGTCTTTGGCCAGCTCCAGCATAGCGGCATTGACTTCATTTCTACCTTCACGGGCAGCCATCAAAGCAGCTTCATTCACCAGATTTTCCAGATCAGCACCGGAAAAACCGGGCGTACCGCGAGCAATGACCGACATATCAACATCGGCAGCCAGCTTGGTTCTTTTTCCGTAGATCTCCAGGATCATCTCCCGCCCCTTCACATCAGGGACCGGGACCACAACCTGACGATCAAAGCGGCCGGGGCGCAGCAAGGCCGGATCGAGAACGTCCGGACGGTTGGTAGCTGCAATGATAATAACCCCGTCATTACTCTCAAAGCCGTCCATTTCCACCAGCAGCTGGTTGAGGGTCTGCTCACGTTCATCATGACCACCGCCGAGACCGGCACCTCGATGCCTTCCCACGGCATCGATTTCATCAATAAAGATGATACAGGGGGCGTGTTTCTTCCCCTGGTTGAACAGATCTCTCACCCGGGAAGCGCCCACACCAACAAACATCTCAACAAAATCAGAACCGGAGATGGTAAAAAACGGCACTCCCGCCTCGCCGGCTATGGCGCGGGCCAGTAATGTTTTACCGGTTCCCGGTGCTCCTGCCAACAGCACACCCTTAGGTATACGACCACCCAGCTTCGTGAATTTCTGTGGATCACGCAGAAAATCGATGATCTCTTCGAGTTCTGCCTTAGCCTCATCAACACCGGCCACATCTTTAAAGGTAACCTTCACCTCCCCTTCGGCCTGCATTTTAGCCCGCGTTTTTCCAAAAGACAGTGCTCCGCCTTTACCGCCCATCTGCATCTGGCGCATGAAGAAAATCCATACACCGATGAGCAGCAACATTGGAAACCAGGAGATGAAAACCGTCAGATACCAGGGCGTTTCCTCAGGTTTTTTCACAGAAATATCCACTGCCGACTCCCGCAGCATCGGGATCAGACTCGTATCGTCCGGAGCAATGGTTTTGAAAGGTTTCCCATCCTTACCGATACCGGTGATCTCTTCGCCCTGGATGCTGACCTTGCTGACAGCACCACTTTCCACACTTTCCCAGAACTCACTGTAGGTAATGGACACACCCTGTCCATGTGGTTTGTTAAACAGCTGGAATAGCATGATCATGGTTAACCCGATAACCAGCCACATACTAAGATTCTTATAAAAGGTATTCAAACAGTTGTCTCCATGGTCTCATCTTTAAAAGAGTCCGGCAATCAGGATTGCCGACTGGACATTCAGTTAGAGGGTTAACTGTAACATCGATTTTCTCTCAGTCAATGATCTTTGCGAATTCCTGGATGGTCTTGACCCCGACTTCCCCGCCACGTAAGGATGCCATGGCCATGGTTGTAGCCAATCCTCCAGTGATAGTGGTGGTGTAGGGAATATGATAATCAAGCGCAGCGCGACGAATAATATAAGAATCTTCGGTCGTCCGGGTGCCGGCTGAGGTGTTGAGGATCCAGCTCACCTGCCCATTTTGAATCTTATCAAGTATATGAGGACGACCCTGAGAAATCTTGTTGACCTCAGTACACACGATTCCCTGTTCAGCAAGTTTTTCTGCCGTGCCGCGGGTAGCCAGGATATCATACCCGAGCTCCCGGAGTTTCCTGGCCACCGGAATTACCGCCTCCTTGTCACCGTGGCGGACACTGACAAAAACCGTCCCGCGAAACGGAAGCGGGGCATTGGAGGCCATCTGCGCCTTGGCCAGCGCCAGCCCCAGGTCCTCATCTATCCCCATAACCTCACCGGTCGATTTCATCTCAGGTCCCAGCAACGTATCCACATTGGGGAACCGGTCAAAAGGGAAAACAGCCTCTTTAACCGCCCAGTGATGGAGCACTTTTTCCTGTGTGAAACCAAGTTGCTGAAGCGTCATCCCCAACATGACTTTAGTGGCGATTTTCGCCAGCGGCACACCGGTGGCCTTGGACACAAAGGGAACGGTCCGTGATGCCCTGGGATTCACCTCCAGCACATAAAGGGTCTGTCCCTGAACGGCAAACTGGACATTCATCAGACCGACAACTCCCAGCTCCCTGGCCATGGCCTTCGTAGCATCGGTGATTTCGCCGACAATCGCAACAGACAGGGTATGCGGCGGTAAAACACAGGCAGAGTCGCCGGAGTGGATCCCGGCCTCCTCTATATGCTCCATGATACCGCCGATCACGGTTTGCTCGCCATCGCAGATCGCATCAACATCAACCTCAATGGCATCTTTGAGAAACTGGTCAAGCAGCACCGGATGTTCACTGCCGCTCATTCCGGGAATCGCCATGAAATGACGGATCCCCTGCTCGTTGTACACAATGCGCATATCACGTCCACCGAGCACGTACGATGGCCGCATCACAACCGGGTAACCGATCTCTTCAGCTACAGACAGGGCCTCCTCCAGGGTATGGGCCGTACCGTTTGCTGGTTGTCGTAACTCTAATTTATGCAGAAACTGTTGAAATCGTTTACGATCTTCGGCTCGATCAATTGCATCCGGTGAGGTGCCGATGATCGGCACACCTCTTTTCGCCAATGGCACAGCCAGATTAAGCGGCGTCTGGCCGCCGAACTGGACAATCACGCCATCGGGCTGTTCCCGGTCAATGATGTTGAGCACATCTTCACGGGTCAGGGGTTCAAAGTACAGTTTGTCGGAAGTATCATAATCAGTGGAGACTGTTTCCGGGTTGGAGTTAATCATAATCGATTCAATGCCGATCTCGTGCAGGGCAAAGGAGGCATGCACACAGCAGTAGTCGAACTCTATACCCTGCCCGATTCGATTGGGGCCTCCACCCAGAATTATGATTTTTTTTCGATCACTTCGTTGCCCCTCGTCCTCCTGCTCGTACGTGGAATAGTAATAAGGGGTATAGGAATCAAACTCAGCGGCACACGTGTCCACCAGCTTATAGGAGGGGTGAAGCCCCAGTTCGACACGCCGGTGACGGATATCATCTTCTGAGGTTCCAGTGAGGTTGGCCAGCTGGACATCGGAAAAACCATACTGCTTGACTTCAAAAAGATAGTCGCGGTCCAGACCGGCAAATCCCCGGCTGCGAATCTCTTCCCCCTTGTCCGTCAGCTGTTTGAAATTATGCAGAAACCACGGGTCGATATAGCTCAGCTCGTAAAGACGATCAATCGTCATGCCCCTTTGCAGCGCCTCGAAGATAAAGCTGATTCTTCTCGAGTTGGGACGGCTCAACCCCCGCTCCACATCATCCTGGTGAAGAGCGCTCATGTCATCTTTACCGTCGAAACCAAAACCCATCCGCCCCACTTCCAGTGAACGCATCCCCTTCTGGAAAGCCTCCTTGAACGTTCGGCCGATGGCCATTGTCTCCCCCACCGATTTCATGGCTGTGGTCAGAACATCTTCGGTTTCCGGAAACTTTTCAAAGGTCCAGCGTGGAATTTTCACCACACAGTAGTCAATGGTCGGCTCAAACGAGGCGTACGTCTCACGGGTAATATCGTTTTTAATCTCATCAAGTGAATAGCCCACTGCCAGCTTAGCGGCAATCTTCGCAATGGGAAATCCCGTTGCCTTCGAAGCCAGCGCCGATGAACGGGACACCCGGGGGTTCATCTCGATCACCATCAACTCACCATCCACAGGATTGATGGCAAATTGAACATTGGAACCACCGTTCTCCACACCTATTTCGCGGATAATGGCAACGGCAGCATCGCGCATCTCCCGGTATTCCCTATCAGTGAGCGTCTGGGCTGGTGCAACTGTGATCGAATCGCCGGTATGCACCCCCATGGCGTCAACATTTTCAATGGTGCAGATGATGATGACATTGTCTTTCTTGTCACGCATCACCTCAAGTTCAAGCTCCTTCCATCCCAACAGCGAGCGCTCCAGCATGACCTCATTGGTCATGGACAGATCAATGCCTGCGGTGGCGAGCTTCAGTAACTCGGTTCTGTTATAGGCCACCCCGCCGCCGGTCCCTCCCAGGGTAAAACTCGGTCGGACAATAACAGGAAAGCCGATTCGCTCAGCTGCTTCCAGAGCCTCGTCAATGGTGTGAACAATGGCCGACTCCGGTACCTTGAGACCGATTCGACGCATGGCATCACGAAACTCCTCCCGACCTTCGGCCTTGCGAATAACTGCAACATCAGCAGCAAGCATCTCCACGCCGAATTTTTCCAGCACGCCCATCTCAGCCACCTGAATAGCAGTGTTCAAGGCAGTCTGCCCGCCCAGGGTCGGCAGCAGGGCATCCGGTCGTTCCCGTTCAATCACCTTGGCAATACACTCAGGGGTTATAGGTTCGATATAGGTGCGGTCGGCAAGTTCCGGGTCGGTCATGATTGTGGCCGGGTTTGAATTGACAAGCACCACCTCATACCCTTCTTCCTTGAGTGCTTTCACAGCCTGAGCCCCGGAATAATCGAATTCACAGGCCTGGCTGATGATAATCGGTCCGGAACCGATGATAAGTATCTTCTGTATGTCTGTACGTTTGGGCATATTTTGTGTCCGGTCAAGCGTTCAGCTTGCCTGCTCCATCAGTTGAATGAACCGATCAAACAAATATTCGGCATCGTGGGGGCCGGATGCAAACTCAGGATGATACTGCACGGAAAAGGCCGGCAGTTCACGGTGACGCATACCTTCCAGGCTGTTATCGTTGAGATTGGTATGGGTTGCTTCAACACTCGCCGGTACACTTGCAGTGTCGATGCAAAAACCATGGCTTTGAGAGGTTATCTCCACTCTACCGGTAAGCAGATTTTTCACCGGATGATTACTGCCGCGATGACCGGCTTTAAGCTTATAGGTACGGCAGCCATAAGCCAGGCCCAGCAGCAGATGACCAAGACAGATGCCAAATATCGGCACCTGCCCCAACAGCTTTTTAACATTACCGACAACGTTGTGCACAGCGGCCGGATTGCCGGGTCCGCTGGAAAGAAAAACGCCGTCAGGCTGCAGAGCAAGAACCTCTTCAGCCGGTGTATCGGCAGGTACGACGAGCACTCGGCACCCTTTACGGGCCAACAGACGCAGCTGAGCGTACTTAACACCGTAGTCATAAACAACCACTTTATATCCTGCGCCCTCTGCAAAGTGATCCGCCGGCAACGGAACATCGTCTTGCCAACGATACCTGGTCACGCAGGACACCTGTTTCACCAGATCACGTTCATCCAGCCCCGACCAGGCACGGGCACGACGCACCACAGAGTCCGGATCCATGTCCTCGGTACTGATCAGGGCCTTCATGGTGCCGGCAGTCCTGATTTTGCGCGTCAGCAGACGGGTATCCACTCCTTCAACACCAAGTACGCCACTGCGCTGCAGAAAATCAGCCAAACTCTCTGTTGCTCTGTAGTTACTTGGCCAGCGCTGATATTCCCGCACCAGAAGAGCGCGCGGGTGGATACCTGCAGATTCCATATCTTCAGGATTAACGCCGGAGTTACCAATCAGCGGATAGGTCATGGTGACAAGCTGGCCCGCGCCGGAGGGATCGGTCAGCAGTTCCTGATACCCTGTCATGCTCGTGTTGAACACGAGCTCCCCCATAGCCTCACCGGACCCACTAAAGGAGCGGGCTGTTAATACTGTGCCGTCTTCAAGGCCGATCAATGCTTTCATTATTTATTATTCCTGGAAAATGGGAGGATGGTTTTGGCTCGTACCATGGCTGTTTTGTTGTGAACGCCCTGCCATTGATTAAAAAACAGAAATCAACACTGACACCCGCTGACAGTCAGCACGTATCCATCAGTCCGTCAGCAACACCTGACAGACAAGTGCGGCCTGTCTTGCCACTGCTCCCCGCTGTTGTGCCGCCATTTCAGCAGCACAGGAGCAGGCATGTGCATAGTGCTCAGGATCTTCTATATCCTTGAGCAGCTGACGGGTCATTGCAGCAGCATCGGCCACCTGAAACCCTCCGCCGGATTCGACAAGCAGGGCCGCTGCATCACGGAAGTCCTTCATGTAAGGGCCGAAGTACACAGCCCGTCCCCAGCGAGCCGCTTCAATGATGTTATGCCCCCCCCTGTCCACCAGACTGCCACCGCAGAAAACATAATCACCGCCTGCATAGAGATCTGCCAGGTCACCCATAGTATCGATCAGAACAACCCGGCTGGTCCGCCGAGACAGCGCCAGAGTTGAAAAACGGTCAAACGGTTCATTCCACTGATGCAGCAGTGCCTCCACCGCCGGCAACCGCTCCAAATGACGGGGAGCAAGGACAAGAACAGCAGGCCCCCGTGACACCAGTGCCTGAAAGACGGTCAGCAGCTGTTCCTCTTCACCGTTATGGGTGGAACCGCAAAGAAGGACACGTTCGCCAGTGACCTGCAGCCGCTGCCTGCTTACCTGCCGTGTCTCATCGGGTTTCTCGGCAGGCATGTCATACTTCAGGTTGCCGCAGACCTGCAGACGGGACTTTGGAACACCTAACGCATGATATCGTTGGTAATCCATCGCACTGATAACAGCCACATGGGAAAAGCCCTGCAGAAGCGAGGCCACATATGTGCGAATATACTGATACCGATGGAATGATCGCTGCGAAAGTCGTCCATTCAGCAGCAGCATAGGAATACCGGTTTGTCTGACACCTGCGAGCATGACCGGCCAGAGTTCCGTTTCCAGACAGATATAACAGCACGGCCGTATCGACCGCAGAGCACTGGAAACCGCCTGCGGTACATCAAGGGGTGCCAGCAGGCACAGCACCTGTTCCGGCATCCTGCTGCCGGCCAGCCGGTGTCCCTGTTCGGTCATTGAGGTGACAACGATACGCCTTTGTCCAAGGGTGGGGAGCAGCGCATGGACCAGAACAATAGCTGCCTGCACTTCACCAACAGATGAGGCATGCAACCAGATTGTTTGCACATCCTTTGCGGCTGCCGCTTCATCAGGATACCTTCCCAACCGCTGTGGAAAACCATAGGCCAGTCTGCCGCCAAACCGCTCCAATAAGGGGCGGATAAGGAGCAGCACCAGATACAATCCAGCCCCGAACCAGCTATAGAGACGGTGTAGCACTGTTTTTTCGATCCTCTGCTGCATGGTCCTTTCTATCTACAAAAACCTGTTTATATAACAGAGGTCACCGGATACAGTCAACTGACATAACCAACAACCAGCAAGAAAAGGTGTGATCAGATCGATCTTCCTCAGATATCTTCCGATAGCTGTTGCAACTCTCTTGTCGACTCTCTATGGTCGTTGCCACAAAACGCACCGGGCCGTGCATCTGCCACCATACATGATCGTTTTGACGCCTACGTATGAAGAAAAAACAATCCACCTCATCGACTCTCTGGACGCTGTTAGCCGGTAACTTTGCCATCGGCACCGGTGTCCTTGCCCCGGCAGGCCTCATGAACGATCTCATGCAGGCTTTTTCTGTGGACGCAGCCACTGCAGGCACATTAATCGCCTATGGCGGCGCCTTACTCTGTATCGAGGCACCGATTCTGGCCTATGTAACCAACAGGATGGACCGCCGATACCTGCTGGCCGGAGCCCTTTTCCTCTATGCACTCGGGCATGGCTGGTCGGCACTTGTTACAGACTTTCAGAGCCTACTTACGCTCAGACTGATCATGATTGCCGCAGTCGCCGGCTTCACACCGCAGGCCGCCAGTGCCTTACCTCTCTTTATTGTCCGGGAAAAACGGGCAGAGGCAATCACCTTTATTTTCCTGGGCTGGTCACTGGCCGGAGCAATCGGCATCCCTTTTACCAACCTGATAGGGTCAGTAGTCGGGTGGCAGATCGCCTACTTTATCCTGGCCGGGCTCAGTGCACTGGCAGGGATCGCTGTTTTTCTGACCATGCCCGTTGGTTTGCGACCCCATCATCTCTCCACCTCTGCCTGGCACAAAGTGCTGAGCTCAGCAAACATCTGGGGTATACTGTGTATCTCCGGGGTGGCTATAACCGGTCAGTACATGCAGTATCCCTACATCGTTGTTGAACTCAACAGCCGTGTGCAGGCAAGTCCGTTCACCATGGCGACACTTCTGGCTGCTTATGGAAGTGCCAGCATCCTGGGCACAGTATCGGCAACCCGGACAGTACAGCGGCTCGGTGTACGCGCCACGGTCACCGCCTTTCTTGCTATCACCCTGCTGGGCCTCATCCTCTGGACCGTGAAACTTTCCTTTCCTCCCCTGATCGGGCTAACCTTGTTTATCTGGGGCATCGGCATGAGCCCGGCTATTGCAGCACAACAGGCGCGTCTGATCGAAACCGATCCACTGGCAGCCTCAGCATCAACCGCCCTCAACACCTCCATTGTCTATCTTGGCCAGGCGGTTGGGACTTCAGCAGGCGGAATGATGCTGACCAGAGGCCTCACCGGATTCTCCGCCGGACTGGCCATCGGGCTCCTGACCTTAGCCTGCATACTTTCGCTCCTGCTCCATCTGCAACTGCGTGTTTAGGCATCGCCCCTTGAAAAGGCCGGATCCACCCGGATCGCCCCGAAACAGTTCATTTTAATTGACAAGGGGTTGGCAGCTTTGTAAGCAGGCATCTGATCAGCCAACCCGCTTCTCTGATCATCCAGAGGGGAAGCGGACTTTCCCTGCCGGAAAACGCAAGGTATAAACGGAGAATCTTTATGTACAGGCCACTTCTTATTCTGCTTCTCCCCTTATTACTCTTTTGCTCCGGACACCCCACAGCATTTGCCGAGGAGAAGAAAATGAAAGACGGACTCTATGCTAAGATAGTTACCGCCAAAGGCGATATTCTGCTCAGACTTTACTATAACAAAACCCCGTTAACCGTTATCAACTTTGTCGGTCTTGCAGAAGGTTCCCTTCATCTTGGCGGCAGCAGTAAACAAACGGGAACCGCCTTTTACAACGGGCTCACCTTTCATCGGGTCATCCCCAACTTCATGATCCAGGGCGGGTGTCCTTTAGGAACCGGTACCGGCGGACCCGGCTACACGTTCCCTGACGAGTTTGACTCCGGTTTACGTCACGACGGCCCGGGCGTGCTGTCCATGGCCAATGCCGGCCCCGGGACAAACGGTTCGCAATTTTTCATCACCCATGTTGCCACCCCCCATCTTGACGACAAACACACGGTCTTCGGTCGCGTCGTCGAAGGCCAGGATGTGGTGAACAACATTGATAAAGGTGATGTGATAAAAGAAATCATCATCATCCGGGTCGGTAAAGAGGCCGAATCCTTTAAAACCGACCAGACTGCCTTTACAACTGCCTTAGCCGCTATTAAGGAACAGGAGGCGGCCGCCAGTAAGAACGTCCAGGAAAAGATCAAAAAAATGATCAGAGAACAATGGCCCAAAGCTGTACGTACCAAATCAGGGCTCTACTACCAGGTTGAACAAAAGGGTGAGGGAAATCCCCCGGCTGTCGGTACAACCATCAAGGCCCATTACACCGGCCGTTTGCTGCTTGGTAACCGTAAGTTTGACAGCTCCTATGACCGGGGGGAACCCATTGCCTTTCCAGTGGGAACCGGTCGGGTCATTCGCGGCTGGGACGAGGCTTTGAGTCAAATGACCAAGGGTGAAAAACGTACCCTGATCATCCCACCTGAACTGGCCTATGGTGAGCAGGGGGCAGGCGGTGTCATCCCTCCCGGTGCCTGGCTGGTCTTTGATGTGGAGCTGGTTGATTTTTAACCGTTTAAAAAAATGACTGGAAAAAGGCGGGTATCTCCCGCCTTTTTACCTCTGTCCGGCGTCAGTCTGACGACACATCTTGCACAGACTGACAGCGTTGTGACAAAACAGTGTCACATCAGTACTTTAACCCCATCCGGTCTCTGACCAAATCCAAAGTCACTGTCGCCTTGATCCGCGCTTTTTCCGCACCCCTGGCCAAGACTTGCCGCACATAATCGGGGCTGGCAAGAAGCTCTTCCTTCCTTTGACGGGCTGGGGCAAAATAATCGCTGATAAGTTCAAAAAGATCCTGCTTTAAATAGCCGTAGGCAGCCCCGCCGTTAATGTAAAGATCATGCACCTCCTGCATCTTCTCCGGCGGGGCAAAGAGTTTAAGCAGGGCGTACAGATTACATGTTTCCGGATTCTTCGGCGCTTCAACCGGGGCAGCATCGGTCTGAATGGCCATCACCCGTTTACGAAGAGCTTTGTCATCCAGAAAAATCGGTATGGTGTTGTTGTATGACTTGGACATCTTCTGACCGTCAATACCGGGAACAATAGCAGTGGTTTCACTGATTTCCGGTTCGGGTATAACAAAGGTTTCACCATAGGTATTGTTAAAACGAATGGCTATATCCCGGGCAACTTCAACATGCTGCTTCTGGTCCTTTCCCACCGGCACCACTTGCGACTGATACAGAAGTATGTCTGCAGCCATCAAAACCGGATAGGAGAACAACCCGTGACTGGCTGGAATGCTTTTGGCCACCTTATCCTTGTAGGCATGACATCTCTCCAGCAGTCCCATCGGCGTCAACACAGACAAAAGCCAGGTCAACTCACACACCTCCGGGACATCGGACTGAACCCAGAAGGTACAACGATCCGGATCGAGCCCCAGGGCCAGGAAATCGACAGCAGCCTCCAGTGTCCCCTGCCGTAAACGATCCCGATCCTGAACCGATGTCAGGGCATGGAGGTCAACAATGAACACATAGAGATCCTCTGTTTTGGCATGCTGAATCATGGGCTGCATCATGCCGAAGTAGTTGCCGATATGGAGTTTGCCTGATGGCTGGATACCTGAAAGTACTCGTTTCATATTTCTCCCTTCATAAAAACATAGGATACAGATGCGGACAAAACGTTATAACGCGAAAATAAAAAAAAGGGAGTACGGAATAAACCGTACCCCCTGTCATCTCACTGCTGCCTGTCAGGCAGGCTGATACTGGTTACTTGACCTCTTCAAAATCAGCGTCAACAACATCATCGTCATCTTTACGTTTGCCGCCGGAGGCTCCCTGATCAGTCGACCCTGCAGATGCACCACCGGCTCCCTCTCCCTGCTGCTCTTTTGCCTGAGCATACATCAACTCCGCCAGCTTATGCGAGGCCTGGGTAAGGCTGTCGGTGGCACTCTTAATGGCACCTGCATCCTCAGTCTCCATCACCTTTTTCAGATTTTCAATCTCCTTTTCCACATTCGCCTTGGTGGCTGCATCCACCTTGTCTCCCAGTTCGGTAAGACTCTTAGTGGTCATATGGATCATGGAGTCGGCATTGTTCCGCGCCTCAACCAGCTCTTTGCGCTTTTTATCATCTTCAGCATGAAGCTCTGCATCCTTTTTCATCCGTTCGATCTCTTCCTCAGACAATCCTGAAGAGGCGGTGATACGGATAGACTGCTCCTTACCGGTTCCCAGATCTTTGGCTGACACATGCAGGATGCCGTTGGCATCAAGATCAAAGGTGACTTCAATCTGAGGAACACCCCTTGGTGCCGGAGGAATATCCGCCAGTTCAAATCGACCGATGGTCTTGTTGTTGGCTGCCATCTCCCGTTCACCCTGAAGAACATGAATCGACACAGCGGGTTGACTATCAGCGGCCGTGGAGAAAACCTGACTCTTCTTGGTCGGCACGGTGGTGTTCTTTTCAATAAGTTTAGTCATTACCCCGCCCAAGGTCTCGATACCCAGGGACAGCGGAGTAACATCAAGCAGAAGCACGTCCTTCACATCGCCTTTCAACACACCACCCTGAATAGCCGCACCAATAGCCACAACTTCATCAGGGTTCACGCCTTTGTGCGGCTCCTTATCAAAGATAGCCTTGACCTTTTCCTGCACTTTCGGCATGCGGGTCATACCACCCACGAGGATAACCTCATCAATGTCGGCCGGGCTGAGACCGGCATCCTTCAGCGCTGTCCGGCAGGGTCCCTCACAACGATCAACCAGATCCTCAACCAGCGCTTCAAGTTTTGCCCGGCTGAGCTTCATGTTCAGGTGTTTGGGTCCGCTGGCATCTGCGGTGATGAACGGCAGGTTGATATCGGTTTCCATGGCGGTGGAGAGTTCCTTTTTGGCTTTTTCCGCCTCCTCTTTCAACCGCTGCAACGCCATCTTATCGTTGCGCAAATCAATGCCCTGATCACGCTTGAACTCATCGGCCAACCAGTTGACAATGCGAATATCAAAGTCTTCACCACCGAGAAAGGTGTCGCCATTGGTTGATTTAACCTCGAACACGCCGTCACCGATCTCAAGGATGGAGACGTCGAAAGTACCGCCGCCCAGATCAAAAACTGCAATTTTCTCTTCACCTTTTTTATCAAGGCCGTAGGCCAAAGAGGCTGCGGTGGGCTCGTTGATGATCCGCTGTACATTCAAACCTGCAATTTTACCGGCATCTTTGGTGGCCTGCCGCTGGGCATCATTAAAGTAGGCCGGCACTGTGACCACAGCGTCAGTGACCGGTTCACCCAGATACTCCTCGGCAGTCTGCTTCATCTTGCCGAGAATCATGGCTGAAATCTCGGCAGCAGTGTAGGTCTTTCCTTCCACTTCAACCACAGCGTCACCACCAGGGCCTTCAACAATGGCAAAAGGACTGACCTCAATAGACTTTTTCACCTCTGGATCGCTGAACTTACGACCGATGAGGCGTTTAATGGCAAAAAGGGTTCGCGTGGGATTGGTCACCGCCTGCCTTTTGGCAATCTGACCAACCAACCGCTCCCCGCTGTCGGAAAAGGCGACAATGGAGGGTGTTGTCCGGTTTCCCTCGGTATTTTCTATAACCTTTGGGTCTCCACCCTCCATAAGTGCCACACAAGAGTTGGTGGTCCCTAAATCGATACCTATTATTTTTCCCATGATTTCAATCTCCTCTCATTTTGTAGTATAAATTCGGCTAAAAAAAGGCCTGATCATTTTTTATCATCAGCAACAGATACTGTGCGAATAATCCAATGACTGTCAAGGGCTGTTTCATGAACCACTGGACACAATAACCTGTGCATGTCGTAACACTCTGTCCTTAAAACGGTAGCCACGGGCAAATTCCCGTATCACATGGTTGGCCGGCATCTCAGCGCTCGCTTCCATGGTCAGTGCATCATGCTCGTCAGGATTAAAAGCTCGCCCAATGGCCTCAATTGGTTCAACGCCGTATCGTTCCAGGGTACTGACCAACCCTTTCCGGGTCAACTCCACCCCTTCAAGCATGGCCTGCAATCGGACATCCTCACCATCGGAGATTGCTACATTGCCCTGCTCCACAGCCCGGTCCAGATTGTCCACCGTGGTCAGCAGGTCACGAAGGAGATTCTCCTCTGCATACTTAAGCAGCTTGTTTTTCTCCCGTTCCATCCGTTTTTTAAAATTCTCGAATTCAGCAGCGACCCGCATCAGCTGGTCACGTGTCTCGGCCAGTTCCCGTTGCATGGTTTCGATTTCAGTTGCCTGATTCTCTTCAGCTGCCGCTCCTTTCGTCTCTTTCTCCGCCTCTTCGTATGTCTCGCTCGTCGCAGGCTGTTCGCTGCCAAACTCCTGATGTTTTACCTCGTCTCCCACTCTAAGCTCCCTTGTTCGTATTTCTACTGACAGGTTCCATACCTGTACGGTTTAAACCCCACCGGTTTTCAGCTGTCAGCTTTGACGGCTTCGTGCACATCAATCAAATCTGGTGCGAACAATAAGTATGGCAAAATCGGGTGTCAAGGGAACCGGACAGGGATTTACCAGGGAAAACACGGGAAAATTTGCTAGAAAAAACAACGAGAAAACAACGGGGACCGCTGCAGGATCACTACAGCGGTTGCGATGAGCAAGAAGCGTTCAAGCCGGAAAAAAGTGATTACCCGCAATACCGGCAGATCGGATGTGAGTTGATGTAGCTTTGAATGCTGCTGGCAATTGTTTGAAATATCCGGACAAAGTCCTCTTCGTTCTGCTCAAGCAGAGTGATACGAAATCCTTGTAATTCGGTGGCAAAAGAGGAAAGTGGGACGACGCAGATCCCGGTGGCTGCCAACAGGTAATACACAAACCGCTTGTCAGGTTGAACATTCGATCCGGCAACAAGCTGCTCCACGGTCTCCCGTACCTCGGTATCCATAATCGGCAGAATCTGTTTATGATTGAGCACCCCTTCCTCAAAGACCGCACTCATATAAAAGGCCCCGTTGGTGCGATTCACCAGCAGTCCTTTGACGTTTTTCAGGATATCATAGGCAAGGTTTGAATAGCGCTCATACCGTTTGATCCGGTTTTTAAGGTGTACAGTGTACTCAGGATGGGATTTAATTCTGGGCAGTACCACCTGCGGTAGTGTGGTTGAACACACTTCCAGCATCTTGGCGTCAAGGATCGACTGCACGTAGGTGGCGAACATCGGATCCCGGCGGCGGTTGTAGACCTCTATCCACCCGCAACGACTCCCCGGCCAGGGCATCTCCTTCGAAATACCGCGCATACAGATTGCCGGCACCTTGTTGCCGATCACGGTGCACAGAGGAGCGGAGCCTGTTCCGTTGTACGTCATATTCTGATAGATCTCATCACAGATGATGAACAGGTCGTTCTTTTCACAGATCTCGACAATCGCCCGCATCACGTCCGCCGGATACACGGCACCGGTCGGGTTATCGGGATTGATCACCAGGATACCGGCCACAGCCGGGTTATATTTAACATGGTTTTCAATGTCCTCAAGATCCGGATACCAGAGATGGTTGGGATCGAGAATGTAGGTAACCGGTCGATCACTTGCATGGGCGGCTTCAGCCGAACTGTGGGTCGTATAACTCGGAGTCGGTACCAGAACCCGTGCAGGTGGCCTGAGGAGTCCATACACTTTGGAAATGGCGTCACCTAAACCATTAAAAAAGATGACATCATCGGCATCAATCTGCACACCGCCGAGACTGTTTGTACAGGATGCCACAAACTCTCGTGTCGCCAGCAATCCTCTTGTCGGGCTGTAGGCATAGGTTGCATCCTCGCGCACCGCCTCAGCCACGATATCTTTCATCCATTCCGGAATCTTTTCACCCTTGGTGATCGGATCTCCGATGTTCTCCCAGTTAATCTGGACACCCATTTTCTGGAGTTTTTCACCGACGCCGACAATATTACGAATCTCATAGTTCAGTTCGCCGGCACCTATATGTAAAATATCTGTACGCATTTTTTTCAGTCAGACTGTACTCTTCAACAAACAGAAGATTTTAGTTGGTATGCCCGAAACACCGCATACGCAGTGATAATTTTAAAAAAACAAATCGCGGTCTTACCACAGCGGGGAAGCATCGTCAACGACCTCTATGCACGATCACGGCACAAGGCCAGCAGTTGTTTTTCAGGACATGGCACGCCCCAATACGGTCCCTGTCCCAAATCGCAACCATGGGTGCGAAGCATATCAAGCTGTTCTTTCCGCTCGACCCCATCGGCAAGTATCGGCACCTTTAAAACCCGTCCTAAAGCAATAATAACCGCTAACAGAGATTGTGCCCCCCCGGGTGGAGCATTGCAGATATCACTCAGACATCGACGCCTGATCACCAGGCGCCTGATAGGTATCCTCGGCAGACAGGCCACAGAACAACCATCTTCATCAAACCCCCTGATCGCCAATCCCAGGCCGAGATCAGCAGCCCGAACAAGCTCTTCCCGCACCTGTGCACCGATCTCGGTCATGGCTGTGTCCGGAATCTCAACAATCAGCTCTTTGGCAACACCGGGATAGCTGGTCATGAGCTCCGCAAACATAGAAAAAAATCCGGCGTGTCGCAGTTGACGGGCAGTAACGGCAACAGTGAACGGAACAGGTGATATCCCCTGAGAACGCAGAGAGTCTATCGCCTGACACGCGCGTTCCAACTGCCAGCGGCTGACAGCGGCAAGCATATCACACTCATCTGCAGCCGCCAAAAAGGCATTCGGCAGCAACAAGCCCATGTCGGGGTGTTCCCACTGCAACACCGCTTTCACGCCGACCAGCGTTCCGCTCTGTACATCCATTTGCGGAAGATACTGCAGACAGAAGCCGGGAGATGTCAAGGCCTCCTGAAATTGCTGCACCCCCATCTGTGGCCGTTGACCGCTAGCAACGATATCAGGGCGATAGAGCTGAAAGTTACTGCGCCCCACCTCCTTGGCTGCATACAGTGCAATATCCGCACATTTGACCACACCATCCAAACTGGAAGAATCGTGCGGAAACAGGGCAACACCTATGCTTGTGGTCACATGCAGCTCATGGCCTTTGACGTGTACCGGTGTGTTCACAGCGGTCAGGATCTTCTCAGCGATCATCGCTGCATCATGTCGATTGCTCACCGCCTCCAGTACAAAGACAAATTCATCCCCGCCCAACCGGGCCACAGTGTCAGACTGACGGCATTGCCGCTGCAGTCGTCTGGCAACGGTGACCAGCAGTTCATCGCCGACATCATGCCCCAAGGTGTCATTGATCTGCTTGAAATGATCAAGGTCAAGAAAAAGCACTGCCACCCCGGTTCGGTTTCGTTCGGCTATGCTGATGGCCTTGGCAAGACGATCACGAAACAACAACCGGTTGGGGAGACCGGTTAAGGTGTCGTGGTGCGCAAGACGATAAAGATGGGACTGACTGTCACGCAACTCTTTCTCGATGCGCAGGTAATCGGTTACATCCCGGGCAACCTCAATGATACCGTAAATTGCTCCCTGACTGTTCCGCAGGGGTGAAATTTCCAGCTCAAAGGTGTTGTTGACGCTGTTGCCATGATAAGGATTATGCGTCAGCTTGACCGAACGTTGCCGATTCCGAACCTCAAGAACCGGACAGGGAAAACGTTCGTCATGACAGGGGACAGCGGCATTGCAGAACAGATGGTGACACTTCTGCCCGGCCAGTTCACCCGTTGCACCGGCATGCCGCACCAGGTGTGCAGCCGCCTGATTGATCAGCAGCAGTGTGAAATCAAGATCAATCACCATAACCGGATCACCGGCACTGTCTATAACAGTCTGCAGAAAGTTCCGTTCAACATCAAGGGCGTCGTGCAGCTGTTGCTGCACAGCCTGCAAGGCCTGATCCTGTCGTTTCTGCAGGGTGATATTCTGGTGTGTCCCGGTCATCCGTACCGGCATATTATTGGCATCACGTTCCACCACCTGGCCACGATCCAGAAACCAGGCCAGCTCACCGTCTTCCCCCTGCACCCGATACTCGATCCGATACTCTTCAGTGGTACCGCTCAGATGTTCGTTCAGCACCTTGAGTACCTGTTCACGGTCATCCGGATGGATCGTTCGACGAGACGAGTCAGCTGATGCATCGTTGTCTCTATAGTCCAGCAATTCCCACTGGTCCGGACTGGTGTACATCTCACCGGTCTTGATATTCCAGTCCCATAGACCGGCCTGAGAGGCATGCAGCGCCAGTTCATACCGTTCTTCAGCTAAACGCAGCTCCTGGGCATTGAAGGTGACCTCTTCAAAAACAAACAGCTGGCGCAGGGCCTGGGAGATTGTCTCAGCCAGATCCGTTAAGATATCATCCTCGCCCGCCACGATCTCTCTTTCGGACGGCAACTGGACAATCATGAATCCGGAAAGGGTAGAGCTGCAAGGCAGCGCTACACACAAAGACCGAGCCGGTTCCTGCCTCTCGGCAGGCGTGCAGAACCAGCAGCCGGCATCTTCGCAGGGTATCGCTTCATATACTTCCGATGCCAGCGCCCGAACACCACAGGCAGGCAGTTGCCCGTCACGCAACCGGGCCATGATCGCAGCCACCTGGTCCTTATCAAACCCGGTTTCTGCAGAGATCATGCCGCCGGCGGTCTGATCGAGCAAAACCAGCAGGGTCGTCTGATAGGTTGCCGGTCCGACGAGACGATCACAGATGCCCTGCAGCAGCGTCGGCAGGTCCCGTTCGGAAATCAAATAGCGACAGACAGTATACGCGGCCTGCAACAGGGCTGATGATCGTATCATAAAAAACGATGATGAGAAGAGTGACAGCGCACAAGACGCTCCTGAAAAAAACTGTTGATCATGACCTGTGAAGCTGGTGCAGGTAGGAATTTTTCACATCAACTTATATTATAACTTTTAATCTTGTTCAAGAGGGTCTTCCGGGTAATTTGCAGACGCCGGGCAGCTTCGCTCCGATTACCGCCGGTCTCTTCAAGTGTTTTAAGGATGAGCATCTTCTCTGCTTCTTTTAAAGTGGACGGCTCCTCGGTCTCTTTTGGTGCATTAAGACCAGCCCATCGCTGGATTGCTGCGGGCAGTGCATCCAGGTCCAGATAGTCACCACGCATCAGAATCACGCCACGCTCGATTGAATGTTCCAGCTCACGCACATTCCCGGGCCAGGGATACCGATTGAAGACGTCCATGCAGTCCGGTGTGATGCCACTGACTGCCCGCCCATTTTTTTCCGAGAATTTACAAAGAAAATAGTTTGCCAACAGGGGAATGTCGCCCTGCCGTTCACGGAGCGGCGGTACCTCCAGCTCGACAACGTTGAGGCGATAGTACAGATCTTCACGGAAACGACCTGCTGCCACCTCTTCTTCCAGATCGCGATTGGTTGCCGCAAGAATTCTCACATCAACCTGAATGGTCTCCTGCCCGCCGACCCGTTGCAACTCATGTTCCTGAAGAACCCTGAGCAGCTTTGCCTGCATGGCCGGTGACGTTTCGCCAATCTCGTCGAGAAAAAGAGTACCGCCATGAGCCTGAACAAACCGGCCCTCACGCCTTCGATCAGCACCGGTAAAAGCCCCTCGTTCATGGCCGAAAAGTTCAGATTCCAAAAGTGTCTCAGCCAGGGCCGCACAGTTCACCTTGATAAAAGGCCCCTTGTTTCGCTGACTCTGATGATGCAAAGCCGCTGCTACCAGCTCCTTACCTGTCCCTGATTCACCGTTGATCAGGACAGTGGCCTCTGTGGGGGCAACATGCACAATCATTTCCCAGAGGGCCTGCATGGGGGCTGACTTCCCGATAATTCTGCCGTCATTACCAAAAGGCCGGCCAAAATCCACTGTCTCACTGTCCTGTTGACGATGGCCCATGGCCACTTCCAGGGTTGTGCGGAGCCGGTCAAAGTCAAGCGGCTTGGTCAGATAATCATGTGCGCCCTGCTTGATGGCAGCCACGGCAGAGTCCACCGACGAGTAGGCTGTCATAATAACAACCGGAATAGCCGGATTAATCGCATGGATACGTTTCAGGGCCTCCATACCGTCCATGACCGTCATACGCACATCCATGAGAATTGCATCAAAAGGCCCCTGTTCAACAGCCAGAACAGCAGTGGATCCGTCATCCGCCTCCTGAGCTTCCCACCCCCACTCCTCAAACAGTGAACTTAACATGAATCGGTGTACCCGTTCATCGTCAACGATCAACACCCTGGCTTTGCCCTGCACACCCACACCTCGATTTCATTATCAAAAAAATAAATCATGCAATCATTTCTTGAGCATACTAGCAACAAATGGCTATTATGCGCAAATGGAACAAACCGTCATCATTGAAAAGATTGTTGCCGGCGGCAAGGGGCTCGGCAGACTGGCCAACGGTCAGGTCGTGCTTGTGGCAGGTACTCTGCCGGGTGAATCCCTCCGTGTCCGCGTCACCCAGCTACGCCGGGGGTATGTTGAGGCGGAAATTGTCCAGATCAACGAGACATCACCTGATCGAAGACAACCGCCCTGTCCCTACTATGGACGTTGCGGCGGCTGCAACTTCCAGCACGCTGCCTACCCTGCCCAGCTGGCGATCAAGCATGCCATTCTTAATGAATCACTTGAACGGGCCCGTCTGCCGCTTCCCAGCGAATCCTCCCCCACACTGGCCTCCCCCGAATCACTGGGGTATCGTTTTCGCCTGCGCCTGCACCTTGACCAGTCAGGCAATCTGGGATTTCATCAGGTTGCCACGAACACCGTGGTACCGATCCAGCGCTGTCTGCTGGCCACAGAACCGATCAACCGGGTGCTCGCCAAGATCGCTGCCAGTGACTGGCCCAAACGATTGAGCGGACAGGTCAAGGCCGTTGAGATCATCCAGAGTCCGGAAAATGATCAGGTCATGCTGATCCTCCACCCGCATCACGGCATCTCCATGGACCATCGTCTTCAGGATCAGATGGCTGCCCTTGCCGATGTAAGCCTTATCCACCACCAGCACAAGACTTCTCCCTCCATCCCGTTATCACAACGCTTCTCCCAGCATGGACGCGACTATCGTCTGGCCTGGGATCACCGCTGTTTCTTCCAGACAAACTGTGCCCAGAATGCTCAGCTGGTGCAGCTTGCTGTTGATTTTTTACCGCAATACCCCTCTGCATCAACTGTTCTGGATCTGTTTTGCGGCATCGGCAACTTTACCGTTCCGATAGCTCTCCAGGGCGCCAGGGTGGTCGGAGTCGAACATAATCGTCGAAGTGTTCATTATGCTGAGGAAAACAGCAGAAACTGCGGATTAACCACAACCAGGTTTGTTGCCGCCGATGTGGAACGCTACCTGCAAACACTTGTGCAGCAAAAAGAATTTTTTGACTGTATTCTCTGCGACCCGCCCCGCCGGGGTCTGGGCAGGGCTGCATCCCTGCTGGCAGCCGGGCTTGCGCCAAAACACATCATCACTATCTCCTGTGATCCGGCCACCCTGGCACGCGATCTTGCCCGGATCACCGCTGACGGGTATCGGCTGACCCGCCTCATGCCGGTCGACATGTTTCCGCAGACACATCACATCGAATCCATAGGGCTACTTGAAAGGAATTGACATCGGTTGCGGTACATACTATCTAATTTTGTTTATTCATTAATCATCCTGTCAATGTATAGTCTTCATTTAAATCTGCGCTGCACTGTGCAATCCAGAGAAGCTTCCCTATCATTCTTGCCGACACCCTGATGGAAACAACAAGCAACCTCCTCAAGCAACGACGCGAAAAAGCCGAAACCCTGGCGCAGTCCGGGGTTAAACTTTTTAACAATACCTTTAAAAACCCGACCCCTGTTGCCGGCATCCTTCCCCTGGGAGTTTGCCTGGCTGCGGAGTGCCGTGCTGAATCTGAAACACCTCACCGGGTGGCCGGCCGGATCATGTCGATGCGCAAGTTCGGCAAGGCCGCCTTCTTTCACCTGCAGGACGCCTCAGGGCGCATTCAGGTCTATGCGCGCAGGGACCTGCTTGGTGAAGAACAGTTCAACCTCTTTAAAAAATGGGATATCGGTGACATCGTTGGTGTTGAAGGCGAGTTATTCAAAACCAAAACCGGTGAGCTTTCGCTGGAAGCCCTGACAATGCAGCTGATCACCAAATCGCTGCGCCCATTACCGGAGAAATTCCATGGCTTGACTGACATTGAAACCCGCTACCGGCAACGGTACCTCGATCTGATTGTCAACCCGGAGAGTCGTGATATTTTTAAAAAACGGGTTGAAATCATCCGTCTCATCCGTGAGTTTCTGAGCAACCGTGGCTTTATGGAGGTTGAGACGCCTATGATGCAGCCGGTGCCCGGCGGCGCCACGGCCAAACCTTTCCGCACCCATCACAATGCCCTGGATACCGATCTCTACTTACGTATTGCCCCGGAACTCTATCTGAAACGACTCCTGGTGGGCGGGTTTGAAAAAGTGTTCGAAATCAACCGTAACTTCCGGAACGAAGGATTGTCCACCCGGCACAACCCGGAGTTCACCATGCTGGAGTTCTATCAGGCCTACTCAAGCTACCATGATCTCATGGATCTGACAGAGGAAATGATCTCCTGGCTGGCCCATGAGATCACCGGCACGCTGGACATCACCTACCAGGGAATACCGGTTAACCTCGCTCCCCCCTGGCAACGTTTAACCATGGAAGAGGCCCTGGAAAAAATCGCCGGTATTGATCCCGCCGTGCTCAAGGATGATACGGCAGTCAGAGCGCTCGCCACAAAAAAAGGTATTGAGCTGCCTCCCGGCGCTGGTCCGGGTAAAGCAAAAACCGAACTGTTTGAACTCCTGGTTGAAGAACAGCTGATCAATCCGACCTTTATCACCTCCTATCCGACTGAAGTTTCACCACTGGCCAGGCGTAACGATGACGACCCGACGGTTACGGACCGGTTTGAACTGTTTATCACCGGCCGGGAAATTGCCAATGCCTTTTCCGAACTTAATGACCCCGTCGATCAGCTGCAGCGCTTTCAAAAGCAGATCGACGGCCGTGGCGATGATGAGGAAATCCATCCGGTCCTGGACCGCGATTATGTCCGGGCTTTGGAGTACGGGATGCCGCCGGCGGCGGGTGAAGGGATTGGTATTGATCGACTGGTCATGCTGTTGACCGATGCACCTTCCATTCGTGATGTTATCCTTTTTCCGCAGATGAAGCCGGAAACCGGTGAATGACCAAACCCATGGCCTCCTTTGAATGGTTTGTCAGCCTGCGGTACCTGCGGGCTAAACGAAAGCAGAAATTCATCTCCCTGATCACTTTGATTTCCATTCTCGGAGTGGCTGTCGGTGTCATGGCCCTCATCGTTGTCCTGTCGGTATTTACCGGGTTCACTGAAGGTCTGCGTGATCAAATCATCGGCGTGAATGCCCACGTCCTGGTGCAGCGATTCGGCTCGACCATCACCAAGCCTGATGAGGTCGCCGCATCCATAAAAACAGTCCAGGGCGTCCAGGCAACCACTCCCTACATCTACGGGCAGGCCCTGATCAGCTCAGCGACCCAGTCCACCGGCCTGGTCCTGCGGGGCATTGATGCCGGCAGCGCCGTGCAGGTGCTCGGTATCGACAAAAAAATGGTGGCCGGAAGATTGGCTGATCTTGACAAGCCCACCGAGATCCCCTCCATTGTCATGGGTATCGACATGGCACGGCAACTTCGGGTCGGACTCGGTGACAAGGTTCGTCTGATCTCACCCAACGGCCCCCTTTCGCCCATGGGTGTGCTCCCCAAGATCCGCACCTGCATGGTGGCCGGCCTGTTTGAAACAGGTATGTTCGAGTACGACTCCACCATGGGATATGTCAATCTGGAGACCGCTCGCAGCCTCACTGATCTGCGCCAGGGCGTACACGGTATTGAGATCCGGGTACACGACATCGATGCTGCGCACCGAACGGCCGCAGCCATCCAGCAGGTGCTTGGTCACGAGTATTCGGTCCGTGACTGGATGCAACTGAACCAGAACCTGTTTGCAGCGCTTAAGCTGGAAAAACTCGGTATCTTTATTGCCCTGGACTTGATTATCCTGGTCGCTGCCCTCAACATCATCAGTGCCCTGATCATGATGGTCATGGAAAAAAACCGGGATATCGCCATCCTTAAATCCATGGGCGCCACCACCAGGGCCATCATGCGTATCTTTTTCTATCAGGGCATGCTCATCGGGCTTGTCGGCACATTCCTGGGTATGCTCAGTGGTCTTGGCCTCTGTGCGTTACTCAAACGGTACAAGATCATTGAACTGCCGAGCAACGTCTATCCCATGTCCACCATGCCCATCAAAGTGGTACCGTTCGATGTCACGGTTATCGCCCTCTCCGCTCTGCTCATCACTCTGGTCGCCACACTCTATCCATCGTGGAAAGCATCGCGGATCCGTCCTGCCGAGGCCCTCAGTTATGAATGACACTCCGCTTCTCCAAGCTGTGGACCTGCGCAAAACCTATCCGAGCGGTCGTGACACCATCACTGTACTCAACAAGGTCAACCTGACCGTGCAGCCCGGTGAGATGACCGCCATTGTCGGCGCTTCCGGATCGGGGAAAACCACTCTGCTCCAGATCCTTGGTACCCTGGACACGGCGGACTCCGGAACACTCCTGTTTCAAGGTGTTGAATTGAGCGGTAAAAACGAGTCTGATCTGGCTGAACACCGCAACCGCCACCTTGGCTTTATCTTCCAGTTCCATCACCTTCTTCCTGAATTTTCAGCCCTGGAGAACGTGATGATGCCCGGCCTCATTCATGGCCGCTCCCACGCTGAGCTGCGAAAAGCGGCTGTCGGACTGCTTGAACGGGTCGGCCTGGCCAAGCGATTGGAACACCGCAGCGGCGAACTGTCCGGAGGTGAACAGCAGCGTGTTGCCCTGGCACGCGCCCTCATTATGAGCCCGGCCCTGCTCCTTGCCGATGAACCGACCGGCAACCTGGATGCCGCCAGCGGCCAGCGGGTTTTTGAATTATTACAGGAGCTGAGTGATCATCTTCACCTGGCAGTGGTCATGGTCACCCATAACATGAGCCTGGCCGGGGCTATGGATCACTGTCTGACCCTGGCCGATGGTCGCCTCTGCTCCACCGCCTAATCTTCTTGATGAGTACAGTTATGGTACGGCCTCTCTTACATCTTATCCCTACAGTGCTGATCATTGCTGCTCTTGGTCTCTCCGGTTGCAGCACTTCCAAACCGTTACCCCGGCAGACGGCTCCACCGGCGGCCGTACAGACGGATCCCCCCGCCAAAAGTCATCCCCGGACCCCTGCACCAAAGATTACAGGCAAACCAAAGACCACCATCAGTGCAGCCAAACAGTCTGTCCTTGTAAGTGAACGCAACCGGGCCTCCTGTTACCGTTTACAGCCGGGGAAAACGTCCACCAGGATGATCAAAAAACACATTCCGGCAAAAAAAGCGGCCACAGCTGCTCATCTCGCCAAAAAAGATGCAACAGCCACGACTGCCAAGCCCATGACGACCGTGACCAGGATGGTTACAACCACCAGTCGCTGCCAACCACAGAGTTTGATCTATGCCCGCTGTCGCACCGGTATTGACACGTGTAAGCTCGGGGATACAAGCCCGGTGCAGTGGTTTGCCTGCGCAAAAAACAACAGCGCCACCACTTTCGAGCCGGTTGCCGGATCGGTCCTGGTGCTGGACAGAAACGCCCGCCGCGGCATGCCCACCGGCCACCCTGTCTACGTTGAAGAGGTGCTCCCGAGCACTGATAATATCTGGCAGTTGCGCATCAGCCATACCAACTATGATCGCAAATGCCATCTTGACCAGGATGCCACTGTTCTCTTTAATTCTACAGAGATGACCGCATCCTTCATGACCGGGCCATGGGCACCCTGGGCCAAGGATTTAAAAGCGCTTGGATTTATTGTCCGCTGACCTTAACCAACGTATCAGGAACAGTCAGGTTCAGTCAACTCCAGGTCCTCTGCAAACCGTCATACACCAAGGAGCTTTGCCATGCTGTCCCGCCTCCATCATCTTGTACTGATACCACTCTTTATCTTCTGCTTTCTGTCCGTCTGCCAGGCACAGGCGCCTCAAATTCTGACACAGGTTCCCGGGTATTACCGGATGCAGCTCGGTCAGTTTGAGGTCACTGCCCTGTATGATGGCGCAACTGAACTGGATAAGGGCCTGCTCCACCACGCCAAACCGGAAGAGATCGACCAGCTCCTGGCCCGGATGTTTGTCGGCAATCCCAAGATGCAAACCGCTGTCAACGCCTATCTGATCAATACCGGCACGCACCTCATTCTGGTGGACACCGGTGGAGGACAACTCTTTGGCCCTGGCCTTGGCAGGACGATCACCAACCTGCAGGCCGCCGGGTATGACACTGCCCAGGTGGACACAGTGCTTCTCACCCATCTGCACGGCGATCATGTGGGCGGGCTGACCGATACAGCCGGCACGCCGCTCTTTCCCCAAGCAACGATCCGGGTTGCACAGGCTGAACATGACTACTGGTTGTCCGGACAGCAGGCAGCAGCAGCACCCGAAAAAGCACGAGCCTTTTTCAAAATTGCACAGGAGACTGCAGCACCTTATCTGCGCTCAGACCGGTGGAAAACGTTTGACTATGGCCCGATAGTTCCGGGAATACTGGCAGTCAAGACTGAAGGCCATACACCGGGCCATACCGCCTTCAAGGTAGAGTCTGATGGCCGGCAACTCCTGATCTGGGGAGATATTGTACATTCGCACGCAGTTCAGTTCAGCCGGCCTGATGTCTCCATTGACTTTGATGTCGATCCCAAACAGGCCAAAGCCACCCGCAAAGCACTGCTGCGCGATACATCGACCACTCAGATTCTGGTGGCAGGCATGCACCTCCCCTTCCCCGGCATCGGCCGTGTCCGTGCCGATGGTGTGGAGAGCTATGCCTGGGTGCCGATTGAATTCGGGATGAGCGATGCTTTTAAGAAGAAGTGATCAGCCGGATCAGAAGAAAAACCAGACGGTGAAAGTACACACTACACCCGGGTGGGCCTGAACCAGATGATTTCAGGTGAACGATGCTGCCGATGCCTTAACGCTATAGCCCTTAACGGCCAATCGCCCGGGCGATGTACCCGGCAACCTCTTCCTGGTCCATACCGTCACAGTCTACGATCAGCTCCGCATGCTTCCGGTACAGTATCTGGCGCTCATCGTAGAGTTCCTGGAATGTCTGATTTCCAGCCTTGGCAATGCCACGTGAGTCAAAGTTACGGATACGACGTTTGATTTCCTGGAACGAGACATCAAGAAAGATAACGGTCGACATCGCCTTGAGATGAGCCATGGCCTTTTCACTGTAGGCGGCACTGCCACCGGTGGCGATCACATGGTTGCTGACATTGAGCTTGAGGATCTCCTCCTCTTCAATGGCTCGCAGCACAAGATGACCGCTGTCGTCAAGGATCTGTTGCAAAGACTTCTGCCGATTGATCTGGATGAGTACGTCGGTGTCAATAAATCCCAGTGACAAGTTCTTAGCAAGGATGATGCCGACCGTACTCTTTCCGGCCCCCGGCATCCCGATCAGCGTGAGATTGCTCTTCATGACACTGTCACCTTAAAAAGATACAAAAACAAAGTGTGCGAAAGGGATCCATCCAGACTTCCAGCCACATACATACAGCACGACCGGGGTTTGGCAACACCCCGGTTTCAAAGACATGCAGCTGCTCAGATTCTACCTCAAGGCTCTATCCAAAAGGTGAGAAACCAAACAGTTCCGAGCAGATCAGCAGGCCCGTTTCTGTCCGAAAGAGTTACCAGGTCGATTCCCCCTTGATCTCGCCGTGTGTGGAAACAATCACCTGACGTATCGGAAAATCGGGTTTAACTGCGGCCAGGGCTGTTCTGATGATCTGCAGCATGGAATGACAGCAAGGCACTTCCATGATCAAAATGGTCAACGAATTGAGTTTTCGTGTGCGAAAAATCTCAATGAACCGCTGAACATAGAGCTCTTGATCATCAAACTTCGGGCACCCCATCATCACCACCCGACCGGTGATGAAATCTTTCTGCAAACCGGCATAAGCAACGGCTGTACAGTCTGCAGCGACCAGGAGATCACAGTTGTCCAGAAACGGCGCTGTTGGTGGGATAAGCCGGATCTGGACCGGCCAGTGTGACAGCGCAGAACCGGTTTGCAGACTGGGTGCGTTGGCGGCCTGGCAGGGTGTCAGCGGTGCAAACGTCTGTAACTGCGCTGATGGGCAGCCCGAACCTTGCGGGAGTACAGAATCGATCTTTTGTTCCTGCTGCGCTGCGAGATAGTGCTCCACGGCCTCTTCATCAAACGCATCGGCTTCCCGCTCTATAATCTGCAAAGCCCCGGTCGGACACGATCCCAGGCAGGCGCCCAGACCATCACAGAGGTTATCCGCCACTAAACGGGCCTTGCCGTTGATGATCTGTAAGGAGCCTTCAGCGCAATCCGGAACACAGAGCCCGCATCCATCGCACAATTCTTCATCTATCTTTATAATTTTTCGCAATACTTTCATACTATCTACTTTTAACCGTATAGTTGTCCATCAACCGAGAACCGCCTTTTTCAACGTCTCAATGCCCAACCGTTCCACAAACCGGGCGGACCTGGTCTTGAACCTGGCCTCGCGAATATAGTAGTTGAGTGTCCTCGTTACCAAAGTCACCGCCTCATCATCAGTCAATTCCTGTGCAACCACATCTCCGATACGTGGCCGGCCGGCGGCGTTCCCGCCAAAAATCAATCGCCACCCTCTACTTTCTCCGGTGAGCCCGACATCACGCATCCACGATTCGCAGCAGTTAAAGCGACAACCGGATATGCCGACCTTGACTTTAGCCGGTAAAGGGCCTGCCAGGTCGATTGTTTTGATGCGCTCACTTAACCCCAAAGCGTCCCGATGCCCGTAACGGCACCAGGTACTGCCGGGGCAGGCCTGCACATAATGCAACTGTCCGCGTTTGTGCGGCAATGTATCAGGAAGACGCAGTTCCTTGCGCAGGGCCTCCAGGGCTTCCGGTTCCATCCCTAAAAAGGCCACGCGTTGCGCACCCGTGATCTTTGTTTTCGGCACCCTGTACTTTTGTGCCAGGGCGGCCAGATGTTCCAGGTCTTCAGGACTCAGCAAACCAGCATCAAATTGAGGGAGCACGAGATATGTCTTGTGATTGTCTTCCATGGTTCATTTAAAAAACCTCCCGGTTACACAGAGCCAGGCAACCGGGAGGTGCAACACTGTTTGTCTGAAACGCGTTTATCCCAGAATGGTTTTGAGGTCGTTTTCCGGTGTGTCGATCGGTTTGATATCAAAGGTGTTGACCAGAAACTCAAGCACCGCCGGGCTGACAAAGGCCGGCAGCGACGGTCCAAGACGGATGTCCTTGATACCCAGATACAGCAGCGTCAGCAGAACAGCCACCGCCTTCTGCTCATACCAGGAGATGATCATGGACAGAGGCAGGTCGTTGACCTCACAGTCAAACGCCTGGGCCAGGGCCACCGCGATCTGGATCGCAGAGTAGGCATCGTTACACTGACCAACATCAAGCAGACGCGGAATACCGCCGATATCACCAAGCTGCTTGTCAAAAAAACGAAACTTGCCGCAGGCCAGTGTCAGTACAACGCAGTCACTGGGAACCTGCTCAACAAAACGGGTGAAGTAGTCACGCCCGGGCTTGGCACCGTCACAACCGCCAACCAGGAAAAAATGACGGATGGCCTTTGATTTCACTGCCTCGATCACCTTGTCGGCCACACCCAAAACAGCATTGCGGGCAAAACCAACCATCACTGAACCGTTGTCAACGTCATCGGTAAAACCGGGCATGGCCAGGGCCATCTCCACCACGGCTGAATAATCCTTGTTGATGATGTGCTTGACTCCCGGCCAACCCACCAGTCCGTTGGTGAATACACGATCTTTGTAGTCGTCACGCGGTTTCTGGATACAGTTGGTGGTGAACAGGATCGGTCCGGGAAAGGTCGGAAACTCTTTTTGCTGATTCTGCCAGGCCGTCCCGAAATGACCATAGAAGTGCGGATACTTCTTCAGCTCCGGATACCCGTGGCAGGGCAGCATCTCCCCATGGGTATAGATGTCGATCCCCTTGCCCTCGGTCTGCTTCAAAAGCAGCTCAAGATCATGCAGATCATGACCGGTGATAAGAATACATTTGTTCTTGCGATGACCCAACGGCACCGAAGTGGGAACCGGATGACCATAGGCACCGGTATTGCCCGCATCCAGTAACTCCATGGCCTTGAGGTTGATCTCACCGGCCTTCATGACCATGGGAACGCACGCCTCAACGCTCAGACCGCCAACAAGCAGCATACTCAGGGCCTCATAGCAGAAGGCGGCAACAGCAGGATCGGTCTTGCCGAGTATAGCTGCATGATCAGCATAGGCGGCAATCCCCTTAAGACCATAGAGCAGTGTCTGTTTAAGGGAACGGATATTGTCGTCGGTATCGAGATTTTCGATCAGGTTGAGGGCCTTGCCCTGAGCGGTCAACTCCGCAACATCACCTGTGGGAATGAAAGAGGCCGGAGCTTCGGTAAAATCGGTCTTGCCGCCCGCAACCGCCACCTTGGCCTTCATGGCCTCACGCAGCTCAACCGCACGTTTGATCAGAAGAACAAAACGATCAGGATCAAAATCAACGTTGGTTAAAGTCGAAAAGATCGCCTCAAAGGTGAAATGATCCGTGGCCCCGTCAACAATACCAAGCCGCCGACCCTCCTGGGCATACAGAGCCAAACCCTGCATCGCATAGATCAGAAGATCCTGAAGATCGGCAACCTCTTCATTCTTCCCGCAAACACCAATCACCGTACATCCAGACCCCTTGGCGGTCTGCTCACACTGATTGCAAAACATGATGAACCTCCCTTGTGTAATTATTTATGTCGTTTTTGACCGTGTTCCTCGGTAGTATGCTGTCAATTTAACGATAATTTGAAAACTTTCCTTGATCTAAGTCAAAAAGGATCAATTTAAACAATGAACAGTACCCGGAAGATCATTGCTCACAGTCTGCTCTTTGACGGCCTACCTCCGGAACAGCTCGCAGAAATTGAGAAGCTTGCCATAAAGAGACATGTTGTCAAGGGGGCGCCTATTTTCTTTGAAGGAGACCCTGGGCTCGGCTTTTATATGGTGGCCAGTGGCAAGGTAAAAATCTTTAAAACCTCATTTGACGGCAAGGAGCAGATTTTACATATCTTCGGCCCTGGTGAGCCATTCGGTGAGGTGCCGGTCTTTCACGGTACCCCATTCCCTGCCAATGCCGAGGCGCTCACCTCAACGGACCTGTTGTTTTTCCCACGTACCGAGTTTATCAACCTCATCACCGCCACTCCATCGCTCGCCTTTAACATGCTCGCTGTTCTTGCCCTTCGCCTGCGGCGCTTTGCCGCCCAGATCGAAAACCTCTCGTTAAAAGAAGTACCCGGCCGGCTGGCCTCGTACCTTTTTTTCCTTATGGAAGAGCAGAACAATCAGGAATGGGTGACCCTTGATATTCCAAAAGGTCAACTTGCCAATCTCCTGGGAGCGACATCGGAAACCTTATCGCGCATCTTCAATAAAATGTATGAAGAGGGGTTGATTCGAGTGGAAGGGAAAACCATATTTGTTCTTGATCATCAACGTCTGCGGGACCGATAACTATCGGTCATTTTTTATGGCAGGAAACGCACATCTTTTTCCGGCAAACGTTTCCGCCCCATTGCAGAAGATAAAACTTTCTTGACCTCGCTTTAAATATGTGAGTTCCGGATACAGACCAGGTTAGACAACGATTTGTTTTTCTGTTTTTTGTCAAACGGGTTTCCACAATCACAACCACAGGACCTGCACGTAATGACACCTTCAAACATAGCCTGTTGTACCACCGTTGACCTCTCTGATGCCGACGTTATTGCCGCCATGAAGGAGATGGAGGGATATATCGACATCACGCCGGGTGATTTCAAAGAGGTGTTCCGTATCGCCTATATCCATGCCCTGCGGCGCATCATGGAGGCGCGTACAGCACAGGATATCATGACAAAGACAGTTCACTGTTTGCGTTCGGACATGGATCTTGTGCAGGCGGCAAAGTTTCTTGCTGAAAAATGCTTTACAGGTGCTCCTGTCATCAACGAACAGGGCGTCGTTGTCGGAGTTCTGTCAGAAAAAGATTTTCTTACCAGAATGGGGGTCGACAAACCCACCAATTTTATGCATATCGTGGCACACTGTCTCATGAACAGGGGATGCATGGCCATGACTCTGAAAAACCATGTTGTAGCAGAAATCATGAGTGCTCCGCCGATCACCGCAACACCGGATATCACGGTGAATGCTATTTCAGCCCTGTTTGTCGAAAAAGAGATCAATCGGCTCCCGATCGTTGATACTGATGGCCGCCCGATTGGTTTTGTAACACGGACCGATCTCGTCCAGTCATACTGTACACCCTTTGGAGGCCTGACATGACGTTTTGGCAGAAGATGAAAGGCAGGACACAAAGCCCGCCCATGGTGAGCTTTGCCGAAATGGGTTGGTCTTGGCTGGGCAGCTTTTTTGGTATGGCGGCCATAGCGTTTCTGCATTATCGTTTTATCGACCAGCACAGCCTGACGCTGCTTATCGGTTCATTCGGTGCTTCGGCTGTTTTGGTGTACGGTGCTGTTCGCAGCCCGTTGGCACAGCCCAGAAACCTTGTCGGCGGTCATATCCTCTCGGCCTTTGTGGGGGTGGCGGCATGCCAGTGGTTTGGCTCCTCTCTCTGGCTCGCTGCTGCCATTGCCGTCTCAACTTCAATTGCCCTGATGCACCTTACGAAGACCCTGCATCCTCCTGGAGGAGCAACCGCACTTATTGCGGTCATCGGTGGCGACAGTATTCATCGGTTAGGCTACTTTTATGTGCTGGTGCCAACGGCCCTTGGAGCAGGCATCATATTAGTAACGGCCCTGATCTTCAACAATATGATCAAGTCACGCCGGTATCCGGAATTCTGGGTATGATTGCTCCTTGACAAAAACCGGCAGTGTTTCTCCTTGCCGGATTGAACTCGTCCGGCAGGGGAAACATCGTCGTCTCACCACTCTATCAGGAACTGCTTATGGAACCTTCTACTCTCGAAAAAGCAACGGTGGGTGAAATCGTTACAGCCGATTACAGGACTGCCCAGGTTTTCACCGCCCATGACATCGATTTTTGCTGTGGCGGCAATATACCGCTGGCCACAATCTGTGCTGAAAAGGGATTGGATATCGATCAGATTATTCAGGAGCTGCAAGCCGTCCAACAAAAATCCGGGGAGCGAAGCCCGAATTACGGGGCATGGTCACTTTCCTTTCTGGCTGATTATATCGTTAACACCCATCATGTGTACCTGAAAGAAAATGATGATCAAATCGTTGCCTATGCCCAAAAAACCGCAGCGGTCCATGGAAAAAACCACCAGGAATTAATTGAAATAGCGGCACTTTTTGCAAAAGTAGCCGCTGACATGGCAATCCATCTCAAAGAAGAGGAAGAGGTTTTTTTCCCGGCTGTTAAACGGGCTGAAGCTGCTCGGACAGCCGGTCTGACACCTGATACAACGGATCAGCAGATCATCCGCACCTCTCTCACAAATCTCTATCAAGAGCATGAAGAGATCGGTGATGCTGTCCATACAATCCGTCATCTTGCTAAAAACTTTGCGATTCCTGAAGACGCATGCAATACCTTTCGGGTAACCTATCAGAAATTAATGGGGTTTGAAGAAGATCTTCACAAACACGTGCACCTTGAAAACAATATCCTTTTCCCTAAGGCTGCACATCTCTAACCTTCAAGCTCATCCCGAGGAAACGATATGGACAGACAACTCCAACAACTGATCGAGGCCTCCCCCGATGCAATACTTGTTACCGATCGGGAAGGTAAAATCCTCTATTGGAACACCGGGGCGGAACACATGTTCGGTTACCCTGCTGCCGAAGCTGTCGGGCAATCCCTTGACCTCATTATTCCGGAAAATCTACGGGCACGCCATTGGGACGGCTATTACCGGGTCATGGCCACCGGCCGGACAAAATACACCACTGACCTGCTGACATCGCCGGGGATGCACAAAGACGGTTCCCGTATATCATTGGAGTTCAGTATTGTTCTGCTGCGTGATGAAAACGGCGAAATTGACGGATGTGCTTCTGTTATGCGGGATGTCACCGCCCGCTGGAACAAAGAAAAGACGTTAAAAAAACAGCTGGCAGACTGCCGGAGCCAACTCACCTGACCAGCAATCCGTTACGACAAACTGCTGTTGGTCCATGCAGAACGTTTCCGAGAAAATGATGGGCAATCGATGCAAAGTGAACTATCCACTCATCTTTTATATTCTTCCTACAACAAGAGGTGCTTTATGAACAAAAGAAAGATCAAAGAAAACATCTACTGGCTGGGCGCAATCGATTGGGACCGTCGTCTTTTTGATTCCCTTGTCCCGCTACCGGACGGTACCTCCTATAACGCCTACCTGATCGAAGGGAGCGAGAAGACAGCCCTGCTTGATGCCGTTGATCCGGCCATGACCGATACGCTGTTCAGTCAACTGCAGGACACTGCCAAGGTCGACTTCATCATTTCTCATCATACAGAGCAAGATCATTCCGGAACCATTCCTCTGCTGCTCGAACGGTATCCGAACGCCAAGGTCCTCACCACCCCAAGGGGAAAAACACTCCTTATGGACCATCTCCATCTTGCTGAAGAGGTCCTGGTGACGGTGGCGGATGGAGAAACTCTCTCCCTTGGTGACAAAACACTGCGTTTTATTCACACCCCCTGGGTTCACTGGCCGGAAACCATGGTCTCCTATCTGGAGGAAGACCGCATTTTATTCAGCTGCGATTTTTTCGGTTCCCATATTGCTGCCAGTGAGCTGTATGTGCAGGATCAGGCACGGGTCTACGAAGCAGCTAAGCGCTATTTTGGCGAGATCATGCTGCCCTTTCGTGCTGTCATCTCCAAAAATCTGGAAAAACTCGCTGACCTTCCAGTGGATATAATTGCCCCGAGTCATGGCCAGGTTTACAATCAACCGGACTGGATTGTTGAGGCCTATCGTGACTGGGTACTGCATCCCCCCAGGAATCTGGTGGTGTTGCCCTTTATCTCCATGCACGGCAGCACCCGGATCATGGTTGATCATCTGACCGCCGCTCTGACCGAACGGGGCGTACAGGTAGAACTGTTTAACCTCACGGTTACTGATATCGGCAAACTGGCCATGGCACTTATCGATGCCGCCACCATTGTGGTGGGCTCGCCGACAGTTCTCGCCGGTCCCCATCCGCTGACCGCCTACGCCACTTTTCTGGCTAACGCCCTGCGGCCGAAAGCCCAATTTGTTTCCATCATCGGCTCCTATGGCTGGGGCGGTAAAACAGTAGAGACCCTGGCCGGAATGATCACCAACCTCAAAGCCGAAGTACTGGAGCCAGTACTCTGCAAAGGTCTGCCCGATCAGAGTACCTTTGCAGCCCTAGATCAGTTGGCTGATACCATTGCTCAAAAACACAGGGAAAACGGGTTTCAATAAAGCCGACCGTTATCTTTCCCAACAGACGAGGTCAACAGCATGCCATCCATCACCATCAAGCGGGTATATGATTCCACTGACACCAGTGAAGGAGTGCGCGTGCTGGTTGATCGCGTCTGGCCTCGAGGTGTCTCCAAACAAAAACTTCAGGCTGAACACTGGCTGCGGGATGCCGCGCCCAGCAGTGCGTTACGAAAATGGTTTGATCACGACCCAAAACGATGGGATGAGTTCAAACATCGCTACTGGGAAGAGTTGCAAGGTAAACCGGAGACCGTCAGCTTTCTCCTTACCCTGGCGCAGGAACAGGGACTGACGCTGCTCTTTTCCGCCCGAGACGTTCGCTACAATCAGGCAGTTGCCCTGCAGGAGTACCTGCTGGCCCGTCTCCACACAACCAGTGAAAGATCCTGACCAATGCCTGACAAATCGTCTCAAAACCCGATCCGTCACATCCTGCACACCGGACAAACCAGTTGCTACGACCGGAACGGTAATGAGATTGACTGTCAGGCCAGTGGTCACGATGCAGAGAGTCTCCGGGGTATTCCCTGGCCGAAGATCCGCTTTGAGGTGCAAGAAGATACTGTTCTTGACCACGCCACAGGCCTGTACTGGTCGCTGGATGCCAATCCCGGTGAATTCCCCTGTACCTGGGAGGAGGCTTTTTCCCATATCAGGGAAATGAATCATCAGCAGTATGGCGGACACAGTGATTGGCGGTTACCAAACCGCAACGAACTGCGCAGCCTGGTCAGCTACCAGACAAAAAAACCTGCCCTGCCGGATCAGCACCCTTTTGTGAATTTCTTTCTTGGCTGGTACTGGTCATCAACAACGGCTGTCATCCATCCGGCCTATGCCTGGGCTGTGCATCTTGAAGGAGCACGCATGTTTTACGGGCGTAAAGACCAGGCCTATCTCTTTTGGCCGGTTCGGGGGCAAGGCAATGGGATACTACCCTCAACAGGCCAGCATCGATGTTTTGCTGAAGATGGATCAGCCGTCGAATGTGCCGGCACCGGGCAGGACGGAGAGGTGCAGGTTGGCAGTGTGTGGCCGACCCCGCGCTTCACCGTCACCGGCAAAGTGGTTCACGATCGACTGACCAATCTTTTCTGGCTGAAACACGCCGATATAACAGGATCTGCTGTTGATTGGCAGCTGGCGTTTGAGAGTATTACGCAGTGGAGTCGGGAAACAGCGACACAGACAGTACGCTGGCGCTTACCAACAATCAATGAGCTGGCTTCGCTTGTCGATTGCGACACCTACGCACCGGCCCTGCCGGCCGACCATCCTTTCACGGGAATACAGACAGGGTACTGGTCATCAACGACCAGCTATTTTGAAACCGATTGGGCCTGGGTCCTTTATCTTGATAAGGGTGCCTGCGGTGTGGGTCATAAACCGGGGAAGACATTTCACGTCTGGCCGGTCAGCTGCTCATCGGTTTAAGCGCATTCTCATCTGACAGATCCTTTTTTTAAAGGAAACTGTCAGATGAGTTACCACTTGATTATATTTTACTCATTGGTGATACAGGAAGCCGGGCAGGAAGCAATGGCTTCATCAATACAGGCCTCATCTCCAGTTACATCATCTTTGACAAAGGCCTTACCTTCTGAAGCATCGAAGTCAAACACCTCGGGACAGACCTCAACACACGCTTCACACCCCAGACACTCTTCTCTGTCTATTTCTACCATAACGTTCTCCTCTTCGTTCTGTTTTATCCTCTGCTCGGACAAGGTGACCATCAACAATGCCCTGTTCACAGAAAAACTTACCTGTTCGGCCAATTACTATAGATCGTTTACCATCCAACTTCAAGACACGTCACCCACCTGTCTCACTTATTCCTCAGCTGATGCCATCAGCAAAAACCAACCTGCTGATCAGAGCAAAGTCTTTATTGTCTTTTCCGGCATCGCCCAGCCTGGACCGCACAGTGGGTACAACCCTGGTACGATGGCGTCAAATCGGTGGTGCAATGGTAACCAGAATTCTCATCTGTGTCGTTGCCAGAACTCCGTGGGGTTCACGAATCTCCGAGATAAGCAGGTCTCCTTTCTTCGCCGGTATCCTGTCTTTTTCCCCCAGAAAATACCCCTCACCTTCTAAAACCAGAATTGACAATTCACCATCTAAATCATGCGAGTGCACCGGAAAGGTAACTCCAGCATCAATATTAAAATTGATGATTTTGAAAAACGGGGAGTCATCGACGAGAAAATAACTTTTCATTGCGCCGGTGTTAAACTCGCTGGTTGCCGTCAAGTGTATCGTTTTCATTACTCCCTCCCGGCTCATCTGTGCATGAGCAAAAGCAATCTGCCGTTATCTTTTATGGTGACACGGATTTTCTTAAAAATATCTTTCCGAAATGTATCCTTCTGATATTTTTTTACAGCAACACCATCTCATCCTTTACAGTTGGATATGTTTTTTCAACTATACTAAAGACCATCCGGTCCTGAGCTTGTCCAGCAAAAATAATGACACCCGGGGATTACGCAAGGAGACAACACACTTTTAAACAGTATCTCCACCAACAATCCGGCTTCAGGTAGACCAGAAAGGGAAAAAAAACTCCCTTTAATCGTATTTACCCCCTGCCACATCAGACGACTTCTGATACAGGCCACCTCTTTCAGAGGTGTGCCGACTGCTCGTTATTGGTGAGAAGGTGATGAATGGGTACTTCATTTACTGCAATAAACAATTTTGCCAGAGCCGGTCTTTATTCTGCAACAGCTCACTGTCATGATCATTTTGTACCCCGATCACCTATACAACCGACTGATCGATTTTACACCCGAAAAGTGAACTTTGTCCGAAATTATAGCAAACAGGTGTCCTGCACAGTCAGCAGAGATCTTTTGATAAAAAAGAGTGGTTCAAATACTGCTCATCTGCGCTATATTCACACTGACTTTCATCAAAGTCTTCTGTTCTTTATAAACATTTTGATACTGTCCGGTACACTTGCCGGGGATAACTTCTTTGATGACAGGATGAGGACACCGGCAAAAACGGTTGGCCTTATAAACAGACAGGTGTCTACGCGCAACAGACAGAGATTTGGACTGAATCTTTCCAGTGTCTGCGCCTTAAATGACAAAATATTCCGGAGTAGCCCTTTTAAACGAAAGGGATGTGTTCAAAAAGTACGACCTCTATGTATTCATGACAAAACCCAGTGTACAACAAACCAGGCCCCAGACAAAAAAAGAGGAAAAAAAAGAAGAGGTAAAGGAACAGAAAAAGCCGGCAGTCAAAAGGAAATCCAGGGCAAAAAACGCCCCACCCTCCTCAAAGAAAACCAAACGAACGAAACGACCCCGAAAACCAAAACTGTCAACCCGGCAGCTGATCGCCTGGATCGGTGTGGAAGTATTAGGTCTGACCATCACCGCAGTCATCGGTATCATCGTCCTGCTGGGATACACGGCTGCCGGATTTTCCGGATCGGAATTTTTCGCCCACCTGTTGCCTTTTGCCCTGGGTGTGCTGGTCATGATGCTTGTCTTTGCTGCACTGTTAGCAGGCTGGATGCGACTGCGCACCTGGCTGCACCGGAAAAACACCTATGCACCAGCAATTGTGGCCCTGGTTCTTGTTGTGATAAGCGGGGGTTTCACGCTGAAGGGTGATTTCTTTTTCGCCTTCAACCAGTTCCGGATCCTGATCGGCGGCAAGGCAGAGGCCGGCCGGGCAACCCTCACTCACCAGGTGTATGCAGCGTACCGTCGTATAGACCCGGAGCAGCTGTTGCAACTGATTGAACGGGCCAAACCCTACAGTGCGGAAATCAATGCTGCGGCCAAGGCCTTTCGTCTTGACCCGGATCTGCTTCTTGGATTGGCTGCCACAGAGTCGTCCTTTCTGCCCCGTGAGAGCAAAGACGGTGGCCAGGGACTCTTTCAAATCACCCGGATCCCTGAAGCCGCCGCGCAAGAGGCAGCCCGATCCCTGGGTATCGACAAGCCCCTGATAAGCGATCATCGCCACAACGGTTACCTTGCGGCAGCTACTTTAGCACACTATCTCAGGCAGATGAACGGGGATCTGTTCCTTGGTCTGCTCGCCTACAATATAGGCCCCCGAAATGGCGGCCTTCGCTTTATAATGCAGCAGTACGGTGCTACTGACTTTGTCACCATTCAACCGTATCTGCAGCAGCTGCCGCGTGATTACCCCATCCGCACACTCTGTAACAGCCTAGCCTTCCGACTGTTTCGTACGGAGGGGAAACTGCTGGCCTATGAGGAAGGACTCAACGCCGTGCGTATTCAGCATATCGGTATCCCCGGCCTGTAAGTACAGCTGTGTGCACAGACTTCAAAAACCGATCTTTAAAAAAACTCAACCAGATGATTGAGCATCATCTTCTACAGTAACTTTGTCTGTGCTGAGCATGCGAATCATGCCTTCAACCAGGGCTGGGGCCTCTTTCTTCAGATCAAACAGATCCGGAGTCATAATCCAGTTGGCAAGAAGACCGTGAATAAAGCAAAGAATACAGACAGCTCCGTAATGCTCATCACTGGTGGGAGGTAGTTGTCCTTTTTCCTTGATATTACGCAGAGCGACCAGCAAACTCTGCAATCGCTGCCGGCGGATGGTGATGTGAAGTTGACGAAAGGCCTCGGTATCTTTACTTCGGTCACTGGCATCAAACAGAATACGGAACATCTGCTGTTGCCGGGGATCATCAACGAGGTTGGTCAAAAATGAAATATAGAGTGTTTTCATCTTGCCAAGCGGATCAGGTTCGTTTGGATTCTCACTGGCCATGGCAAGTGGTGCATAGAGCTGCACCACCTGATCCCAGAGTGCTGTCAGCAACTCTCCCTTGTTGGCAAAATGCCAGTAAATCGCACCTCTTGACACACCTGCCATTTTGGCAATATCGGCCAGAGAGGAGCGGGCCACCCCTTTAAGGCTGAAGACCCGAAGTGCAGCATCAAGGACTTTGCTGCGTGTCTCCAGAGCCTCTTCTTTTGATCTCCTTGCCATATCAACCAGATCCTCATACCGTCTTTACAAACAGCGGACAGACAGATGGCTGTCTTTATCCTGTCCACAGACGTTCGCGATCACCTAGGATCGTTCCTCCCAGCCGCCACCAAGGGCCTTGTATAAACTGACCTGGTTCAGCAGTTGCTCAAGATAGACCGTCAGACACCGTTGTCGGGCTGTATACAGTGAACGCTGGGCGTCAAGCAGGGTAAGAAAACTGTCCAGACCATGCTGATAGCGGTTTCTTGCCAGCTCATGATACTCCTGGTTTGCCTGTAGATTTGCTCGTTGTGCCGCCAGCTGGCGCACATACGTTGCCCTGGCAACCAGGGTGTTGGCAGTTTCCTGAAAAGCGGTCTGAATAGCCTTTTCATACCGGGCGACCAACATATCTTTACGAATTTCCGCAACATCAAGTTGTGCCTGCAACCGACCGGCCGTAAAAATCGGTAAGGAAATAGAGGGAGCGAACGACCAGATGCCGGAATTTCCACCAAAAAGACGGGAAAGATCATCACTGGCAAATCCCCCGGCAGCGGTTAAGCTGATCGCAGGAAAGAAGGCTGCACGAGCGGCCCCGATATCTGCGTGTGCACCCTTAAGTTCGTGCTCAGCGCTCATAACATCCGGCCGTTGCAACAACACACTTGACGCCAGTGGCGATGGCAGATGCAGTGCCAGTTGCTGTTCGTTCAAAGGCGCAGCCTTCTCCAGAAGTGACACCGGCACAGTGCTCCCAGCCAGCAGGGACAGATCATTGCCATCCTGAGCAACCAACCGCTCGTATAATGCAAGGTTTGCCCTGGCCGTCTCCAGGCTGGTCCTGGCCTGAGCAAGATCGAGTTGCGTAGCCACACCCTCCCGTTCCCGCTGCTCAATCAACTGAAAAGATTCCTCCTCAATCCGAAGAGTATCTTCGGTTACGCGCAGCAGTTCCCGGTCAGCCAACCAGGTAAAATAGGCGCGGGCCACCTCTGCCACCAAACTGATATGAACACTTCGATGACTCTCCTCCATGGCCAGGTACTGTTCCAGAGCCTGATCACGAAGATGACGCACTCGACCAAAGAGATCAAGTTCATAGGCGGCAATTCCAACTGAAGCGGAGTACATTTCACTGGTGCCATAGTCGCCGCTGCCGGTCATGGTTCGTTGCTTGCTGCCTGAGCCGTCGGCCATGATGGTGGGGAAAAGTGCGGATCGCTGAATTCGATACTGAGCCTGGTACGCTTCAACCGTAAGGGCGGATTCGCGAAGGTCACGGTTGTTTGCCAATGCCAGCTCGATCAACGCCTGCAGTTGCGGGTCTGTAAAGAACCCTCGCCAGCCGAGTTCAGGGCCGGACTGTTGCGGCAGATCACCAGGAGGTTTACCGGCTTTGTCCACAGGCAGCTGATCTGCAACCGGCAGTTCCGGGCGGGTATACTCAGGCGCAAGGGAGCAGCCTGAAATGAACAGCCCAAACAGCACGACTGTGAGTCTCGACAAAATCTTCATCAAATCCCCTCCTGTGCCGACTCAACCTCAGATACTGTTGCTCGTTTAGTTTTAAAGATGCGTAAGATCACCACGAAAAAGACCGGAATAAAAAAAATTGCCAACACAGTGGCGGACAGCATGCCGCCAAGAACACCGGTACCGATGGCATGACGACTGTGAGCACCCGCACCGGTGCTGATGGCCAGCGGCAAAACACCCAGCATAAAGGCCAGAGACGTCATCAGGATCGGACGCAGTCGCATTCGACAGGCCCTGACCGTCGAGTCAATCAAATCCCGACCCTTATCATAACGACGCTTGGCAAATTCAACGATCAAGATGGCATTTTTTGCGGAAAGGCCGATGGTGGTCAGCAGTCCGACCTGAAAAAATACATCATTGGCCATACCGCGGGAGTAGGCGGCAGCCAGGGCTCCCAACACACCCAGCGGCACGGTCAGAATAACTGAAAACGGAACCGACCAGCTTTCATAAAGAGCTGCCAGGCACAAAAACACGACCAGGACAGAGATAGCATAAAGAGCAGGCGCTTGTGCACCGGCCTGCTGTTCCTGAAAAGAGGTACCGGTCCACTCATAGCCGATACCGGCAGGCAGTTGGGCTACCAGATCGCCGATGATCTTCATGGCATCACCGCTTGATCTGCCGACGGTTGCCTCACCGACGATTTCAACGGCCGGGTTGCCGTTATACCGCTCCAGCCGGGGTGAGCCAAAGCTCCAGTGACTGTTGATAAAACTGGTGAACGGCACCATCTCGTCACTCATGTTGCGCACATACCAGTGAGCCAGATCTTCCGGTTGCATCCGATAAGGAGCATCAGCCTGGACATAGACTTTTTTAACCCGTCCATGATGAACAAAATCATTCACATAGTTGGAGCCCCAGGCCGTTGACAAGGTGGTGTTGATATCATTAACCGTGACTCCCAGGGCCATTGCCTTTTCAAAGTCAATATCAACGTTAAACTGCGGCCGATCCTCCAAACCATTAGGCCGTACTCTGGTGAGGTCGGGATTCTGGGCAGCCAGCGCAAGCAGCTGGTTACGTGCCTCAATTAACCGTTCATGCCCCAGACCGGAACGGTCCTGGAGAAAAAAATCAAAACCCGTTGAATTTCCGAGTCCCGGAATCGCCGGCAGATTAAATGGGAAAACCAACGCTTCCTTAACCTGGGAAAAATGCTCCATGGCCCTATGAATAATGGCGTCAACCGACTGCTGTTTATCCTTACGCTGGTTCCAGTGTTTTAATTGAACAAAAACCATCCCCATATTCTGGCCGGTACCGGCAAAGCTGAATCCCGCCACCGTAAAAACGGTGTTCACATTCTCCTCTTCTGCGGTCATGTAATAATCCCGGGCCTGATCTAAAATCGTCTGGGTGCGATTCATTGTCGCACCTGTGGGCAGTTGCACCATGGTAAGGAAAACACCCTGATCTTCCTGGGGTAAAAATGAGGTCGGTAATTTGAAAAACAAGAAGCCCATGACACCGATCAACAGCAGATAGATCAGACTGAATCGACCGGTACGCTTGAGTATGTCGGCAACCCTGTTCCGATATCCGTCGGCACTACGCTCAAACATCCGGTTGAACCAACCGAAAAAACCGGTCTTGGTTTCATGGTGGCCCTTGGGTATTGGTTTGAGGATCGTCGCACACAAAGCCGGTGTAAGAACCAGAGCCACCAGTACGGAAAGCGCCATGGCTGAAACAATGGTTATTGAGAACTGACGGTAGATAACACCGGTGGAACCACCAAAAAAGGCCATGGGGACAAACACAGCCGACAGGACCAGACCAATCCCTATCAGGGCTCCGGTGATCTGATCCATGGATTTTCGGGTTGCCTCAAGAGGCGACAATCCTTCCTCGCTCATGATACGTTCGACGTTTTCCACCACAACGATGGCATCGTCAACGAGCAGCCCGATGGACAGAACCAGCCCGAACATGGTCAGGGTATTAATTGAAAAACCAAAGACCGCCATGATTCCAAAAGTGCCGAGCAACACAACAGGCACAGCTATGGTCGGAATAAGGGTGGACCGGAAATTCTGCAGAAAAAGATACATAATCAAGAACACCAAAATGATGGCTTCCACCAGAGTATGGGCCACCTCTTCGATCGAAATCTTGATAAAGGTTGTGGTGTCATACGGATAGATCACCTGCAGTCCCGGCGGAAAATACGGTTGCAGCTCAGCAAGCTTTGCTCGTACTGCATCCGCTGTATCCAGGGCATTGGCATCGGTGGCAAGCATGATTGCCATGCCTGATGCCGGTTTCCCGTTGAAGGTGTTATGGCTGTCATAGCTCTCATCGCCGATCTCCACCCGGGCAACATCCTTGATCCGGATCTGGGAGCCGTCACTGTTCACCTTAAGAAGGATGTTGGCAAACTCCTCGGGAGAGCTCATCTTCGTCTGCGCCATCATGCTGACGTTTAACTGCTGTTCATCGGTTGAGGGAGTACCACCGATGTCACCCACAGCCACCTGCTTGTTTTGCGCCTGGATGGCGGCCTTCACATCCACCGGTGTCAGCTGGTAGCTGTTCAGCTTGTGGGGATCGATCCAGATTCGCATTGCATACTGGCTGCCAAAAATACGGATAGATCCCACGCCTGGTGTTCGACTGAGCGGGTCGCGAAGGGTAGAGACCATAAAGTCGGACAGATCGTTCTTATCCATGCTGCCATCGATGGAGGTGAGTCCGACAATCATTAAAAAAGTATCGTTGGATTTCGTTACCTGTACCCCTTCCTGCTGGACCTCCTGGGGCAGCAGGCTGAGAGCCTGTTGCAGCTTGTTCTGGACCTGAACCTGGGCGATATCGGCATTGGTACCGGCATCAAACGTCAGGATAATGGACACATCGCCCGAAGATGAACTCTGCGAGTTCATATAGAGCAGATTGTCGAGGCCGGTCATGTTCTGTTCAATAATCTGGGTGACACTGTCCTCAATGATCTTTGCAGAGGCCCCCGGATACTTGGAGCTGATCCGTACCGATGGCGGGGCAATTTGCGGATACTGGGCAATGGGCAGCTCCAGAATCGCCAGGGATCCGGCCAGCATGATGACAATGGCAATAACCCAGGCAAATATGGGACGATCGATAAAGAAACGTACCATGACTTACTCCGTTTTTCCTAAAGAGTCGTTGGCTGCAGGGGATCTTTCTGCAACGGTATTCTTTGCCTGTTCCACAGCTTTAACAGGCACGCCCGACCGTATTTTTTGCAACCCGGCAACAACGATCCGCTCTCCGATGACAAGACCACGGGTGATAAGGACCTGTGGGCCGACATTCTGACCGGTTTCAACAATCCTGACATCAACCTCTCCCTTGTCGTTAACCACCATGACATAGGATTGCCCTTTGCTGTTCCGGCTCAGGCTGACCGAGGGCACCAAGATCGCCTCAGGCCGGTATCCCTTGCTGATCCGGGCACGTACAAACATACCGGGCAACAGCTCCAGCTTGGGGTTGGGGACAATCGCCCGGATGGTAACAGTGCCGGTGGTCGGGTTAACAGTCACATCTGAAAACTCAAGAGTACCGGGCTGAGCATACTCACTGCCGTCTTCCAGCAACACTCTCACATCAGATGCTCCATTATCGCTCTGTGCTGTAATACCGGCCTCAATCTCTTTTTTGAGTTTGAGGAGTTCAGAACTTGACTGACTGACATCAACATAAAGGGGATCCAGCTGCTGAATGGTTGCCAGGGCATTCGCCTGCTGGGCGGTCACCAGCGCCCCTTCGGTAACTGTTGATTTACCGATACGACCGCCAATAGGAGCGGTGACCCGCGTGTATTCAAGGTTGATGCGTGCAGTTGCCAGGGCGGCCTTGGCAGCGGCCACGTCAGCCACTGACTGTCGCCAGTTAGCCTCGATCTCCACCTGCTCCTGTTCACTGACGGCCTTGGTCCGCACCAGTACACGGTATCGCTCCGCTTTCAAGCGGTTGGAGTGCTCCTGTGCCTCGGCTTTTGCCAATGCTGCCTTGGCGCTGTCAAACCCTGCCTGATAGGTTGCCGGGTCGATCTGATACAGGAGCTGTCCGGCCTGCACTTCACTGCCTTCGGTGAACAACCGTTTCTGAATAATCCCCCCCACCTGCGGACGTACCTCAGCAATACGAAAGGCAGCAGTCCTGCCCGGCAACTCTGTGACCATATCCAACCCTTGCGGTGCAACGGTGAGGACATCGACCTCCACCGGCATCTGTGCACCTGATCCCGGCTGCGAGGTATCCTTGCAGCCTCCCAGCAAGTGACCAAAGACTAGAAATGAGAGAAAAACCATCGTATTTCCAACGATTCTTTTCATGGACGTAATCTCCTGTGTTCCCAAAATCCCGCTGGGGGACCATTCTTGGCTGACTGAATAAGGTCGCTTTTATACATACAATCATGAATGTATGCAAACAAAAAGAGAAAGAATCTGAAAAAATGTGTCCCGTGCAGCTGAACCCAAACCAGGGAATGAGAACAGCCGGGTGTTGACAGCGATTCGTTGCTCTCAGCAGACAGTTACCGTCATCCCTGTACCTTTGCTGCCAACCTGATCTCTGCTGCAATCACGGTGTATAACGATACCGATCCCCGGCCGGCAGCCATCCCTGTTTATCGTATCATCTTTGTCTCGGATCTTTCAGAGATTGTTTACAGAGAAATCCTTTTGGAAATCCCACAAAAAAAGGTATTCTTTCCTGAAATTATATCAAAAACAAGAGGCAACATATGAACGAACGACAGCGTCTTAAAGAACTGCTTTTAGAAAAATCCTACCGAAAAGGCACCTTTACACTCACATCCGGTCAGACATCAGACTTTTACGTTGACGGCAAGCAGACAACTTTAGATGCTGAAGGTGCATATTTATGCGGTCGTCTGCTTTTTAATTTGATTCGTCAGCATCACGAGCCTATCATGGGAGTTGGGGGGATGACTCTGGGAGCAGATCCGCTGGTCACGGCTGTTTCACTGGTCAGCTATCTGGAGAAAAAACCCATCCCGGCCTTCATCGTCCGCAAGGAGGCAAAAGGTCATGGGACCGGCAACTTTCTTGAAGGTAAGAATAATCTACAGCCGGGCGGGCTGGTGGCCCTGGTCGAAGATGTGGTCACCACCGGTGGTACACTGTTAAAGGTCATTGAACGGGTCGAGAATGAGGGGTTTCGCGTCGGCCTGGTGGCCACCATTGTTGACCGGCAGGAAGGCGGTGCTGAAGCTCTTGCAACCAGAGGTTATCCGCTCAAAGCGGTCTTTACCCGCGAACAACTCCTTAACAAGGACAAGACACCATGAACTGCAAGGAATGCGGACAACTGTTACAGATTTTACGGCGATGTCGTCAGGTTCGACTGCAGTGTTGCACCTGCAAAAAAGAATATCAGATTCATGAGGTTGCAGCAGACCTTGATCCGGAAACCGAGGCAGAACTCGAACGATTCACCTGCATTATTTACGACTGATGAACGCATTGCAGATAACGGCACATGTCCGCGAAAACGACTCGGCAACACTTATCTGTCCGGCCTGCGGCACAGCTAAACCGATCATGACCAAAACCTTCCGCTACAGTCACCACAGCGTCAAGGCACAGTGCCGTTGTCAGCAGGTGTTCACCGTGCTTCTGAACTTCAGAAAAAATTATCGGAAACAGACCAGCCTGTCCGGCACCTATCAGATCACCGGCAGCAAAGATCCGGGTGGCGGCATTATCCACATCACCAACATATCCCGGGGCGGCCTGGCTTTTACTGTATCAGGAAGACACAATATCAAAAAAGATCAGGAGCTGTTGCTCGAGTTTCAACTCAACGATAAAAACAAAACCGCACTGAAAAAACAGGCTGTCGTTGTATCAGTACGCCAGAATACTGTTGGCTGCGCCTTCAGATGTCATGGTGAACTTGATAAAGCTCTGGGATTTTATCTTCAGAACTAACCCTCACTCCCCTCTTCCTCCTGCAGCAGCTCACTCTGGTCCCAGACCATGGCCCCTCTCTTCTGCAACACCCCCTGCAAGATCTCCTGGGCACGAAGTAACAGCGGTTCAAGCGTGTCCGGATGCAGGGCACTGATCCCTACGCCTTCTTCGGACAGGCTCAGCTGCAGCCGGTCTTCCGGTGACAGACGATCTGTTTTATTCAACACCTTCAGACAGGGGATATCATCCAGTTCCAGATCAGCCAGGATACGCTCCACCACGGTGACCTGTTGCCGCCAGGAGGGATTGGCCACATCGATCACATGCAACAGCAGATCCGCCTCAAACAGCTCCTCCAGCGTTGACTCAAAGGCCTTGAGAAGATCTGCGGGCAGATGACGGATAAAGCCAACCGTATCTGTGATGATAACCTCCATATCCTGGGGGAAGCGTAATCTGCGGCTGGTGGGATCAAGGGTGGCAAACAGCTGATCCTCGGCATGGATTTCACTTTTGGTCAGCGTGTTGAGCAGAGTTGACTTGCCGGCATTTGTATAGCCGACAAGAGAGATGACCGGAACATCACGTTTCCGCCTGCGGGTACGCCGATAATACCGCTGATCGCCCACAGCTTTCAGTTCCTTGTTGAGACGACTGATGCGGTCGTTGATCCGCCGTTTATCAACTTCCAGACGGGTTTCACCGGGACCGCGCGCCCCGATGCCCCCGGTCAGCCGGGACAGGGCGTCATCACGAGTGGTCAGCTTGGGCAGCATATATTTCAGCTGGGCCATCTCAATTTGCAGCTTCCCCTCTCGAGAACGGGCTCGACTGGCAAAGATGTCAAGAATCAGCTGCGTACGGTCGATCACCCGCAGATCAGTATGGTCGGTCACCGATCGGATCTGCGATGGGCTGAGTTCCTGGTCGAAAAGAAGCAGATTGGCTCCGAGCCGCAGACTCATAAGGACAATCTCCATCAGCTTGCCACGACCGAGAATGAATCGGGGGTGAAGTTGTTTGCGACGCTGAATCACCTGCGCCAACACCTCGACGCCGGCGGAACGGGCCAATTCCACCAGTTCGGTCATGGCATCCTCAGCCTCAGCCCGTGAACTGGTAGTTACCGACACAAGTATGGCACGATCCTTTCCCTGATCGACCTCATGAACGGGACGTGCCCGAACAAACTCCTCTTCCAGGGCCTCAATCAGCTCAATACAGGAGAGTTGCTGATTGGCGGGGTGGAAAGGCTCGAGGGTACTCCAGTCACGACCGTTCACCTGCTGCGGGATGAGGTGAACCACATGCAGCAGATCGGGCAGGCCGTCACGAAGTGTCAGGACCGCCATCAGGTCAAGCCGCAGGCAGGCAAGGTCCATGATATCTTCCTCGCTCACGGCGGCGTTGGCATGCAGGACGGTATGCACACAGCGCAGACCGCGCAGTCGCCCACCGCTGGTTCCGACATGGGCTAAGGCAGGAATGGTAATCCGGTCGTAATCACCGACAATGACAGTCTCAATCCGGCCGGAACGATGAACCAGAAGACCGATCTGCCGATTCAACTCGGTTGACAAGGTTGCCAGAGATCGAGCGATCTCGCGACCGACGATTTCCTCCGGCACACATTTTCTCTGGGCAAGCCGATCAAGGTCGCGCAGCTGTTTGGGTTTTAAGCCATGTGTATTACCGGTAACTTTAGTGATACTCAACTCCTTCAAAAAACACGGTCAGCAGGGGGCATTGCCCGGAGTCCGTGGAAATGGAATGACGTCGCGAATATTCTGCATCCCGGTGACACATTGAACCAACCGTTCAAAACCAAGACCAAAACCCGCATGGGGCACGGAACCAAACCGTCGCAGGTCGAGATACCAGCCATACTGCTCCAGATCAAGTCCAGCCGCAATCATCCTGCGGGTGAGCACATCCAGACGCTCTTCACGCTGGCTGCCACCGATCAGCTCGCCGATACCCGCGACCAGAACGTCCATGGCGGCAACCGTGCGTTCATCATCATCCAGCCGCATGTAAAACGGTTTGATCTGCTCCGGGTAGTTGGTGACGATAACCGAAGCTTTGACAAACTCCTCACAGAGATAGCGCTCATGTTCGGCCTGGAGATCACTGCCCCACTGGACCGGAAAGGCAAAAGTTTTACCCGAGCGCTCCAAAGCTGTCACAGCCTCGGTATAGGTCAGACGAACAAAGGGTTGATCGCGGAGCTGCAGCAATCTGTCGGTCAGACCCGGAGCAACAAACTGTTCAAAGAGAACCAGATCTTCTGCGCATTGCTCCATCACCGCAGTGACCAGAAATTTCACCATGGTTTCCGCCGTTGCCATGACATCGTGCAGATCGCAGAATGCCATCTCCGGCTCCACCATCCAGAATTCCGCCAGATGTCTGCTGGTATTTGAATTTTCTGCACGAAAAGTTGGCCCAAAGGTGTAGACACGACTATGGGACAGGGCGAAAATCTCAGCCTGCAGCTGGCCGCTGACCGTCAGACCTGCATGACGGCCGAAAAAGTCATCGTCAAAAGTATTGCCTGCACACAACTGCTCCGGCTCAAGAGTCGTCACTGTGAACATCTCTCCAGCTCCTTCGCAATCCGAGGTGGTAATCACCGGGGTATGCACCTGAAGAAACCCCTGTTCCTGAAAAAACCGATGAATGGCAAAACTCAAAGCGCTCCTGACGCGGGCAACGGCTCCCAGGGCATTGGTGCGAAAACGGAGGTGTGGCAGAGAGCGGAGAAACTCAAAACTATGCCGCTTTTTCTGTAATGGGTACACGTCCGGATCAGCCCAGCCCATGACGACAACAGTCCGGGCACGAAGCTCTACAGCCTGGCCTCTGGCCGGTGAAGGCACCATCTCTCCCCTCACCCGTACCGAACAGCCGGTGCTGAGTTTCCTGATCTCAGTTGTATAGTTGACTAGGCCCTGCTCAACCACCACCTGCAGGTTGGCAAGACAGGACCCATCATTGATCTCGACAAAAGAAAGGCCGGCTGCATCACGCCGGGTACGGACCCAACCGCAGACCTCCACGGTTTCATCCATCCGGGGTTGACGCAGCACTTCATCTATCCGCCGTATTGCCGCCATCCCTTACTTCCCCCCCGCTCCGATCAACCATGCCGGGCCATGTGTCACTGTTCTTCTTTTAATACTTTGGTTCACCATGCTCATCCTCACCCAGACCCACAATAACAATACCGGCGCGATTGGCCGCATCGACCATACTCTGCTGATCAAAGACAAGCGACTGTCCCGCTTCCACCGCCAACACCGCTCCCCTGACCGCTTTCATGGTCTCAATTGTCTGTATCCCGGTGGCCGGCAGATCAAAGCGGAAATCCTGGGTGGGTTTCTTTACCTTGACCACTACCGCGCCGGATCCCGCCAACTTTCCACCCCGGAGAATAGTCGCATCCGTTCCCTCAATGGCTTCCACTGCCAGCACACTGCGATCCCGCACCACCACACATTGGCCGATGTCAAGCCGACCCACCTCGCGAGCTATCCTCCAACCAAAACAGATATCCTCCATCTGGGCAGCTGTTGGTTTTTTCTTGGTCAACAGCCCTTGAGGGAAAAACAGATGTCCAAGATAACAGGTGGAGGCAAGTACCCGTATCCCCTCTTTCTCCAGGCTGTCGGCAACAGCGCGAAGAATGGCGTCATCCAGGCGGCGATCGATCTTATTCCATAAGGTCAATCCCTTTAAATCGGGAAGGATATCGTGGAAAATTCTGGTCTTGGTGATGGTGCCGGCAAAGACAGCCTCGTGAACATCTTCCCGTTTAAAGGAGGCGATAATCTTCCCCAGCTGACCGAGCTTCACCCAGTATGTATGATCAGCCAACGCTTCAAGCTCAGCTGCGGTTTCATTGACATGGGCAATGGCCACCACTCTTCGCCCCCGGGCTTTGGCCGCTTTGGCAAAGAGCAGCGGGAACTGGCCGCCGCCAGCGATCAGGCCGATGGCCGATGTTGCGGCAGTTTCAATCATCGAGTGTACGTTTGACGACCCCGCGCTTGCTGGAATGAAAGAACTGCACCATCTTCTGTACCTCGGCACAATCGCCCATCTCCTCCTCCAGTTTGGCAAGGGCGTCTTTGAGGAGAATTTCCGGAGAACGAAACAGAATTTTGAAGGCCTCTTCCAGCTTCTTGATGGTCTCACGCTCCATACTGGCACGGCGCAATCCGATCTTGTTGATACTGGCGATACGCATCTGATTACGGGTGCCCTCCATAATCACATACGGCGGCACATCCAGACCGATACCCGACATGCCACCGATATAGGCGTACTCCCCGATACGGCAGAACTGATGCACCGCCACCAGACCGCCGAGGTTGGCATGACTGCCGATCTCCACATGTCCGGCCAGGGTGGCAACGTTGGCCATGATCACATGGTCTGCAATGACGCAGTCATGGGCGATATGGCAGTAGGCCATGATCATGTTGCTGTTGCCGATCACGGTTTTTCCGGTTGCCTTGGCTGTGGCCCGATGGATGGAGACATATTCCCGGATCTGATTACCGTCACCGATGATTAGTTCGGTGGGCTCATCCTTGTAGTGCATGTCCTGAGGCGGCCCTCCAATGGTGGCAAAGGAGCCGATGGTATTGCGGGCACCGATCGTTGTGTGTCCGGAAACAACCGTATGGGCGCAGATCCTGGTTTCAGGGCCGATGCTGACCGGTCCGTCGATGACCGCATAGGGGTCGACAATCACCGAACTGTCAAGCTGAGCTTTGGGATCGATGACTGCCGTGGGATGTATAGGCATGGAGGTATGTCCTTAAGTGTAAGTAGGGAAAATGGGACAGGGGAACGATATGTTTAAAAAATGCCGGCATCAGGCAAAACTGGCCATCAACTCCGCCTCAGTGGTCAGCTTGTCATCGACAAAGACCTGCCCGGCCATCTTAATCACCCTGCTCTTTTGCTTGAGCATGGAGAGCTGTAAGATCAACTGGTCGCCGGGACGAACGATCCGTCGGAAACGGGCCTTGTCAACTCCGGCAAAATAGGCCAGGCGGCCGATCATGGCCTGATCGGAAAGACAGACGAGAATGCTGCCGACCTGTGCCATTGCCTCCAGTATCAGCACTCCAGGCATAACCGGCTCGCCGGGGAAGTGCCCCTGGAAGAACGGCTCGTTCATGGTGACATTCTTGATACCGGTGATCTTTTTACCCAGTTCCAACTCAACAATACGATCGACCAGCAAAAAGGGGTAGCGGTGCGGTAATATCTCCATTATCCCCTTGGTATCAATGGGTAACTGAACTTCCTTAATGGATGTTGTCATTGCTGTTCCTTCTTTTTTGCGGATTCGAGTAAACTGCCGAGCCGGTCCACCTCCCTGCGGAGTCGGCGCACCTCTTTGAGCATATCCGGTAGACGACTGAAGGCCGTAGCGGCACGTCCCCACTTTTTGACATCAATGGCCGGAGTACCGCCCACCATGGCGCCATCAGGCTGATCATTGTGGATACCGCTTTTGGCCGCAGCCATGACCCGGTCACCAAGATGCAGATGGCCGGCAACACCTGCCTTGGCACCGAGAACAACGTTGCGGCCCAGGTTCGTGCTGCCGGCTATACCGGTCTGTGCAACTAAAACAGAATGCTCACCGACCACGACATTGTGTCCGATCATGACCAGGTTATCAATACGTGCTCCTGTCTTGATCCAGGTCACGCCAAAGGCTGCCCGGTCAACACAGCTGTTGGCACCGATCTCAACATCATCATCTATCCGTACTGTACCGACCTGCGGCTTTTTATAGTGGATTCCCAGCCGATCTGTGGCAAAGCCAAAGCCGTCACTACCGATGACCGCTCCATGATGCAGGATGACACGGTTACCGATGACACAGCGTTCCGCGACCGTCACATTGGCATGGAGGAGGGTATCGTCACCGATGACCGTGTCCTCACCGATGACCACCCCGGGCCCCAGGGTAACCCGTTGGCCGAGGACAACCCTATCACCAAGGCACACAAGCGGGCCGATGGTCACCTCTTCCGGGAGCACACAGTCAGCACCGATCACTGCCGAAGGATGAACACCTTCGGCCTGAAACGGTCTTGCTAAAAGATAGTTGTGGATGCGGGCCGCAGCCACAGCCGGCTGGTCACTTATAATAAGAGGGAGTTTCTGCGGACCGGCATCGGCGGGGACAATACAGGCTGAGGCGCGGCAATGCTCTGGAAGCGGCAGTTGTTTTTTCTCAAGCACAAAGGTAATTTCACCTGCCTGCGCATACTCTATACCGTTCAGGCCATGAATACGGGTCTCGGGATCGCCCACGACCTGTCCGTCAACTACATCCGCCAGCTGTTGCAGGGTATAAAAACGGGTCACGATAGCTCTTCTCCACAAAATAAAAAAGAATACTGTACTTTTTTCTACTCGTAAAGCAAAACAGTGCGCCGTTGCTGATGATATGCCTCCAGCTCCGGTTGCCACTGCTGTTCCAGCTCTGCAACAGGTACACCCTGTTCAAGAGCAATACGCACCTGCTGATCACCGATGATCAGATCCATGGGTAATCGATCAAACTCATACTCATACGGCGGTGGTTTATAGGCAAACTGGTCAGGATACAGGGAACAGATGGCCTGGAGCAGGGCCAGACTGGTTCGATACGGGCGAAACCGGACAGCATCGGTTACGTGGATGTGAAAACCTGTGCAGGTCTGCTGCATCCATTTACCGGAGGTCGGCTCAAAACGAATCGGCCGCAACACGCAACCGGGCAGATCCTGCACCGTTAAGACGTCAAGTATCGGGCGATGGTCTAAAAAGGGTGCACCGACCAGCTCAAAGGGCAGAGCTGTCCCCCTTCCTTCAGAAATATTGGTTCCTTCCCAGATAACCTGCCCGGGATACACCAGGGCGGTTGCAAAAGACGGCATGTTGGGCGATGGAAAAACCCAGGGAAAGCCGGTCTCGGGAAACAGCATGGAACGTCGCCAGTTTTTCATCGGAATCACAGCAAGATCAGCGTTGATCTGCAGCTCACGGTTACAGAACAGGGCCAGTTCTCCCATGGTCAGCCCGTGCCGCATGGGAATCGCACAACGTCCGACAAAAGAGGCAGAGGAGGAACTGAGGACATTGCCCTCCACCAGATGACCGCCGATGGGGTTGGGCCGATCGAGAACAATGACCTGTATGCCGGCGTCAGCCGTGGCCTCCAGGCAGTGTACCACTGTCCATATAAAGGTGTAGACACGGGTGCCGACATCGGGCAGGTCCACCAGGAGGACATCGATGTTGCTAAGCATGGCAGATGAGGGTTTCCGTGTTTCTCCGTACAGCGAGTAGATCGGCAGCCCGGTTGCAGAGTCAATGCCGTGGTCGGACTCGATCATGTTGTCCTGTTTTTCACTGAAAAAACCATGCTGTGGAGAAAACAGACAGGTCAGCTGCCCCGGATAGACTGCATTGAGCAGATCCCGGCTGTGCACAAATCGGCTATCTGTTGACGCCTGGTTAACCAGCAGCCCTAAACGTTTACCAACAAGCAGAGGATGCGTGTTTCGACACACCTCTTCAATTCCAATGGAAAAAACCACGATACCTCCAAAATATACTAACAGGCTGTTGAAAAACAGGAAAACACGAGACAAGGGTTGTTTGTTTGCCCTTCGATAGCTCTTTGACAGTGAGCCCTTGGCCGTTTGTTTGTCATGATGCGTTGCCGGTTTTCATTTTCCGAGGCGCTTCAAGCCGCTCTGATGAGGGTTTTCCCTCCTACCCGGAGGCAACTACCCCCAGATTACGCATTCGGACCATGTTGTAGGCTGCCGCTGAGAGCGTGAACAGCCAGTCAATCTTTTCCACACCTTTGTACCTGGCTTTGCGTAACCAGGCGACGGTCTTCATCCAGCCAAATATCTCTTCCACCCGTTTGCGTTTTTTCTGACTCACAGCATAACCTGCATGACGGGTGGTCCGGCCATCAATGGCCGAACCTTTGACTTTCTGCGCTACATGTGGCGTGACAGTCAAGCTGCGCAGGTCATCGACGAACTCCTTGCAGTCATACCCTTTGTCCGCGCCGATGGTGACCCGATGGACACCTGGAATATCGGAAGCCATGGAAAAGGCGGCCTCGCGTTCAGCCGTCCCGGTTGCCTGGGTCAGGCGAGTATCGACGACCAAACCGTTCCGATTTTCCATCAGCACATGCCCCATGAAGCAGAGCCTGGCCTCCTTGCCTTTTCCTTTTCTGAACAACCGGGATTCAGGATCGGTGACTGATGCGTGCGTGTCATTGCGGCGCTTCTTCCCGTGGAAATCCACTGCCGGATTGCGGTTGCCGCCGGTAGAGACCGGAGGCTCCTCATCTTTGGGCCGAAAGCTCTTCAGCGATGCCCACGTTTCGATCAACGTGCCGTCAACGGTGAAATGGTCGTCGGACAGGAGTCCGGCTGCCTCGGCTTGGGAACAGATGGATCGTAAGAACATCACCGCAAGATCACTGTGCAGAATGCGCTCCCTATTCTTGGAATAGACGGAGTGATCCCAAATTGCTTCATCCATGGACAGACCGACAAACCAGCGGAAAAGAAGATTGTAATCAAGCTGTTCCACCAACATCCGCTCGCTACGGATCGAATAAAGAATTTGCAGCAGCAGGGAGCGAAGCAGTTGCTCGGGCGGAATCGATGGTCGTCCTGTTCGTGAGTAGAGTTCCCGAAACACGGGAGAGAGTTCCTTCAGCGCTTTATCAGCCATGATTCGGATAGGGCGCAGGGGATGCGTTTGGGGAACCCGGGATTCGGGTGAGAGATAGCTGAACAATTTCTGTTGCTGAATGTCAGGACCGCGCATATTCCCACCTGTTTGTCAGTTATTCCAATTGGTTGGATAATACACGGTATTGTTTTGTATGTCCCGTTATTTATGAGTTTTTCAACAGCCTGCTAAAGCCGATGTAACTGTCTGATCAGATAGGCAACTGTTTCTGCAGAAGAAAAGAACAGCAGCACAGATGCGTGCCGGTCGGCAATAAAAAAAGCATCTTGTGCAGTCGCCGGCTACTGATCTCCAGTATACAAACAATCACCTGTGGGCCCTCAGCCAACCGATCATAACCAGAAGATGCGGTTGTTCCTAGCCAACCACCCGCCTTTCGTCAAGCAATCAGATACGATCAGGTGACAATACCGGCTGAAAATAACAAAAACACAGGGTAACAGGGTCTTTAAAATGCAGACCCATTTTTTTTACTTTCGTGATAAATCATTAAAAATCAATAAATTATATAACAGTTGATAAAAATCTGTTCAAATTTTTGTATTTTTTGTGTTGCAGGTATTGCCATCCTCAATTTCCTTTGTTATAGTGTGGGCAAATGATGCGGAATAACCGCATCAGCAACCTAGAGTTTACAGGCAATAACGCCCAGATAAACATAGTATGATTAAAAGGAGAAAGGATATGAAAAAAGTATTGAGCGTAATGGCCGTTTCCGCATTCGTTCTGACTGCAGGTAATGTTCTGGCCGGTGGCCCGAGCAAGCAGTACACAGCCCCCGGATGCCCGGATGAATGCCAGCAGCAGATCGATGACCTGAACTCTTCCCAGGCACAGCAGGATGAGCTGTTGAGTGCCCATGGCAAGCAGCTGCAGAACCATGAGAGCCGGATTACTGATCTGGAAAGAGCCTTTGATGACTACTGGTATGCCCGTCTCGGTATTCGTGCTGCCTGGGTCAATCAGAAAATGGCTGGCAATGGTTTCCCACAGTTTGACGCTGACAGTGAAGTCGGTTTCGGCGGTGCCATTGCCTTTGGCCGCGAGTTTGCCATGTACAATGCACCCGGCAAGTTCCGCGCTGAGATTGAGCTTGCCAAGCAGGTCAGTGATATTGACGACAATCCGGTCTTCTTCGCTGATGCCGATGGTTCTCGCCAGCTCACCGATGGTGAGATTGACATCACCACTGTTATGATCAACGGCTACTATGAACTGCCGGTCTTTGACGCCTTCTCTGTTTACGCCATGGCTGGTGTTGGTTTTGCCAAATATGACGTAGACGCAACTATAACCGCCTTTGGTGCCGATGGTTTGCCAATCGGGTCGATGGATGGCGGCGCCAGTGACAACGTCTTTGCCTACAAGGCAGGTGCTGGTGTAACCTACAACTTCACCGATGAGATCGCTGCAGACTTGGGTTACGAGTACCTGGGCGTTGCTGACACCGACATCGCTGACAGCATCAACGGTCACAACGTTGTTGCCTCTGTACGCTTCAAGTTCTAATTTCAGCAGAGACAACGCATCTGTACAGATCCCCGGCCGATTTTCGGTCGGGGATTTTTTTTATCTTTCCTGCTGCTGTTCAGGCTTTTCATCCCCCACAGATCAAGCAAATCGGATTTGGCACAAACCCAATGCCGCCAAGGGCGTTCTCACCTGCTGTCCATCTGCCAGTACTTTGTCCAGGTGCGCCAATCCGGTAACCACTGGATACGATTGCCGTGGGGATGGGTCCAGGCCAGATGCCAGTGATGGTGGTGCCCCTGATTCCAAAGATCAGCGGTCCAGGCAACCCAACCGGCAGCTGGTGGTTTTGCCCCCTGTCGTACAGGTTCCCACTGCAGCCAGAGTACGGGTTGCGGATAGCCGGTTGCCCAGGTATGCAGGTGATGATGCAGCCAATCCCCCTTATCATGCAGATAGGTGGTCAGGTAGGTGTTGAACACCACGACCGGCGCATCGGTTAAAGGGCTGATCTGCTCCTCTAAGAAGAGCGGCAGCTGATCAGGCAAGTCCACACGGTGGAGCGGAACAGGCACACCGGATTTACGAATGCTCTGTATTGCCGTAACTCCTTGATACAGTTGCTTCAACCGTTCCGGTTGATCACCCCAGACAAAGGACGATAAGTACAGTTCGTCTGACCGTTCCCGGAGCAATACAGGGGCAATATCAGCACCGATCCGTGTGCGGATCTGCGGGCAGACCGTTGTCTGCGGCAGCAGGAATGTGCCTTCACTGCACACGGAAAACTGTGCTGGAACAGCTCCTCCCAGATCAATACATTCCGTAGTTCCAGAAGCATTATATACCAGACGATAGTGGCGCTGATCAGCCGCCAGGTTAAGCCCGGCACCGGCACCGAGTTCGACCAGATGTATCGCCCGCCATCCCGGATAACAGACCGGCAGCAGCCAACACAGACCACGGGCGGTTTCATTGGTCTGCACCCGGGCTGTGCGCATAAACGCGGTCAATGCCTCCTGTCTGGCTGCCAGTGCCTGGTAAAGACAGGATCCAATCTCCTCGTCCCGGCAGGATCGCGCCCCGCCGACCGTTGGAAAGTATTGTGCCAGCGCCGCCACCTCACGACGCCCTGCCAAGATGTCCCGATGCAGTCCAGCCGGCAGCAGCAGGGTAACATCAAAGGTGGACCGCTGGGATGCCGCCCGTACCAGCCACTCAATTAACGGGTCTTCACTCTCTTCCTCAGCCAGCCAATCGGCGAGAATACCAAACAACCGGGCATACAGCGGTGAGTACCCGGCGGCAAAATCGCGTTGCCGGTGGAATCGATGGGCCAATCGACCCTGGACATCATCCATGGTGAACTACTCCATCAGAAACAATGGTCGTTGCGAAAAAGTACGACTGCTCACCCCCCTGGCTCAGCGGCACAACCACCACCGATCAACAACTGACCTGATCACCTGCCTTTACTGCTCAACTTGATGTGCACTCCCGTCGGTTGTCGGTTGTTTATGCTCCTTCGCACGTACCAGTGATGCCCGGGTGATATTTTTTATCTCATGTATCTGCCAGGCATCGATGTGAAACAGTTGTGCCTGGTTGGAGACCTTGAGCACAAAGCTCTCATCATCAGCTGGTGCTGCCCCATCTTCGTCTGCAGATTGAGAAAGGTCCTCTTCCCTGCCGACCACGTAGTTGATAGTGGTCTTGTCGTCGAGCTCTACGCTGTAACTGAGTACCGGCCTGCCCAGGCCGTATTCCGGCTTTTCCACCGTTCCCAGCAGTCCGGCGACACGAAGACCGGTCAGCTGTCTGACCACCTGATCCCGCCGATCCCTGATGATCTCCTCCTCTTTGCTAAGATCAGCAGGCTGAAGTCCGTCCGGACCACGCTCTAAATGAAGGCCGGGCAGATCCACCCGTACCACCTGCTCCGGCTTGAGTTGTAAGATACCGGTATCTATCCAGTTGTCAGCCGCTGTCTCCAGCTCATACCGGCCGGCGGTAAAGGTCTGGATTTCGTTGTCACCATCAGCACGGATATACCTTTTGCGCAGTCCGGCGGAAGAGCCGAAATACACAATACCCAAGACTTTTTCACCCTGCCGCAAGGTCAGCTTCCATTCAAACTGATCTGTTGCGACCTTGAAACGATTGACCGCTTCAGCAGTCGCAGCCTCAGGCCACCCCCGCTGCAGGCCGGCTATCTGCTCAAGAAACTCCTGAACTCGCCCGCTATCCGCGGGAAACGAATCCTTTTCCGGCAACAACCATGTCTCATGCTCTTTCTTCAGGAGCAATCTACGCCCGTCCCGGTCTTCAAGGACCATTTCCGTCACATCGGCTGCTTTCAGGTGCAGGAATGGCCCTCCGGCAGGTCGGCCTGTATCGGTGTTGCGAAGAGTATGCGTTGCCACCATTAATCCGGTCTGCACCAGCAGCAGCAGCGTACCGATAATAATCAGTTGTTTCATGGTTACGATCTCCCGGCTGTCAACAGTGCCTCACGTCGGCGCGCCCTGGCCTGAACAAATCGCCATACTCCCCAGACCATGAGCAGACCAAGGGCTGCCATTCCATAGTTCAGATATTCCCAGAACATCCGCCCCTCTCTGCTGATCGGCAGTAAAGTGCGGGCAAAATGACCACGCCCCCGTATGCTGAGCAGATCGCGATCTTCCAGAGACCAGTCAACCGCATTGGCCATCAGCTGTAGCGGGTTGAGATACCGGGTGCCACCTGCCCCTGATGCCAACTCCAGACTGGTATCCGCCAGAAAACTATTGGATGCCAGGACAATGATCCGCGCCGCATCAGGCGAGTGCTCCACAACCCGCCCGATCACGTCCGGTGTTTTCACCTCCTGTACCAGTGTGCCCTCCAGGTCGGCCGTCTTTTTTTCCAATGCACCCTTTTCTTTTTCCGCCTGCTGACGTCGTGCCTCTTCAAGCAAAGGAGATGGTTTCCCCTTAAACCAGGAATCAAAGGTTCCCTCCAGCACCACTGCCAGTAACTGATGACCAGCTGATTCACCCTGGGCAAAACCTGTCTGACCGAAACGCTCAAAATCCGGTTGGATGTCCAACGAGTCGGAAAGCCATGACTCCTGGGAACTTTCCAACAGCCGGATCACCTGACGGTTCTTATTTTTTTCAGCATCCACGGTGATCGGCGACGCCCAGGTCATGGATACCTGATCAATGCCGGTCAACAGACCACTGGAACGGTTCATGCCGTTGTTACGGATATCGATGAAGTAGGGATAATTGAACAGGTGGGTTTCGCGGATACTGTACGCCCCGGCCTGCCGCTCAACCGGAACGGGGAAGGCGGCATTCTGGGAATCCAGCACCAGTGTCGGGGTCATGCTAATGCCGTAACCGGCCAGCCAATCCGCAAGACCGCTCTTTGTATCAACCGCGCTGATCCGCCCCTGAAGACTGACAGCAAAGGGCGAGGTTGCCAGTACCACTGTCCCACCCTGCATCAGAAACTGATCAATAGCAAAGATCTGCTTCTTCTCCAGCCGCTCCGGAGCAACGATCACAAGGATATCGGCCTCTGCATCCACCTGGCCGGTGCTCAGATCAACGGGTAAAATCCGGTGATCCTGCTCTATAAACTGCTGCAGCAACTGAAAGGTATTGCCCTGATCCAACATCCCCATCTGGGCCATTGCCGGATCAGGGGATGGTGTATACAGGGCAACGGTTTTCAGCATACCCCTGGAAAAACGCTTCAACCCGGCCTCAATGGCGGTCTTCAGAGCAACCCTGTCCAATTGGGAAGGCAGGACGACCTGTATCTGCCGGCCCCTGTTTTCCAGGGTCATATAAAACCAGAAGGGCTGGGCTGAAAGCAGATCAGTCATCATCGGCTGCATGCCGAACTGTCTGGTCAGTTGTGCGGCCAGTTTCCCGTCATCAGCATCCGGATCAGCAAAACTGACGGCAAACTTATCTCCACTCTGTTCTTTCAGATCATTCAGGACCGCCTCAAGATCGCCTTTCAACTCGATCAACGGCTCCGGCAGCTTTGCTGCCGGCGAAATGTATCCATGAAAAACAACCTGATCGTTGATTGCAGCAAAAAGATCACCACCGCCCTGGTAACTGTACAGAACCTTTTTGATCGCCCGGGTGATATCGTGCTCAGGATTGCGCAACTCCACCTCAATTTTGGTGTCGCCTTCGCTTTTCACCTCGATCAGCTCCTGAAAACCCAGGGTGACATACTCGTTGCCGTACTTGACGAGCACATCAAAGTAAGAGTTGGTCACGGCGGCCTGATAACGGGAGGCGGTCTGAAACGGAATTGGACGAATACCGTACTTCTCACCGGCCTCCTGCTCCATTTCCGGCTTTTCCTGTGGATCGACAAACTCGACTTTGACGCGCCCCTGACCGGCCACCTCATACTCCCGAAGCAGATCGCGCAGCTGCGGCTGTAACGGGGCCAGGAGCGGGTGCGTCTGGGCGGAAAAATAGCCACGGATCAGAAGCGGTTCCTGCAGCCGACTCAGATAAGAACGGGTTGTCGGTGAAATCGAATAGATACGCCCCTCTGTCAAATCAACCCTGAGGTGACCGAGCGGGGCCAGCCAGAGATTGAGCATACAAAAGTTGGCCATCAGTACACCTGTCACCACCAGCCACCGGCGGTGATTGGCATTTCCTGGATTGCCGGCCCAGCGTTGACGTTCAAGGCTGAAGACGTTGAGGGATAAAAAAATACCGATCAGACTCAGGCAGTACACCAGATCACGGAGGTCGACGACCCCTCTGGTGATGGCAGAAAATCGGGACCCGGCACCAAACAACTTGAGAATCTCACCACCCTGATTGCCGAAAAAGACCGTCAGGGTATCAGATCCCAGCAGGTAAAGTGTCATACAGGCCAGGGTGGTGACAATCAGACTGACGATCTGACTGCTGAATTGGGCGCTGACAAACAGCCCGATGGCAATGTAGGCTCCTGCCAGACAGAGACTGGCCAGGTAGCCGCCGAAAACCGGCCCCCAGTCCAACTGTCCAAGAAGACTGACTGTAACGGGCAAGGGCAGTGTCAGCAGCAGACCGATGGTCACCAGGCCAAGACAGGCAATAAACTTACCGCTGACCAGAATTGCCGGATGCACCGGTGCCGTGAGCAGCGGCTCCAAGGTTCCGGAACGTTGCTCTTCCGACCATACCCGCATGGTAATGGCAGCTGACAGAAAAATCAGCAGCAGGGGCATCCATTCGAACATGGGCCGGACATCGGCGATATTACGACTGAAAAATGTTTCAACCCAGAAAAAGATAAACAGGGTGGTGCCAAGAAAGGCACCAAAGAAAATAAAGGCTGCCGGGGTGGCGAAAAACACCGACAACTCCCGGCGTGCAACCGCATGCAGGATGTTCATTGTTCTTCCCCGCTCCTCATGTTGATATCACTAAATATCTTCTCCAGGCTCCGCGATTCAGGCTCAAGCCCCAGCAGGGGCCAGCCCTTGGCAACAATAGCCGCGGCAACAGCCGGCGCCATCTCATCCATTGGTCTGTCCCCGACAACTGCCCAGCACAGTCGTCCGGGTTCCCGGACCACCGGCTCAACTGTCCGCACACCTTCCAACCCGGTCAGCACGCTCTCAGCCTCCATCCGATCAACAGTCACCAGCAGTCGTTGTGCCTTGCTCAGTTCTTCGATCCTGGCATCCAGCGCCTTGCGGCCATGCTGCATGATGATCACCCGGTCGCACACCGCCTGTACCTCCTGAAGAATGTGGGTGGAGATGATCAGGGTCGCATCAACGGAAAGTTCACGGAGCAGGTGGCGCATGTGTTGAATCTGGGTCGGGTCGAGGCCGTTGGTGGGCTCATCAAGGATCAGAATCCTGGGTTGATGGAAGATGGCCTGAGCCACACCGACCCGTTGCCGATACCCCCGCGACAGGGTTCCGATGGTCTGATCTGCCTTGTCAATCAGCCCGGTACGTTCCAGAGTCTCCTGTACCAGGGTACCCATTTTCTTGGTCGGCACACCATGCAAAACAGCATGATAGGCAAGGTAGCCCACGACCGTCATCTCTGGATACACCGGACAGTTTTCGGGCAGATAACCGATCTGCGCCTGGATTGCCCGGCGATCTGTCTCCATATCCATCTGCTGGATCCGGATAGTACCGCCGGTCGGCTCGAGAAAACCTGTCAACATCTTCATGACCGTTGTTTTACCGGCTCCGTTGTGGCCAAGTAAGCCGACAATTTCGCCGGAATCGATCGTAAAGGAAATATCGTCCACAGCCTTCAGAGAGCCGTAACTTCTGGTCAAGTGGGCAACATGAATCATACGAAAACTCCAGGTGTGTGTCTGTAGAGACAGTGCTCAGAGAGAGCTGCTTATTCCGGGCAGCAACCCGCTGTTCAAACGATGAGGGACACAGCAAAGATGGACTGCCCTTCCACTGGACTGAGAGCAGGTGAACGTATATTCCGCGTGGTATACAAGCAGAGGTATACCCGGAGAAAAGATCCACCGTTTCTTCTGATTTGGGCGCATATCATAAAGCAGACATGCAACTTGTCAACCCGGACACGACAGTATCTGTACAGGCCGACTGTAGCGCTCTGGTCTGTTGCCGCACTTAAAGCGTTCTTCCCCGTCTGCCATGAAAAGTGGTCATGAAGATGCCTGAAAAGATGAGAGCAGCTCCTTGCGCATGGTATCTGGTCAACGGTTCGTCGAGAAACAAGACCGCCAGGACAGCACTGAATACAGGCATAAGGTGGACAAAGGGACTGGCCTTTGCCGGACCTATGGCCCGAACCGCTGCATTCCAGAAGATAAAGGCCACCACAGAGGCAAAGAGCGCCACATACCCGATGGTAAGTACTGTTGCCGGGTTTATCGCAACACGGTATCCGGCCTGTATCTCTGCCAGGTAAAAGGGAAAGATGGCCAGCAGGCCGATAATGCTGATAAATGTCAGATACGCGAGGGGGTGCAGTCCATGGGGATAGCGTTTAAGACGTGCGGAGTAAAGCGCCCAGATCACGGCTGCGGTCAGGATCAACAGATCACCCTGGTTCAGCGACACCTGCCAAAGCGCGGTCAGCTCACCTTTAGCCATGGTCCACAACACACCTGCCAAAGAAAGCAGTACACCGCACCATTGCCGCGGCTGTACAGTTTCCCGATACAGCAGCCGGGAGAACAGAACAATCAGTACCGGCGTGCAGGAGTTAACCAAACCTGCATTGATCACCGTGGTATACTGCATGGCAAAGTAGAGCAGAGTGGTGAAGCCAAACACACCGAGCAGACCCTGCACCACGATATAGCGGCAGTGAAGACGAAACATCGGCCATTGCGCTCTGAGGTGCTGCCGGGTAATGATCAGCAAGAGAAGCAGGGCAACAGCCCAGCGCCAGAACGACAGAGCCAGCGGTGGGATGGCTGCATGCATGCCGCGGCTGAGTACAAAGTTACCTGCCCAGAACAGAGCGGTGAGGATGAGCAGGAAATACGGCATACAGCTCGGACTGTGTGTTGGGGATTTTACATGACAAATGGTTGAAAGCTGACCAAAGTGACCAGACAGGTTGTCTGCTTCAGAACCAGCCACCCCACAGACCATTGTCATGTTCCTGTTCACAGGTGGAACCGGTGATGGTACGGGGCTGGTAGATCTCCAGCACGCCCGGCTCGGGCATGCGGACAATGTTGACGATGTTGCGGGAATACCAGATACCGGCCTGCCGACCATCAGGAGTGAGGATCAGGCCGCCACGAAACTCGCAGCCCGGTCCGTAATGCTCAGTGCGCCACCACTGCAGCCAGCCGTTCAATCTGGATTCACTCAACTCGATCTCGGCCCAGACTCTGCTGCGAAGCGTATACTGATCACTGATGGCAATGATCGTATCCGGAGCCGTGATCGAACCAAGATAATAGTAACGGTGGTCTGGAAGCACAGTCCCGGTTTCAACCAGTTGCCGAACGCCCATATCAATCTCCCACAACCCGCCGGGCTGATGCGATACACACCCCAGCATGAAGACCAGTGCCAGCGCTATGCCGCCATGATGCACCCAAAACTGTCGCATGCAAACCTCCTGTTGAAGATCATCGGGCTTGCAGCAGATCCTGTGAGCAGCACATCTCCTCTGCTGTCGGCCGGAGACAGCGTTTGCACTCCGTCATCCCTCTACGCCCTGATCATCAGTCTTCTTGCCTTGTAGCCCTGCTGTGTCATGAAAACACCGAAGCCAATACATGCATCAGCCAACGTTTCCGCTAAAACCACAAAGTACAGCCAACAGGGTTTCATTCCTACCAGTAATGCCCGTGCGCATACAACCTCTGTGCGATCCCGCTGATACAGGAGACTTGGCAGAAAGAAAAAAATGATCTGTAAACAGAGGGGCAAAACCAGGTCCGACCCGTGAGATATCTGCTCTTTCTGAGCAGTGAACTCCACAATTCAGCCGGCCGTATCTACACGGTCAACAAGGGCGTGGTACAGCGTAAGATCTGCTGCGCTCAAGTGGAGGAGGTGGAACTGACGATTTCCAGTTTAACATGCGCAAGACCGGCTCTCAGCATGCCGATCTTGCCGGCAGCTGCTGTGGAGAGATCTATGACACGGCCGCGACACCATGGCCCGCGATCATTCACAACAACATCCACGGTTTTGTTATTGCGGAGATTAGTCACTCGAACAGTGGTACCGAATGGCAGCGTTTTATGCGCTGCAGTCATGGCATGCTGACTGAACCGCTGACCACTGCTGGTTTTTCGCCCATGAAATTTATCGGCATAGATAGCAGCGATACCCTTCATTGAGGAGGTTTTTCGGGAGCGTTTAGTGGATTTTGCCAGTTTGGCCCGAGGCGCGTTTTTGTGTGCAGCAGCATATGTTACTTTGTCTCGTTGAGCAGCAGATGCAACGGCATTCAGTGGTTGTCCTGCGGAAAATTCGATCATCGCCAAGCCGACAAACATTAACAAAATAAGCTTGGTAGCTTTCACCATATAATTCTCTCCAGTTGAAGTCAAAAATGGCTTTTCTCTTTCAAGACGGTGCAAAATAACAGAAATTCGATATATTGCAAGACAAACTGTTTTTTTTACCTCAGCATCAAAACCTAACTTTCTGAAATAAAACAAAAAAAAATTTCCTTTTCCCGCATCCGCAGCGTTCACTTATCGTAAAGAGATCGAGATAAAAAAACGAAACCTATCCTACTGAAACTCTGCATCTTTTCTCCTTCCTGCCCACAAAAAACCACTGTTGGGACAAACAACGTCCAAAGAAACAGCGGCAGAAGAGAAAAAAAACGAGACAAGGTGTTGGCCGGTATGCGACTGCAGCCATATCCACCACCTCCCTTCACTCTCTCATCAACCGTGGTACATCCATGCACCACAGTTGACCAGAAACCAGACGCCGCATCACACAGGACACGTACAAAAGAGATACTTCCGCAGCAAAGCCGCAGAGAACAGGGCCGGTTCTGACATAAACAGCACTGTTGTCGGCACTTGTCGGCACCATTGTTTTCAACAGCCTTACCATCACAGTCAGGTTTTCTTTAAGCAGCCCCTTTTCTGCAAATGCCCGGCAGCATCAGGCAGGCTGAACAAGCAGAGAAACTCACACCATTACGAGCATTTCGAATACCCGCAATCCCGACACACCTCACACCCTTCCTCAAAGAGCAACTTCCCCCGGCACTCAGGACACACCGAGGCAAACCCATGCTGGGTCGCTGCCATAAAGGATTTAAGCAGTTTGCCGAGCTGGGCCGGAAGATCAAGCAGATGCCCGGAAGAACGATCCAATTGCTTGATGATCTCGTCCATGGGAATCTGGTATCTCAGGGCCAGCGAGACCAACCGGCAGGTTGTGGTCCACATGGTTGACTTATCCTTGAGATCCACCCGATTGTCGAAGGGAAACTTGGCAAAGACCTCCATGGGTTTTTCATCTTCATCAAAGCAGACAATCAGATAAATGGTTTCCTGGTTGATGTCTTTAAGACGATAGCGTTTGGCACTGAGTACATCGGGCAAAGTGGCCTTGCGGACAAGCCCCTGCGTGGAGGCAACCGCGGTCTTGTCGTCACTGCCCGCAACGGTGTTGAGCACCTGATGGTCACGGGAGCCGTCACGGTACACGGTCAACCCCTTGCAGCCCAGCTCGAAGCCGAGCATATAGGCGGCACGGACATCGTCTTGTGTTGCTGAGGCAGGCAGGTTAATGGTTTTAGAGATCGACGAGTCAACGCCGTTCTGCTGCAGCCTCCCCTGCATCTGGATATGCTGTTCAGGGCTGATATCCTGAGCAGTGCGAAAGATCTCCTGCCAGCGCTCAGGTATCTCAGCATGACCGATGACAGTGCCGCTGGTTGCCACCTTTTCCATCAGTCCCGGAGAATAAAAGCCCTCAGCCCGAGCAACCTGCTCAAACAGTTTGTTGACCATCAGGAGCCGATCGCCGTCCATAACGTTCTTGATCATCACAATGGAGAAATAGGGCTCGCATCCTGATGCGCAATCGGCAATCATCGACACCGTGCCTGTAGGTTGAATCGACGTCAGAGCAGCGTTACGTCTGGCCGGATACATGTTGATCGTGGGATCGTACGCCGGAAACGGGCCCTTCAGGGCTGCCAGTTCAATTGAGGCCGTCTCTGCCTCCTGGCGGATAAAAGACATCACCTGGGCAGCCATCGCCCGGCCATCCTCGCTGCCATACGGCAGTTCAAGCTGGATAAGCATGTCGTGCAACCCCATGATGCCGAGACCGACCTTGCGGGTTTTCTGGGTCATCTCCGCAATTTCCGGAATAGGAAAACGGTTGCAGTCAATAACGTTGTCAAGAAAACGAACCGCCAACCGGGTTGTGGCCCCCAGCCGTTCCCAGTCAACCTCACTATTTCTGACATACTGGGCTAAGTTGATCGAACCCAGGTTGCAGGACTCGTAGGGCAGGAGCCACTGCTCTCCACAGGGGTTGGTGGCTTCAAATTCGCCGAGCTGGGGTGTGGTGTTGTCGCGGTTGGCCGCATCAATAAAGAGCACGCCCGGTTCACCGTTATGCCAGGCCAGATCAACGATCTTGTCAAAGACTTCCCGGGCGCGCAGGGTATCAATAACCTTGTTACTGGAGGGATCGATCAGGTCGCAGGCCAGATCCTCCCTGACCGCATGCATGAACAGATCCGTGATGGCCACACTGAAGTTGAAGTTGGTGTAACGGGTCTGATCCTGCTTGGCGACGATAAACTCCATGATATCAGGATGATCGACCCGGAGCACTCCCATATTGGCACCACGTCGTTTGCCGCCCTGCTTGATGGTTTCCGTTGCTGCATCAAACACGGCGGCAAAACTCAAAGGCCCGGAGGCAACCCCCTGGGTGGAACGAACAGCAGAATTTTTCGGTCGCAGGCGAGAAAAAGAATAACCGGTGCCGCCGCCGGTCTTATGGACCAGGGCGCCATGACGAATCGAAGTGAAAATACCATCCATCGAATCATCCACCGGCAGGACAAAACAGGCGGACAACTGACCAAGATCAGTACCGGCATTCATCAGACACGGCGAATTCGGTAAAAAGTCGAGATGATAGATCATGGAAAAAAACCGGTCTGCCAGCTCTTCATAATCCGGTTGATCACTGTCAACCCGGGCCACGGCATTGGCAACGCGATGACAAAGGGTCTCCCAGTTCTCAAGAGGCGTACCTGTCACATCTTTGAGATAATATCGTCGCTCCAGCACAGTTTCTGCGGTATCCGTCAACTGCTGTCTCGGTATGCTTCTGGTCATTACGGCCTCTTTTTGTGCATTCATCTTGTGTATTCCTCTCCTTGCCCGCTGAGGATCAACCAGGGTTGACAGTCGCTCCTGTTTGCGCATAAAATCTGCCTGCAAAGTCCTTTTTCACCATGCAGCGATGGGCCTGCAACAGGCCGCCTGAACCTCTAAAGCGAGAGCACATTATCACAACATATAGCGCCATTCAAGAGCAAAGAGCACCATATGAAGTGTTTTTTAAAAAGTGCGCGTTTTCAAAGAGTTCGTCTTCAAACCCGGTACTACACCCCAAAAACAGAATGTGCTTTCATACCGGATTCTCTCTGCATCCAGCCGGCATCCAGCCGGCTCCACGACAGCAAAACAATACATGCAGCATCTTTTGTCAGGATTTTGATGCTTCTTGCTGCTTGCGGATTCCCGACACCATCAGTATATTGCGGCTTTCTTCCGTACGCAGTCAACTGTACACGCAGCCGAGTCTTTCGTTCTGTTTGTACATGCCCACAACCATTGCCTGTTAGAGGACATTATCTGCCCATGTTGAAGTCATTTTTACTCTGCATCACCCTCCTGCTACCGTTCACCTCCCTGGCGCAGGATCTCGACAAAATCAATAGTGACGGTGACCTGTACTGGTCGGTTCAGACATCCTGGCCGATTCCGGTAAAATCCCGTGCCATCGTCCAGTCACTGGACAACAAGAAGGTTTTTATTCTGGGGACCAATGCCAAGGTCTACATCTTCACCTCGGACGGTAAACGGTTGGGTGTTATTCCTGTTGACCCGAACGTCGCTGCCATTGATATCGCTCCCCGCGGCGAAATGCTCTACCTGGTGAACAACAAAACCAACACCTACACAGCCATTGATGTCAGCTTCAAACAGAATATCGATATCAGCGGAGCCCCGATACGCGGCGCAGCCGACGCACCGGTCACGCTGGTCGTGTTTTCAGACTTTGAATGTCCATGGTGCAGCAAACTCGAGCCGGTGCTGGCAGAACTGCTGGCACAAAATCAAGAGACACTGCGTATTGTTTTCAAACACCTTCCTCTGCCCATGCACCCGCAGGCTGAAACAGCAGCACTGGCAGCAATCGCTGCGCAGCAACAGGGAAAATTCTGGGAAATGCATGACGCCCTCTTCCAAAATACTACTTGGAACCGCAACACTGTTGACGAAACCGCCCTGCGGATCGGCCTCAACATGGAACAGTACCGGGTTGCCATGAGCAGCCCGCAGACAGTGGAGCAACTTGCCAAAGACAAGAGCGATGCCCAGGCAGCCGAGGTCACAGCTACGCCCTCGTTGTTCATAAACGGCCGTCCGGTGCGTGATCGCTCCCTGCCGAACCTGCAGAAGATGGTTGCCGAGGCGTTGGAAGCCAGTGCGACCAAGTAAGACAAAACACTCTGCAGCTCTTCATGCAGAGATCTCGCAGGACCTTGCATTTACCGACAACCAGACAGTGCAGCAACTCTTTGGCGACCTCAACCGGAACCTGCTCATTATTGAACAGGCCACAGGCGTCAAGATACATGCAAGGGGCAACGGTGTGAAGATCACCGGCCCGGCCCATGCTGTGGAACTGGCTGCCTCCACCCTGGAGCAGATGTATGGTCTCCTGCTCAAGGGGTATCCGGTCTTCGGTCAGGATATTGCCTTTGGTGTCAAGATTCTGGAATCTTCACCCCATATCAGGCTGGAAGAAATATTCCTTGATAAGGTATGCATCACCGCTCGTAAACGGGTTATTTCACCGAAGTCGGTCAACCAGAAACTCTATATTGAGGCGATTCGCAACAACGACATTGTCTTCGGCATCGGCCCGGCTGGAACCGGCAAAACCTATCTGGCCGTGGCCATGGCTGTATCAGCTCTGCTCAAGGAACAGGTGGCTAAAATAATCCTGACCCGCCCTGCTGTGGAGGCCGGAGAAAAACTGGGCTTTCTGCCTGGCGACATGGCACAGAAAGTTGATCCCTACCTCCGGCCGCTCACCGATGCCATCAACGATATGATGGGCCAGGATCGCACCCAGGAGCTGATTGAGCGCGGCATGATCGAGGTGGCGCCTCTGGCCTTCATGCGTGGCCGCACCTTAAACAACGCCTTTATCATTCTTGACGAGGCCCAGAACACGACCCGGGAACAGATGAAGATGTTTCTCACCCGTATCGGTTTTGACTCGCAAGCCGTGATAACCGGAGACATCACCCAGATCGATCTGTCCGGATCGCAGCAGTCCGGGCTGATCCAGGCTGAAAAGATCCTCACCGATATCAAGGGAATCGCCTTCCGGCACTTCTCCAAGGCCGATGTGGTCCGGCACCCCCTGGTCCAGGAAATCATCCAGGCCTACGACCAGCGGGACCAAACGCATTCATCCCGCTCTGCCAAAGAGAGTTGAGAAGATGCCAGTTCACTGCCGGTACTCCCGGGGCACTGATCAGCACCGACTCAACCGCCGTCTGCTTCAGCAACGCTGCGACAGCCTGTTGTACCTGCTTGGACGCACCACTGCCACTGTCAGTGTTGTTTTTATCGATGACCACGAAATGGCGGCCTACAACCTTCAGTACCGCAATAAACAGGGCCCGACCAATGTCCTCTCCTTTCCGGTGGACACTGATAACCGCGACGGCTTTCTTTATCCAGAGGACGAGCTGGGGGATATCTTAATAGCAGTTGACACCGCCCGTCGCGAGGCCATGGAACAGAAGTCCGGTCTCCATCATCGCCTGACCGAACTGATTGTCCACGGCATGCTGCATCTCATCGGTTACGATCATGAACGATCGGAAAGCGAAGCCGAGCATATGCAACATTACGAACAACAACTTTTTCAGCAAATTCAGACAACAAGGAGTTCTCCCATGCCTTTTCTCGCTATTAATGTCGATCATGTGGCCACCATCCGTCAGGCACGCGGCGGAGTGGAACCGGATCCGGTGCTGGCGGCCTCGCTGTGTGAACTGGCCGGTGCCGACGGTATAGTCGTTCATCTGCGGGAAGATCGACGGCATATCCTGGATCGGGATGTCCGTCTCCTGCGACAGACCGTCAAGACCCGCCTGAACCTGGAGATGGCCAACACCCCGGAAATCATTGACCTCGCCCTGGAGGTGAAGCCGGATATGATCACCCTGGTGCCGGAGAAACGCGAGGAACTGACAACAGAGGGCGGGCTTGATGTGCCGGCTCATGCCAAAAACATCGCCAAGACCATTGCCCGTATGCAGGCAGCAGGGATTCCGGTATCGATCTTCATTGACCCGGATGCAACGCAGGCCCAGGCAGCCCTTGATGTCGGCGCCACCTATGTTGAACTGCACACCGGGAACTACTGCGAGGCCCGCACCATGGAGGAACAGGAACAGCAGTACACCCTCATCGAACAGGTCTCGGAACTGGCCTACGAACTGGGACTGAAGATCAATGCCGGTCACGGCCTCGATTACCGCAACGTGCATCCCATTGCCGCCCTGCCCTTTATCGACGAGCTGAGCATCGGTCACGCTGTCATCAGTCGGGCAGTGCTTGTTGGTCTTGAAAATGCGGTGCGGGAGATGCTGACCATTGTCCGCTCGGTTTAACCGTGCTCAAGGCGGGCTGGTGCCGATTCTGTCTCTCCATACGACTGTTGCCGGCAATGAGCCAGCCGCTTGAATATATCTGATGGGTTATCTGTTTATACTGCCCGGCAATCCAATCGCGCCGTTACAACGCGGCCTAAGCTGTTGTAAATGCAGCGCCTTAAAGCAAATGCCGTTTGACAAAGCAGAACGAGGAGAGTATACAACACCACTTGGCCCGGATGGCGGAATCTGGTAGACGCAAGGGACTTAAAATCCCTCGGCCTTTGGCTGTACGAGTTCGATTCTCGTTCCGGGCACCAAAAAATATAAGGGCCGGCCTCTTTATAGTTGAAGAGACCGGCCCTTTTCTTTTTCTCTTCGCATCAGAGGTCCGACCTGATACGCATGGCCGGTGCTGATACCAAAACATTGTGTCAGCAATACTTCGGCTCTGGATACCTTCCCTGGCAGATAACATTACACTCCGCCCATCTTCTCGACGAACACACACTGAAAGTTGTTGACCAGATCAATTCTCCCGACATTGGATAACATCAACAATGGTTAGGATTCATTACAGTGGTCATATGTTCGGTCAACAGTTTATACTGCCTTCCGCCCCAGCGACCATAGCATCATCCCGCGACAGCCATCACGATTGTCCAGAAATAGACCTTCCTGCAAACGGGTATCGATGTATTCGGCAATCATGATCCGTACCGAATCCGTCATGGGCGTGAAATCCTCCATCGCCTTATCTCTGCTCCAGGAAATCGGCCTGCTCCAGTGCTCAAAGCGAAGTTCGGGACGGTAGCCAAGGGCATAGATCAGATTGAAGGGGTAGATGATATCCGTACCGTGGCCGATCATCTCCTCAGCAAAGAGTTTACGCCAAACATCGCCGTACCATTGCCGCCAACTGCGACCGGCAAAGGCTGCCATGAAGCAGAAACCCGTTTCCGGCTTGCAGGCATTCATCATCTTGCAGAGCATCTCCGGACTATCAATTCCCGGAGTCATCGAGGCAAAAACCAAGTCAAAACGACCACGCCAGCCCAGGGCATCAAGGTCCACATCCTGCCAGGTCGACTGGTGGCAGGTGATGTTTTCAATCTGACCCTCCCTGACACGATTACCAAGGATTTCCAACATAGCACCAGCGGGTTCCAGGGCAACGAGTCGGCTGCATTCGGCAGCCATCGGCACAGCCCAGTTGCCAGGACCTGAGCCGATATCCAAAACCTCCATGGCGGCCGAAAGGGCACCGGTTTTCTTGAGCCATGCAATGATATCGTCCCGCTGGTCACAATTTTGACGTTGACCAGTACGTTCGGCAAAGTCAGCAGCCCTCTTGTTCCATCGGACAACAGGATCTTTCTCCTGCAAACGACGCTTTTGCCGGGACGATTCATGGATTGCTTCCTGCCAGCGGGCAGCAAAAAATTCAGCGGTATTTTCAGGCATCTGAGCACCTCAAGCAATGTGTTAAAAAAGGGTGAAGACCGGTTACTGCACACCTGGAGCATCTACAGCAGCAGCACCCCGGAACGAGCCGCCTGGGCCGGTATGAGCCGGTTACTACTGTGGGTCGATATCCGGGCTTTGCGCCGGCGACCTTGGCCAAAAAAATAAAAATGATCCTTGAAGCTTTACGGCTTAAAAGCTAATAGTTTTTCTATCCTCCTGTTATTCTTCGAGTTCTGAAAGACTGGAGAAAGCCCTGGAAAAGAACCTCAGCCAATTGCGGGCTAACCGCATAATGTACCGACGATTTGATGCAACATGCCTGTAAACAAGAAAAAGCATTTGGCGGCTGCGTGGTCGTTGGTCAGCAAGGTCACAGTATGTCCATCATCTGCGATAATATTTCGTTCACATATCCTGCAGCAGAACATCCGACCCTCACCGGTATATCGTTTGACCTGTCCACACCAGGATTCCATTCTTTCTTTGGCCCTTCTGGAGCGGGAAAAACCTCGCTGGCAAAAATCATAACTGGTGACATTGGCGGTTATTCCGGCCGGGTGGCAACTGAGGGACTTAAACATCTCCTCTACTCCTACAACAAAGAACAGCTTCCTGGCTGGTCAAACGTCGGCCATCATTTATCGCGGGTCATATCATCGTCAATGTCTGCCGAAAAAGACAAGCTGGTGGAGATTTTCGGTTTGTCCGACTGCATCAAATCCCGTTTTGACCAATTGTCCATGGGCCAACAAAACCGTGTCAACCTGATACGTTATCTACTGCAGGACTGCGATCTGCTGGTCATGGACGAAAGCCTGGCCAATGTCGATGAACGCACCCGAGAGAAGATTATTCTGGCCATCAAAGAAATGTTCCCTGAACGCTATTTCATCTATATTTCCCATAATGTCATGGAGGTCGCCAAATTCTGCGATTCGATCCTCGTTTTTCGCAGCAGCGGTACAGCTCAGCAAACCGTTATGATCCACGGCTGTAATATCGGTAAAAAAGAAATCCTCTCGCCCACAGCTCTGGATGCCACCCTGCTGGAGATCATGAATGCTGCCTAAACGTGTTTTCCAGTTTTTAATTATCTATTTTCTCTTCATCAGCGGCCTGATCATCTTGAAATACAGCCTGCATCTTTCGGACTACGTCATTCCCGCACCATCTGCCATGCTGCACACGCTGATCGCAGAGTACCGCCAGTACAGTTTCGCCACGATCAACACCATGACGATAGCAATAATCGGCCAGATACTGTCCGTTATAATGGCCTTCGTTATCGGTATAATGGGTCGTCAGTCCACCTGGCTCGGCTCGTTCATCAAGGTCGCGGCCTATAATATCCAAGCGTATCCAATTGTAGCGCTTGCGCCGATCCTTTTCATTTTACTAGGCGATGGTTTTATCACCCGGCTGCTGATCGCCGCGATGATCTGTTATTTTCCGGTTCTTCTCTCTATATTAGGGATCATGTCGAAGCCGATTGACGATATCGAACATTTCTACCGGGTTACCGGCCGCATGCGCTGGCAACTCGAGGTCAAGATCCGGACCTTTGAAAATCTAACGCAATTAACCACGGTTATCGCAGGCAGTGCCACGCTGGCAATGGCGGGAACTATTGTCGGAGAATTCATTGCCGCCGAGGCAGGCATAGGATACAGCATTCGCATCGCCCTTTATCAGAGTGATCTGGGTAAAATTCTGATTGCCCTTTTTTTTATCGGCATCACCATCGCCGTGTACCAGGCATTGCTGGAATTACTGGGAGCAACGGTCAGGCGAACCTGGGCAGGAAAATAAAATCTCCTTCGACAAAAAACGAGAAATCAGGCTTACAATTTCAATAAAGCGAAGATGAAGAATACAGCTCAAAGATGCATCCAGGCTGTTTTGCTGCTGTTGATGACGACCCTGCTTGTCACGAATACTGCGAGCGCGAGTGATACAGTCAGGTACCGCCTCAAATGGCTCCGCAACGCCAGTGTTGTTGGTGACTTGTACGCAGAAGCCGGCCATCTGTTCGAAAAGGCAGGGCTTGATGTTGAGATCAAACCAGGTGGACCGGAAAGAGATGCCATCCGGGAGCTTGAATTGGGACACGCTGATTTCGGGGTAGCTTCCGCCGACCAGGTACTGAGAGCCCGCGTCAAAGGTTCACCGGTGGTGGTAATCGCCCAGCTGTTCCAGGTTAATCCACTGCAATGGATGTACCGTCCGGAAAACATGAAGATCAATAGCCCGGCCGACTTAAAGGGAAAGGACATCGGGGTGACGTTCGGAGGGAACGACGAAACTATTATGCGGACTTTGCTGGCCGAAGCGGGACTCGGTGAATCGGATATAAAGCTGTTCAGCGTTCGCTATGATTACACACCGTTTTATCGACGCAAGATTCAACTCTGGCCGGTCTATCGGAACGCCCAGGGCCCTATCATCACCGCACAACTCAACAAAGTGGGAGAACAAATTACCTTTTTCAATCCCGCAGACTTTGGGGTGAAATTTGTGGCCAATTCCGTGGTAACCCATTCACGTACCCTGACGGAGAAGCCGGACTTGGTGCGGCGTTTCCTGGAGGCCCTGCTTTCCGGATGGCAACAGGCGCTTGATCCGAAAAATGAAAACGAGGTCCTTGCAATCCTGCAGAAATACGATCCCGATACACCTCCTCCAATTCAGAAAGAGCAACTGAAGATCACACGAGAACTGGTCCAGCCGCAGCCCTCTCAAGCCATCGGCACAATTGACAAAGACGCCTGGGCACAGACCCAGCAAATAATGTTTAAGCAGAAACTGCTGCCTCAGCAAATCGATCTCAAGGAGATCCTCAAACCTGTCGGTACCACAACCAACTAAGTGTACTGTGGTTGCAACAAAAAATTCATCTGTCCCGGTTTTTTCTTCTGTTGATGTGAGAGTTGGCACTCACCCACCCCCAATCCCGCTCAGTTTTGATTGCTTAATGGAAATATCAGGATAAACCGGAGGGAGTTGTCGCGACACCAGCAAAAAAAAGGACGTGTTGCCGGATCAAAAAGACGCGAGGACTCCTGCCACCGAGACTGTCAGGAAACGACTGGAAAGGAAGCGTCAGCAGACACATACCTGGTAATCTTCTCGGACTAACCCTACAAGAACAGTGGAACAAAAATGGAACAAATTAGATTTTTTTAAAAAGGAAAATATAATTTTCCCATAATGTTCACTAAATAAATTCAATACACGTAAAATCCCTCGGCCTTTGGCTGTACGAGTTCGATGCTCGTTCCAGGCTCCAAGAATAGTGACGAAATCTCTGGATTTTCCATTTCGGAAAATCCGGAGATTTGACTTTTTGCTCCAAACTTGCTCCATTGCCTTTGGAGCAAGGAGCGCAAAATGCGAAAAGAAGAATTCCGAACATGGCTGCGTCAAGTAAAAGGGCTGCAAGCAAGTACAGCTGGAAGCAGAGTAAGCAATTGTGAGCGTATAGAAGCTTTTGAAGGTGACTTGGACACTCTTTTTCAACAAGACGGGCTTGCTGCTCTTATTGACAAGCTTGTTTATTCAAAGGCAGACCAGCGGGCACATCTGTTGCCGCGTCATGCAATCCCCATAGATGGTGATATTTATAACGGCACCGCAACTTTGCGCACGGCTGCACGTCTTTATCAAGAATTTGCTGGCTCTGATATCATGTCTGTCCATCCATCAGTTGCGCGCCCTCCCAAAAAACGAAATAAAGCCACTGGGGAATGGCCCAGTTGGGACAGACCAACGGCAGAAACTACTTTGAAATTGACTAAAATGGTTATTCCGTATGTCCGCTTTCTTCATCCAAACATTGTGGAGCAGGTTGTCGCGGATAACGAGCTAAACAGGTTCCAGTGGCGGAAAAAATTGATAAGCCGAGGGATAGACCCTGAATTTTATCTGTGGGATAGGTCAAGCTGTACATTTCCCGGTATTCGTCGTTATGCAGGCAGCAAAGAAATCGCATACTTCCGTGGGCAATTAAGTCAATCAGATGTGGAAATTTCAGACGCACTCAGACTTGATGACAACTCCTCTCCAAAACATATCTGGTCATTCATTTTTAGGGGCAAACCCTTTCAAAATTTTGGTCCAAAAGGGTACTCCATTGCCCATCTGGCAGACCATAAAGACTATAAAAATAGAAGGGATGATGAGTTTGAGTCTGTCGGAACGGTGCCGGAAAAACTCTATGGGCTATTTAGCTGTGCATCTAATGCCGCTTATATCCCGGATACGTTATTAAAGCTGACAGATTTTAACATGCAGACCAGACTATTACTGCTGCACAAAGCCCAAAGTCTTTACGGGGAGTTTTGTAATCTTCTTCCGCCAGCTTTTCGACTTAAACAGCAGGAGTCGTCAGAATGGCATATTGAAAATTTTGACTGGTGTCCTCCTGTTGGGGAAGGGGCTGAATTGGAGAGTTTCTTTATATTTCGGGCTGAAACAATTAACTCCTTATAGGTATATCATGGCAACCCTCCGTAAACGCGGCCCCTACCAATGGGAAGCCCGTATCCGTAAAAAAGGCTATCCCACTACATGCAAGGCTTCTGAAACCAAAGCCGATGCCGAGGCTTGGGCTAAGGACGTCGAGAGCGATATGTACAAGAACCTTTTTGTGCCCAGCAAAGAGACGGAGCAATATACGCTGAACGAGTGCCTGGATCGCTATATTGAAGAATATGTACCGAGCCTGAAACACCCCAAACGAGAAGGGTACCGCGCAAGGTTTTTGCAAAAACACCCCATTGCCCACAGGATCATGGCAGCCATCCGCTCCAAGGATGTTGCCGAGTGCCGCTATCCCCTGTAGCCTTGAATGTGTTGAAGTCGCTACCCAAGCACAAAGACACTTACCTGGTATTTGGCGTAGATAAAGAAGAAATCACTTACGCCATGAAAGATACCCGAAAAAAACCGGGGTTGAGGACTTGCGCTTCCATGACTTGCGCCATGAAGCCACCAGTTGCTTCTTCGAAAATACTGACTTGTATGTGATGGAAATTAAGGCCATTACCGGGCATAAAACGCTGCAAATGCTAGTGCGGTATACATATTTGCGCACGGTGCGGCTGGCGGATAAACTGGTGGGAGCAAGGCGGGGATAGTGAAAAACAAAACACGCATTATCATAAAGGGGAAAGATGAAACCGACAATATACTCGGTGTTTCCAAGCGTGGCTGTTTAGTTGATGTTACGTTCGCCAACGGTAAAACGTACTCCTACAATGAGAGCAATGTTCAGCTCAAAAGATCAGCCTTGTCAGATGATCATGCGCGAGAGTGTTTTGAATACCTTAAGCGAATTGCAAAACTCACCGGATTGCAAGTAGCCGAAGTGGGAAACACCTTGGCGAGCCAGTATGCAAAAATTGATTTCGTAGATCCCGACAGTATGCTTGGCACTTTTTTATCCGGCAATGCCCCACAACTTGCCGTCACAGAGTCTATATTTGCCGTTTACCCGTTTAATTTTAACGCAAGTCAAAAAAAGGCTGTTGAAAACGCGCTTGCGCATCCCCTTAGTGTAGTTGAAGGGCCTCCGGGAACGGGCAAGACACAGACTGTTTTGAATATTATTGCCAATGCAGTCATGCGCGGTGAAAGCGTTGCCGTTGTCTCAAGCAACAATTCGGCCACTGCTAATGTCTTGGATAAACTACAGAAATACGGCATAGATTTTATAACCGCCTATCTTGGCAATCAAGCCAATAAACAGGAGTTCATCAACTCGCAAAAGCCGCTTCCTAATTTAAAAAGCTGGAAGCTTCCCCAGGAAGAAGAGCGCACAATAAATCAGTCTCTTCACTCTTTACACGCTTCACTGAGCAAAATGCTCGAAAAAAAGAATAAATTGTCACAGATCAGGCAGCAGAACAGATCGCTGGAGCTTGAGTATAAACGTTTTTGCGAATATGCAACCTACAACGATGAATTTATATCGCGGTACCTAAGGCCGACCAGCTCAGATATTGCACTTGAATTATGGCTTGAATGTGAAAAATATGCTGAACGTGGTAGGCCTCCTGGATTGTTTACCCGAATTGTGAATCGATTTCGAAGGGGTGTCGCAAACAAGTTATTCTATTCAGAACCCCCTGAAGTAATGGTTGCCTTGTGTCAAAGGCGTTGGTACGTGGCAAAAATTGATGAACTTGAGCGTTCAATGTCACAGCTGGATAAGAAACTTGAAGAATTTGATTTTGATGAAAAAATGAGCGAATGTTCCGACCTGTCGATGAAACTATTTCGCAGCCGTCTTGCCGAGAAATATGCACGTACCGCCAGGACAATATTCGCCCTTAACGATTTATGGAAACACCCGAAGGATTTTATTGGCGAGTACCCGGTCATACTTGCAACCACATACTCTCTTCGCAGTAGTCTTTCCCACAAGGTAATGTACGATTACGTCATCATAGATGAAGCCTCTCAAGTTGATCTTGCCACGGGCGCACTTGCTCTTTCATGCGCTAAAAAAATTATTGTAGTAGGAGATTTGAAGCAACTCCCTAATGTTGTTGATTCAGCTTTGGCGCGTCGCACCGATTCAGTATTTTCTGAATTTAATCTGCCTGAAGCATATCGGTACAAAAATCATAGTTTGCTGGCGGCGGTGTCAGAGTTATTCCCACGAGTGCCTCGAACATTATTGCGTGAGCATTACAGATGTCACCCCCAAATTATAGAATTCTGCAACCAAAAATTTTATAATAATCAGCTTATTATTCTTACAGAGCCTACATCTGAACGTCGGCCGCTCATCGTATACAAAACTCCTCCGGGCAATCATGCCAGAGAACGCGTTAATCAGCGGCAAATTGACATTATAAAAAATGAAGTCATTCCCCAACAATGCCTTGACGACAGCACCATTTCACTCGGTATTGTCACGCCGTACCGCAATCAAACCAATGCGCTGCAAGAGGCTTTTCGTAACACTTCCATACAGGCAGACACGGTTGACAAGTTTCAAGGGCGCGAGAGGGATGTGATAATCCTCTCAACCGTTGACAACAAAATTTCAGACTTTGCAGACAACGCCAACCGCCTGAATGTTGCTGTTTCACGTGCCGTTAAACAGCTTATTGTCGTGATGAACAGAGGGGATGATGCGCATGATACGAATATTGGCGATCTTGTGCGCTATATCAAGTACAACAACATGGAGATCGTTCATAGCTCGACATATTCTGTATTTGATTATCTATATGACAGTTATCGCAGTGAGCGGAATAGAATTTTAAAGAAGCGAAGAAGAATTTCAGAATATGACAGTGAAAATTTAATGTATATTATGATCTGCGAACTGCTTGAGAATGAACGCTTTACGAAACTGAGTGTGGCGGAGCACGTTCCTCTGAAAATGATAATTCGAGATATAGAAAAACTCACCGAAGACGAAAAGCGCTACGCTGGAAATATATTGACTCATGTCGATTTTCTTATCTTTGATAAACTCGGTAAAGTCCCCTTGCTTGCGATCGAGGTTGACGGGGTGGCCTTCCACAAGGATGGTTCGCGTCAGGCTGAGCGGGACAAGTTGAAAAATGGGATCTTTGAAAAATACGGCTTGCCGCTCATTCGTTTCAAGACAGATGGCAGTGGCGAGCGCGAACTACTCTACGCCAAATTGAACGATGTTTTGGCGCAGTCCACCCCATGAATGGCCCAATGACTTTGAGTGTTCGATTTTTCATCGGTCGAGCCCTCAGTTGTACTCCAAAGCCATATCAATCCCCCTGACTACTTCCGCAAAGACCTGTTCACGACCCAGGGCAAGGTAGATATGGTTCAAGGCCTCTTGGTGTAGAGCAATTTACTGTGTGTCTGTGCCGCCGAAACGCCAGAGCCTTTCGGAAAGTTCTCGGCTCATTTTTTTTTCGACGCGGCGATTCCATGGTCATATCGGCTTCCATTCGCTCCCGGCAGAACGCAAAGGCCTCGGCCTTGTCGTCCGACTCGGCAAAGTATTCCATGTTGGGCTTGATTTGCTCCAGATAATGGTTGTCTGTTTTGTGTGATTCCAGCTTGGCAATCGCCGGCAGGGCGGTCCGGCTTTCGTCTTTTGTCGGAGCAGCCATTGGAGCCGGAGACTGGGGTTGGATATTCTGGTTGCCGCGCTTCGTACGGATTCCTTTCCGTTCCATCGCCGCGATGCTCGGCCCCAGATGTATGGTCGGTTGGTAATCCCCCCAGAAAAAGGATCATTTCAGAGTAGAATTTCCGAGAATAAGCAAGATGGGGATTTTATGATGAAAAAGTCAGGATTCATGGATAGTCAAATTTTGGCGATTTTAAAGCAGTCCGAGAATGGGATACCCGTTCCCGAACTTTGCCGCGAGCACGCCATAAGTAGTACGCCTTTTGACAAATGACGGGCCAAGTTCGGCGGTATGGATGCATCCATGATGGCTCGCATGAAAGAGCTGGAAAAGGAAAATGTCCATACCCTGATCAAAGAAATTCTGTCCATGGATGGTGAGTTCATTGTCTCCAGACATGCAAAAGAAAGGATGAAAGAGCGGGGTTACACCCTGCATGATGTTGAATATATTCTTTTGTATGGAACCATTACAGGTAAGCAGTTCGTGAACAGTGCCGGCAACTGGAGATATACAATAACTGGCCCAGATCTGGACGGTACTGACGGAAGTGCTGTCACTGCTATCATTCATAGAAACGCAATTGTTCGTGTGACGGTTCTTTCTTAGGAGGAAAAAAATGAAAATTTGCGCACTGTGCAATGGCCCTGTTGAGGTCATCAAGGACAAGCCATACGAATATACGGAAAGCGGTCTGGATGTTGTCCTTTATGGTATCACCCAGTACCAGTGTACCAGCTGTGGTGAAACTTTTGCGGCTCTCCCGAAAATCCAGGATCTTCACAAGGTGATAGGAAAAGATATCTGCGCCAACAAAAAGGCCTTGCTCAAACCCGAAGAAATTATATTCCTTCGCAAGAACATGCATCTCAAGGCAAAAGATATGGCCAAGATATTGGGAGTAAACCCCTCTGTTTATTCTCGGTGGGAAAACGGAAAAAAGACGATCAGTGATCCTTATGACAGGCTGCTTCGCATGGTATATATGGCATGCACGGCAGAGAGAAGCGACTGTAACGACGCGCTGACAGTCAATCTTTTCAAAAACCTTTCTTCCAAGCGGAAAGAGATTGAGCAGCCCAGTCAGATTATCCTCAACCCGCAAGAATGGCTGCTTGGAGATGTTACCGCCAGTGGGGTGTCCTGACCCGGTCCCACTTCTAAGGTTGTACAAACCAGGTACTTCAAACAACCGTTTGATTTATAAATATAAAAAAGTCTTTAAGTCAGGCACAAAAAAGACCTGCAAACCAACAGTCGCATAAACAGGACAGCCCTGCACCCTAATGACAGGTTTGTCTGCTTAGCGTACACTAAAAACACCGTCAGAGTTTATTGGTTCTGTCCCGGTCGTCACCTGATCATGATTAATCATCGAAAGGCACCCTACTTTTAAACATTCCACAGACGATGCCCTCACCAACGATCAAACAAAAAGCATAGAGATACGTTCTGCTGCTCGGGACGGCTGTCCAGCCGTCCCGAGCAGACCGATGAGCAATAATCAATACGTATACCTCAAGCCCACATAAAAGTTACGGCCAGGCATGGGATAATCCATGGTATAGGCATAGTCTTTGTCAAAGATGTTGTTCACCTCGGCCCGCAGCTCCAGCCGCCCCTTCCCCTCAATATCCAGCAGTCCTTTTTGTACACTCAGATCAACAACCGTGAAATCACCGAACTTTCGATACTCACCATAGGTCGGACTGCCTGAGTAATAGTTCCAGTCTTTAGAGTAGGCTTTGCCGATATACGAGGCGTTCAGCGTTGCCGACAAATCAACACCATGGTGACTGAAAGACAGGCCATAGGATGCGGTCACCTTGGGGACGTACGGCAGGGTGTCCGGATCTTGAGCCACCATAAAGTCCGGACGGTGGTCCTCGTTTTTCCGCTGGGTCATCACGGTCAGGTTGCCGTAGGGTCGCAGCGAAAACTCCTGATCAAAAGCCTTGCCAACGTCAACGCCCAAACCGAACTCAAGACCGGCATACACAGCTTTACCTGTCAGGTTTTCAAAAACTGTATTGGGATATTCTCCATAAGGCCTGACGGAACGGGATACGATCTTGTCTTTATAATCGGTATGAAAGTAGGTTAACTCCGCATCGACAAACTTCCAGGCCAGATCAGCCCCCACTTCAAAACTCTGACTCTTTTCCGGATTTAAATCGGCATTGGGAAAATAGTTATACGAGTCACCCGCCATCTGGCGCGGTGTGGGCATGTGGAAACCTTCAGCATAGTTCGCTCGCAGCTTGAGGATATCCATCGGCAACCAGGCCACACCCAGCGAAGGGGCAAAATTTGTGTCAGAGGACCGGATACCGGCGACCTTGTCGGTATTCTTGTACGAGTCATAGCGACCACCGGCAGACAGGATAACCTTCTCATCAAAAAGGCGCAGCTTACCCAGCAGATACCCGGCGTAATCAGTGGATTTTGCACTGGTACGGGAAGAACCGTAGCCATAGTCCGAGGATGTGTCCAGATCATACCTGATGTAATCAAACCCGGCGGTCAGTGTGACAAGCTCTCTGTCATATGTCACGCGGGCCTGTCCCTGCTGCAGATCGGTATCACCGTTACTCCAGCCATCAGACACAGGATAGTGTACAGTTGACCAGGGAAGGTTGCGATCAGTGTAATTCAGGCGTCGGCTCTCATGTTTGCCAAATGTATAGTCAGCCGCCCAACTGAGTGTTTTATCTTTGGTCGCACCTGCATAACTCAAAGTGGTATTGGATGCGGTCTCATCAGAACTGCCAAACGAGTCCGGATACAGTGAGGAATCCGGCCAACCGCTAAAAGGGACCTGTCCGTCATCAAGCTTGAAGTAGTTGAGATGGGCGCCTACCCGGTGGTTTTCTAAAAACGTGTAGCCGGCGTCCAGGTCCACCCCGGTGCGGCCGTCAACACTGGTGTGCCGCCATTTTTCTCCGAATCCGGTTTCGTAATCACCAATTCTACTGTGTGTCAGTGCACCGGAAAAATCAAAGCCACCCTTCCCGCCGGACAACGCCACCTGCTGATCAAAACGGCCATAGCTGCCGATTCCAAGCTCTGCACTGGTGGTAAAACCCTCCTCACCACGCTTGGTGATGATGTTCACCACGCCGCCAATGGCTGAAGTGCCGTATTGCACGGCTGCAGGCCCTCTGATCAGTTCAATGCGCTCCACATTGCCCAGATCTTTCAGGTTCAGAAAACTGGTGCCGGTGCGGTGCCCGTTCAGTAGAATGAGCGTTGCCCCCTCCAGTTCATTGCTCATGGAGGAGTTGCCGATACCCCGGATATACAGAGCACTGCCGCCGGCGCCGTTACCGCTGGTCGTATAGGTCTGAAAGCCTTTTTTACTTAAAAACTCGCCCACATCTTTTGCTGTGGAGTTCCTGATCTCCTGTTCAGTAAAAACAACAATGTTGGACGTCACCTCCCGTTTGGTTGCTTCCGTTGAGTCGGCAGTGACGACCATTGTGTCTAAAACAACGGAGTCCTGTCCCCAGGACATGGTCGACAGTGACAGTGGTACCAGAACCAGCATCGATACACCCAGTTTTTGTTTCATACAACTCCTCCCTCCCTTTGTTGTCCTTTTGCCGACACAGGCTGTCGGCGTTGATATGTTCTGCAAGCCCCTTATCTTGCAGCCTCGGCTCCGCAACATCTCTGTATCACAAATAAAAAAGGCGTCCTGAGTCGAAATCGACCCAGGACGCCCTGTTATCCTGAAAATTATACCCGCAAGACGCTCGTCCAAAGCAATCTACGGAAAAAACTTCAGGCAGGTCTTCTGACTTGTCCCGTTTTCGCGGCCTTCCCATCCTGATACAGGACAGTGACACGCAAAGGCGAAAACGCGTCGCACCAAAGAGCGACGAGAGGATTTACAGCGATGGGCTCGTCCCCGAATTGCACGGGGTTCCCTTGTTAGGCTACACAAGCACCTGAAGATACAGCAGACCATTAAAGTAAAACACCGGGATTGTCAAGCCCGGTTTACACAATACAACACACGGATAAACCGTAAAAACTGCATACAAATTTCCTTACCACGTTCCCCCCCCCGACTCTTCTCAAGACCCCACAGAACCCGATGCGATCCGCTGACAGCCGGGACCTTGTATCTGACTTTGCCCACCGGTTCGGGGAGAGATCTGTATCTGCGTACTGATCCGGTCTTTGAGGGCGGCAACATGCGATATGACACCGATCAGTTTACCGTCCTGCTGCAGGCCCGAAAGAGCCTCCAGCGCCGTATCCAAAACCTCTTCATCCAGGGTGCCGAACCCTTCATCCAGAAACAGTGAATCCACCCGGACATTTTTGCCGGCCATCTGAGACAGGCCCAGTGCGAGCGCCAGGCTGACGATAAAACTCTCGCCACCGGAAAGATTTCTGGTGGACCGGACCTCGCTTGCCTGATAGGTATCGATCACATCAAGATCAAGCGGTTGTTTTTCATTGCGAATCAGCAGGTAGCGATCGCTCATTTTCTGCAGTTGCCTGTTGGCGTATCCGATCATGATGTCAAAGGTCAGCCCTTGGGCAAAGTTCCGATATTTTTTCCCGTCAGCCGAACCGATTAACTCGTGCAGGTTCTCCCACCGGCGACAGTCTTTTTTCTGGGCCGCTATCATTGCCCGCCTCTCCTGTATCCGCTCCTTTGCAACGGCATGCTCTTTCAACCTGTGTTCAAGACCGGCAATGGCATCTCGCGACTCTTTGAGCAATGCTTCACAGCGTGTACGTTGCAGCTCAAGTTCCTGCAAAGATTTATCAGTTACCTGTCGACTCATCTCCCTGGCTAATCGCTTTTCCCGGTCCTCCTGCCGGGCGTTGAGGTCGGTCTGTCGATCGTCGAGCTTCTTTGCCTGTGCAGACAGTTCCGCCCGCCTGACAGCAGGAAGCATTGCCTCGACAACCTGCGCTTCATGGGTAAAACCTGCAGATCGGAGCTCAGCAAGAAATTCCACTTCGTGTTTGTGCAGCTCCCCCCCACGCTGGTTGATGTTTTTTTGCAAAGATTCAATATGTGCCAGTACAGCCGTTTGCTGCTGCTGCACCGCACTGTATCGCTCCCTGGCCAGCTTCTCAGCTCTTTCAGCATCAGCCACACCCCTGCTGAGACGCCTTTCCTCAGCATCAGGATCTGTCGTGCCGTACAGTGCTTTGCGCTCATCACTGCTGCTGGTCAATGCTGTCTTTAATACCTCCAGACGCTTTGTTTTTTCAATCAGGGCTGCATCCTGAGCTTCAACAATTGCATCTAACTGCTTGATTGCACCAGTGCTATCGACAAGCAGCCTTGCGAGTTTATCTTTTTGTTTCACCTTATCCAGCCAGGCATGCAGCCGTGCCCGAAGTATCTCCACAAGTGTTGCAACGTCGTATTGACCGATATCAGGGATACCCAGCGGCTGCAGTTTACCCGCCACAATCTGTCGGGATGCGGCAACAGCAGTACAGAGTTTTTCCAGGCTCTCCTTTGCCACGGCACATGTTGTTGCAGCGGTCTTTTGCGCATGGACAGCTGCTGACTCAAGCTTTTCAGCTTCTGCCAACCTCTCCCGAGCCAGACCTTCAGCTTTTTCAAGTTTTCTGATGACAGTCTCCTGATCCTCAGCCTTATTGATCAGCCGGGTCAACGCTGTAATCTGCTCTTCAAGCTCATGAACAGCTGGAACATTCCCCTTGGCAAACGGATGTTCCAGCGCACCGCACAACGGGCAGGCTCTGCCATCTTCCAACCTGGCCCGGTACTCTTCAAGCTCGCTTATCCGTGCCACATAGGCCATCTCGCGAAGCAGGCCATCCTTTTCAGTACGATATTCACGCAGCTGTCGATCTCCCAACATCTGCCGGAGGCTATCCCTGCCCTGCTGCAACGCTTGCACGGCTTTTTCCAGCACTTTCTTGTGGCCGCAAATATGCTTTTGATATCCGGCAAGTAACGTGATTGCCTCTTTCTGCTTGTTCACCGCCTGTTCATAATCGCGTTCTTTTTGAACAAACTCCTGCTGCTGTGCACATAAAGTTTGCAGCTGTTCTTCAACACCGGTCAGCCCACTGATCAACCACTCATCCTGTGCATGCTCGCTGAGGTATTGATCTGCCTGCTGCAGTTGTTGTTCAGTATGGATACGTTTGTGCTGCTCCTGGGCAAGGGCCTGCCTGCTAGCCTCGATTTTCAGCGCATCCTGCCTGCACTCCTCTTCACCTTCTGCAACAGTCTGCTGTTGATCAGCAAGCCTCTGATCAAGGAGGCGGACCCTTTGCAGTACAGGTGCAGCTTTTTTCAGCTCCTCTTTGACACGCATGGTCTGCTGCTCTGCTGCCTTGTGTTCCCGGGCCTGATGCGTGACAGCGGCTTCCAGTTGTGGAAGCATCTTTTCCTCTCTGGCCAGCTTCCCCTGATCGTCTGCCTGCTGTTTGCGGACAGCGATCAACCGTGCATAGGTACCATCGAGCAAGGCTGCCTGCATTGCCTGATTAAGCCTGTCGCGCTCCGGCTGAAAGGCGGCACTCTCCTTGTGCAGCCTGTTTGCCTCATTGATCAGATCAATACGTTCTTTTTGCAGGGCATCGATGATGTTGAGCCAGGCGATACCTTTTTCTGCCACCGCAACCCTGGCCGTGCGTTCCTGAGCCTCTTTCTTCTTTATTTCAAGCGTCTGCCCTACCTCCTGTTCCTGTTCAGAAGTTAACACAACGATTCCCGCTGTCTCTGCTTCAAGAACAGCCAACTTCTCCCGTGCCTGCTGCTTTTGTTCATGAACCCGCACAGATATCCGGCTGTAGATTGTCGTGCCTGTTATCTGTTCCAGGATCGGCGCCCGATCATCAGGTGCAGCCTGGAGAAATGCGGCAAAACCGCCCTGGGCCAACAGCATGGATCGGGTGAAACGGTCAAAATCCATACCTGTTGCCGATTCAATCTGTTCCGCCACCTCTCTTATCTTTGACTCAACAATTGCACCTGTATCAGCATGGGCGATTTCATGTTTCGGAGCCTGAAGCTCACCATCCGGACTTCTCCGTGCCCGGTGCTGGCTCCAATGGCTGCGAAAACGTCCGGCCTGCGTTTCGAAAGTCACCTCGGCAAAACACTCACCGGTCCGGCGGGACATGATCTCATTTGTGCTTTTGGTGACCCTGTTCAGGCGGGGAGTCCGCCCGTACAGCGCAAGACAGACAGCATCAAGGACCGTACTCTTACCGGCCCCCGTAGGGCCGGTGATGGCAAAGATCCCGTCGGCTGTATAGGCGGGATGCGTCAGATCTATCTCCCATTCACCGAACAGTGAATTGAGATTTTTGAAACGTATCTGCAGTATTCTCATCAACAGCCTCTCTATTCAGCCTGTACATCGTCTTCAGCAAGTGACAGAAGCGTTTCCCGGTAAGTGCGCAACAGTTCCGGACGCTGCTCTTCCGCCACTCCATGCATCTCAAGGCAGCGCACAAACACCTCCTCGGCGTTCAGGTCGTCAAGGGTCTCCTGTGCAGCAGTCTGCCGCAGTACCTGCTCGAAAACACGGGTATTCTTGATCCGCAAAATCCCCATTTCCGTACCGGCAACAGCTCTTTGCAAACGCTCACGCAGATCACCGATGACCTCATCCCCCTCGTAGATCACTTCCAGCCAGGCACGAGAATCAGCGGCCACAAGTTGCATAATGCGGCTCTGTATAGTACTCCAGTCGCCCCTGATCTGTTCGAGCTTCTGCAACACCGGTACATCGATTAACTGCACAGATACGGCTGAACCGTTACAGGCAACCCGGCAAACACTCTTCTGGTGCTGTGCCTCTCCAAACCCCATGGGCAAGGGAGACCCGCTGTACCTGATGGTCTCAAGACCGCCTACCATCTGCGGAACATGGAGATGTCCCAGCGCCACATAGGTAAAACAGGGTGGAAAGATCCGGGCAGTGACATGGGCCAGGGAACCGATGTACAGTTCACGCACACCATCTCCGTCGACAGTTTTTCCTCCGCTGGTAAACAGATGTCCCATGCCGACAATGGGGATGTCGGCTCCCAGTTGCCGGCGTTTTTGCAGGGCTGCGGCAGCAACTGCGGCATACTGACGATGAAGACCATCAAGCAGCTTCTGTTCCTTGTCTTCGATGCTCTCCCCTGCCTCGGCAACGCGAATATCACGGTCCCGAAGATAGGGCACAGCGCAGACCAGCAGCTCGGGAACATCCTGGTCATCATAGAGAACCAGGACCTCGTCTTCAGGATCATCGGTAATGTTGCCGATCACATGAATATCAAGAGCTTTGAGCAGTTCTTTGGGCGCATTGAGAAAAGACGGCGAGTCATGATTACCGGCAATGATAACCACATGCCGACAGGAAGAGGCTGCCACCCTGTACAGAAAACTGTAGTAGAGGCTCTGGGCTCGATTACTCGGTGTGCTGCTGTCAAAGATATCCCCGGCCACCAGCAGCACCCTGATCGAATGGTCCTGGATTGTGGTAAGCAGCCAGGTCAAAAAGGCATCGAACTCTGCATAGCGTTTTTTGCCGTACAGACTCCGCCCGATATGCCAGTCCGATGTATGAAGAATATTCACAGGCACCTCTTACTCTGAGATAAAAAGACATAAAAACGTCGTCGCCACATGTTGATGAAGAGTCAGTTCAGCGGGTGCGATAAACACGAGCACCGTAACAATGTTCATCGTCTGAAAAATCATCACTCTAACAGTGGACAGCATCTTTTCAAATACTGGCGGCCAAGCTCGATCGCAACTTCTCTGTACTCAATGCCGACCTGTTTATCGGCAGACACCTCAAGGTACATGCCAATGAAAGTCTACGCATTTATCGAAGATCTCCCGTACTCTTGCGCAGGTTTACCAAAACAGGCAGACAAGCAAAATGATAATCTTAACGGCAACTCTTTGTAAAGACTATCGAATATCCGGGACACCACAAATACGTCAGCATGCGGACAGACTCTGCGATCTGCAAATAAGGAAAGTTTTCAATGAAAAATCTCGACACAGCTGCTATATGCAGGGATACTTTTGCAACGGCAGTGAAACAAAGAAAAAAAACGCTGTGGCCTCATACTGATTTCAAGGTACATTTCTGTTCGAAAAAACAGATGCGTTGCACGTATCCACAAAACAACCAGCAACTGCGATACTCAAAGACCATGGCAAGACAATGGCCGGAGGACAGCAGGACGGGAAGCGTTCCTGACAACCTCAGGATTAAGAATCTTCTGCACAGATAAAGTTTCTGACCAACCCGCTGCTGTACAAGAATCTCCGGTAACCCTAAGCTTTGACACACAAACACCTGACATGCTTTCTGTCTTTGAGACAAAAACACCCTGGCATTTAAGAAATAACAGCTTTGCAAAAATTCTATTTTATCAATACATAGCTCCTTTTATTCTGTTTTGTTAAGAGTGGAACTGATCTGAAGAGTGCTGTCACCATCGGGTAACAGTGATAACACCCAACTGTCGTTTTAAAAATTATGCACATTAAACAACACCACATTGAACAGGCCGCCGGAGTTACCGGTATTAACACCACAGACCTTGCCGCTTTTCTTGCCGAGGGAAGCAATCACAATTACGGACCGAACGAATGGCTCTTTCAGGAGTCTACTCCTCGATTATGGACCGGAATTATTCTTGAAGGCGAGGTAGAGATCGTCCGCGGTTTACATGGGAGAACCCAGCATATTATGACACTGTCGAAAGGGGCACTGCTCAGCGAGGGATTGCTCCTGGAAGATGATGTTCACATCAACGGCGCCTATACGCGTCATGGCGCAACCGTGCAGCAGATTCCACGGGAAAAGCTGGCAGCCTGCCAGAAGACTCACCCGGACCGGTACTATCGAATAGTTTCCCGGGTAGCTGTCGGTATCAATCGCCGGATGCGCCTGCTCTCCGATCAGCTCTACACCAGCAGACAAGAGACGCATCAAATAAATGGTTTCCGCACAGAGTACGACTCTCTGGGCCAGCGCGAGATCCCGAATCAGGCATACTATGGGGTGCAAACGCTGCGGGCCATGGAAAACTTTGCCATCTCCGGTGTGTTTATCCATAACTTTGAACACATGATTGAAGGAATGGCCATGGTGAAGATGGCCGCAGCTCAGGCTAATTACGAGCTGGACAGATTAGATGCGACGAGGATGGCGACTATCTGCACCGTATGCGATGAACTGCTGAAAGGTCAACTGCACGATCAGTTCACTGTTGACATGTTCCAGGGAGGTGCCGGTACCTCCAGCAACATGAATGCCAATGAGGTGATCGCCAACCGGGGACTGGAGTTGTTGGGACATCAGAAAGGTGATTATGTACATCTTCATCCCAACGATCATGTGAACTGCTCCCAGTCGACCAATGATGTCTACCCAACAGCGATAAAACTGGCGGTACTTCTGTCCATTCGCAGTCTCGTGCCGGCAATGCATGAACTGGAAAGAGCTCTGAAGCGAAAGGCTGAGGAGTTTAAAGACGTACTCAAGATGGGGCGGACCGAAAATCAGGATGCTGTCCCCATGACACTCGGTCAGGAATTCAGCGCCTACGCAGTGATGATAGGCAGCTCTATTCGGGCAGTGGAGCATGGGGCCGATGAGCTGCTGGACATCAATATGGGAGCGACCGCTATTGGTACCGGTATTAACAGTCCACCCGGTTACGCGGATCTGGTGACCAAAAAATTAGCGAAAATCAGCGGCTTTCCCCTTCGCCGGGCACACAACCTGGTGGAAGCCACCCAAAATGCGGGTTCCTTTGTCCAGATGTCCGCCTCCCTGAAACGAGCTGCCGTGCAGATCTCAAAAGTCTGCAATGACTTACGCTGGTTATCATCCGGCCCCCGATGCGGGCTCAACGAAATCAACCTGCCGCCGATGCAGCCCGGATCAACGATTATGCCCGGTAAAGTAAACCCGGTTATACCAGAACTGGTGAACCAGGTGTGCTACCAGGTTATGGGATACGATACGGTTGTCTCGATGGCTGCCGAAGCCAGTGAGCTGGAACTGTGCATGGCCGAGCCCATTATCGCCTACGACCTCCTGCACGGCATAATGATTCTCAAAAACGCCTGCATTACCCTGGCAGCACGCTGTATCAACGGTTTGACAGCCAACCGTGAGCAATGCCTCATGTATGTGGAGGACAGCATCGGCCTGATAACTGCAATCGTACCGATCATCGGTTACGATCAATCAGCAGATATCGCCATGGAGGCTCTGCAAACAGGAGCTTCAGTATACTGCCTCATCCTGGATAAAGGTTTATTATCCAAAGAACAGTTAGATGATCTGCTGCGACCGGAAAACATGACCGATCCTCGCGAGATTCCCAGATATCAGGCTTAACCGATAGCGTACGCACTCGCAGACACAGCACCGGACACCTGTGTCACCAGGGCTGCGGTCTGCCTGGATAAAGACCCGCGTTGGCACAATGAAACACGCGGGCGGCAGGGTAGCACCAAACCCTTCGTCGTTTGCGCCGGCGTGTTGTCTTTATCGGGTGGAAACAGTGTTTTTGCTCCAAGACACAATCAGTACCAACGGAGCTTGCTCAGACAGCTGCATGCAGCTTCACAAGGTTTAAAATATGCAGATAGCTGTCGGGATCCAGATGGGTGAAAGCTACTCCCATGCCGACAGCATCATGACGACGGACAACCCCCTGCGCACGAAACTCCATGCTGCTGGTAGTACCGGTCAGGTGAATCTCAACTTCACAGGGAGTATCAAGGGTAAGACGCTGTGGTGTCTCAAGGAACACCCCGGCAAGACTTATATTGTGTGTATCAACTGCAGTCTCCAAGGTCTGGTTTTCTCCATGACGAAGCACCGCAGTACCGACAAAACTAATCCGTTGTGCTTTGCGTCGTTCTCCGGTGTTCATTTATCGATCCTCGGCAAACACGTGCTGCATAGCCAGTTTTCGAGCTGACGACCCAACGATATACTCACCATTTTGGACAGTAACATCAGGAACCCGCTTTGAATTTTCAAAGGCTGTGTAGACTGGTTCCAGGCTTCGCCAGAATTTAATCCAGGGGGAAACTGCGAATTTGTTGAGGTTCCGTGGTGTCAGGGCAAAGGGGAAGATGTGCACATCAAAACGCTCCTGCCCCTGTTTCAGCGACTCATTGGCAAGCAGATAGATCTCTTCCATACGACCGTTCGTCATGGCAAAACAACCCACAGACTGGCAGTTGCCATGTACCATGATCAAACCACCGGTCCGGTTTTTAGCTGTATCAAACGCATTGGGATACCCTATATCAAAGGCCAGATGATACCCTGATTTCGGATTCATCTGTTCAGCGGCAACACTGTAAAACCCTTCTGGTGCCTGCCAGTCTCCTTCACTGATCTTAGGACCGGGAAAACCTGAATAGTTACAGATACGATACGACTTGAACAGTTCAAAACCTCTTCCTCTGTTCATCCAGACTTCCAGTACACCGGGCAACTTAAAAATACGGACAAAAATAGGCTGACCAAGAGCAAAACCTTTACCCAGCAGCTCCTGTTCGACTTTGGGTCGGATGTTCACCATCAACCCTTCTGACTTAGGCGTCGACGGCGGTTCGGCTGCTGCTGCCTGGCAGACGGACAGAACCCCGGCACAGAGGAAAAAAGACAAAATTCTCAGACTTTTACACAGAGCCACATGAATCCGATCAGAACGCATGAATCTTTACCCAAATAAAAAGATAGAAAAACGCCCGGTTATAGAATCAACATCACCAGACACTACAATGGCCACCAGTGTATATCAGCCAGTCCGTTCTTTCTGCGCTTCCGTCTACCCGGAAGCCGCACATTCATTTTTGCCGAGGTCCAGCTCTTCCTGCCGCTCATCGTCTTCCTCGCGAAGATTGGCATTCACCTGGCGGATAATATCATACTCTTCGGGTTGCGGCCGCATGTTTGCCTCTATGAAGGTCACAAAGTCCGCCTCGGTATCAAGGTTGTAAATAGCGCCATTCCGCTCAAGAATCTCGGCCAGCGTATGGGCAAACAGCAGGTTAGTATCAGCCTCTCCCCAGTCAGAGTAATGTCCCGGGAGCACGATCAGTGAACGATCAAGCTGTTTGATCTTCTGTATTGAGGCAAAGAGCTGGCCTGCCCACTCTTTAGCCTGCCCACCCAGATCCGGACGACCGACTGAGTTGATGAACACCGTATCTCCGGAAATGATGTACTGTTCAGCAACAATAAAAGAAGTTGAGCCTGGCGTATGTCCCGGAGTGAACAGCACCCGCACCCTGGGACCGCCGCTGCTGAAACCAAGAATTTCACCATCCCGTAAGGATATGTAGGAATTTCTGGAGGTTTTGAAGTCCTCATCGTTCGCGTAAAACACAGCACCGGTGCGACCGGCAAGATCCCGACTGCCGGCGATATAGTCGGCCTGGAGATGTGTCTCAAAGGTCTTGGTGATGGTGCAGCCGTGTTTTTGGGCAAAGTCGATGTAAAACTCGAGGTTGCGTGAAGGATCAAAGACCATCATCTCCTGACCACTGATCAGGCCATAGCTGCAGGAGGCCTTGCCGGGGCGGATAAACTGGTAGAGCGTATAATCTTCTCCCTGTTGCACAAGTTTCGGCACCAGAAGGTTACCCCACGTCTTGATACCGCCGGCCAGATAGCGTACATCGTAGCCGTGGCGTTCGAAAATTTCGGCAACATAACGAGCAGAACCTTCTTTGGCGCAGACAATGCGGATTTTTCTGTCCGGTGGTGTCCGGCTCATTGCCTCAGCCTCATCCTCCATAAACTCGTAATAAGAGATGTTTATCTGCTCAAAGGGATAGGGACTCTCTATATGAAACCGTTCGAAATCCTTTGGATTACGGACATCGACCACCACGATATCCTCTCGGGTTACCAGCCAGTGAAACAACTCTTTTGCCTCGTATGTCTGTACTGTCACGGCATCCTCCCAAGCTACATTCAAAACCGTTTACCATTCAAATCACGCTATCGAAAGAGTCGTATATTGTCAATGGTATAATAAGGTTATCAACAGATCTCCGGTAACTCTTTATGACAGATCTCAGTCATCTGGCCAACCATACCACTTCCGGAATGTCCCGGACCGGGCCGGCCGGTTGGAAATGACAGCAACAGGTCACTGTCCGCTACGAAAAATAACAACAGATGAAAAGCAGCCCGGTGAAAACATCCTTCACAGACAGTCCATCTCATTTCCTTTGACATCTGGCAGATACACCACCTAAAATAAAAACACTATGCCGTCTTTCAATGTCTGCTCGCCTCTTAAAGACCTCTGCGTCTTCAGCCACTACAGACAGTTCGATGTTGTCGTAAACTTCCTGCAAAGAACACCTTAATATTGATTATGAATATCATCTACGGCTGGATCATATCGCTTGCTCAGGTCCGATTCTGTATGTTTGCTGCTGCAGCGATTCCGGAAAAAAAAAGCATCCAGTTTGGTTCAGCCAATCCCCAGATACCTCCCACCCTTGACATTCCAACTATTGCCGGATTGTTCATAGTCCTCCTACTGTTCTTGATACTGATCATCCTCAATCAGAAAAAAAAATCCATCATATCAAATAAGTCCAAAGCACTTGCAGAAACTGAGGCCCGTTACCATCTCCTTTTCGAACATTCCCCCATTCCACTGTTGGAAGAGGATCACAGTGAGGTTAAAACCTTTCTCGACCAGCTAACAAAACAAGGGGTCAAGGACCTGCGCCGCTACTTTGCCGATAACCCGGAAAGTCTGGCCCGCTGTGCTGGTATGGTTCGGATACAGGCCGCCAACCAGGCCGCTCTTTCCCTCTACGAGGCAACAACACCCAATGCTCTTCATACACTGACTCGCATCTTGCCGGACAGTCAGCTATTTGCTTTTAAAAATGAATTGGTAAAAATTTTTACAAACGGAAACAGCGAGAATGTACTGGAAAACAGAACGTTGAACGGTGCAACGCTCATCGTTGAACGGCGAGTTGTGGTTGCCAGCGGATTTGAACAAAACTGGAACAAAGTCTTTGCAAGTGTCATAGATATTACGGAGCAGGTACGACTGCGTAATGAGAACAAGGCTTTTGAAGAACAGCTGCAGCACACTCAAAAACTAGAGGCTATCGGCAGCCTGGCCGGTGGTATTGCCCATGACTTCAACAACCTGCTTGCTCCTATCATGGGACGCGCTGAACTGATGCTGCTCGAAAACCCGGACAACGCTCCTGTACAACAGCACTGTCAAAACATTATTGAAGCCTCCAAACGCGCCCGCAATCTTGTAAAACAGATCCTGGTCTTCAGTCGTCAAGTTGATCAGGAAATCAAACCTGTGTCTCTTGTTGAAATCATTCAGGAAATCATCAACCTCACACAACCGACCCTGCCGGCGAACATCAGTATCACCTGTGATGTACCCGAGACCTGTCTCCAGATCATGGCCGATGCAACACAGTTGCACCAGGTGATTATGAACCTGGTAACCAATGCCTTCCATGCCATGGAAGAAAAAGGCGGTTGCCTCAGTATCCACCTGGAAACAGTTTCCCTGGGCATTGATTCATCCTCTGAACCTCCTGTTTCGCCAGGCCTGTATCAACAACTTCGTGTTGTTGATACAGGGCATGGTATGGATCAGCTGACCGTTTCCAAAATTTTTAATCCGTACTTTACAACAAAACCGCGAGATAAAGGAACCGGTCTGGGGCTGACAGTGGTTTTGGGAATTTTACGCGGATACGGTGGCGAGATCCTGGTTACGAGTGCTGTTGGTGAGGGAACCACCTTTACCCTTTATTTTCCGGCCGTGGAATTAGCTGCTGTACAGGATCCGATCATCTATGGGGATTCGAACATGCTGCCGGTTGGAAATGAACATATTCTGGTGGTTGACGACGAAAAATCGATTGCCGATGTCACCACCGGCATGCTTGAAAAACTTGGTTATACAGTAACGGCCCGTATCAGCGGCTACGATGCGCTGGAAGCCTTCCGTAACCTTGCAGACCGTATCGATCTGGTGATGGCTGATCTAACCATGCCGCAGATGACTGGTTTGCAGCTGTATCGGGAAATTAAAAGGATACAGCCGCATGTCAAGGTCATTCTGTGCACCGGTTTTAGCGAACAACTGGACAGTCGCAGTGCAAAATCCATCGGCATCGATGGATTTCTGCACAAGCCTGTGGTCATGTCGGATCTTGCCCACTGCATCCGTTCTGTTCTTGACGGTTAATCATGCAATAGCATGGCTCTAAAAAATTCTTCGGTGAGAGCCGCAGCGTTCACACCAACGATTCAGAGTGTAGATACAGATGCTCTCCTTCCTTCGATTTCAAGAAAGTTAAGCGTAGCGTGGACAGTAAAGAGCGGGAAGAAAAATGCCATCAAAAACACGTTCAGCAAAGGCACCATGCTGATCAGTGCCGGGAAGAGACCAAGTCGAAATGAAGGCCAGGTATGCTGCCTGAGCCAGGCAAGCTTTTGCCCCAGTGACCAACGGTAACGGGAAGATGGAAAATCAATAAACATCAGGGTGGAATAAAAAACATACAGCAGAAAGACTGACGCCTGTCCCAGAACCGGCATAAAGTTCAGTACTAAGGCAACAACGGTGACCACCAACCCCAGGCCACCGATCTTGATGCCTTCAATGAGATCCACAAGCACACCCGAGAGACTGAAGGCAGCTTCGCCGGTTTTTGCCTGATCACAGTAACGGTCACCAGTCCAGGAGCTAAGAAAGACATAGCCCGGGGTTGTCAGACTGTAAGAAAAAATAAAGGCCAGGTAAAAGGCGATAACCCGAGTAAGAATGAGGTATATCCATTTCAGCAACGTCCAGCCCCAAAGCACGGGCCAGTGCCAGAAATGTTCCACAGCCGGCTGATTAACAAAAAAATTACCGGTGAGCTGATTGATAAGATCAACAGTATACAGGTATCCCAGCCAGGTAAGTGAACCGGTGAGGATGATCAGAATCAGGCTCCAGCCCAGCAGTCGGGGTGACGTAACAAGAAAGACCAGGGAACGGGAAAAAGCCACCCAGGGAGTCTGGTGTCTGTCGTCCGGAGAAGGTGGTGCAGTAATCGGCATAACAGGTATGGTAGACAGCTGTTTGAAGTCTGTCGATCGAGTTCATGACAGTAACGAAAAGGTGGTTCTCCCTTCCTCTCCTGAAAACAGACTATTGTATTCCGCCCACCGGGCGGACCAGGTACTTATCACCCCTGGTATGCACAACTCACCAAATCCGCCATTTCGTACTCTAAATGACAGGCAGAGAGCGCCTGAACAGCCTGATGCAGCTGTTTTTCACCGCTGATGTCAAGAAAACAGCCCTGCTCATTTTCATGAATTGCACAACCACTGTTTTTGAGAGCGATAACAGCATCATCCAACCGGGTAACGACAATTCCCATTCGGGAAAAATCATTCATATAAAACAACGGCCAGTCTACCTGACAGGTAACCGGTTTTCCTTTTTCTGTAATCGGCAGCAATCCCATAGCTCTCCTCTTTGAGTTCTATTGATACGAAGTTTATGATTTTCACATGGATCAAGTGATACATACCCGCAAAAGACGGGCCTGTCGGTCCAAGGCTTCACTGTATGGTTAAGCAGTGCACCGGCCAACCTGCAAACAATTTTTTCCAGGGCAGACATCTGGCGAGCACGCCTTAAAAAACCAATGCCCCCTCTGCAGGTTGCATCATCCTCTACCTGAGATGACAACATAAGCAGTCGACAATAAAAAACCAAGGATTCCTGCCACTCGAAAAAAGAGCAGCAGCCGGAAATGTCGGCGCGGTTGTTTTATGGCCTGTGATGACACACGGCCCGGTCAAGCATCAGAGGCAGACCGCCGCGCTCTTCAGCAGTATATCCAAAGACCTCTTGCCACACCGTATCGTTTTCCATGCAGAAGTAGATGCAGGTGTCGGGATGCACGTATCGTTGCAACCTCTCAAAAATATACTGATACATGATGACCCGCTGGGGACGGATGTACCGGCGCTTCCCATCAAGACCATCTATAAACTCCTGATAAAAAAAACGTGAGACCGGAAAACGTTCAGCAGCGATCTGTTTGAGAGACGGCAGATAGCGCAATGCACCCAAACTGATCCAGGCGATGGCGTCTGCTGGAACTGTAGCAAAGAGCTTATCAATGGTATGGGCGTATCCCTCCTGCCACCCGTCATGAAAAATAATCGGATCAAAATGGAAAGCCAGTGCATACCCCCACCTGGAGCACTGTGCAGCTGCCTGGAGCCGTTCGTTAAGGGTGGCTGTGCGAACCTCCTCCCGCATCATGATCGGAGGACTGTTCAGTGACCAGGCAACGATTGTTCGCCCCTGATGATACAGTCCCTGCAGGTTGGCAATGTTTACGCTTTTGGTCTTCAGTTCTAAAACTGCATTGGATTGTCCGGCCATGTACTCCACCAGCCGGGGACTGAGGTGGGTTAGGGTATCCAGAGCCAGGCTGTCGGTGAACTCGCCGGTCCCTATGCGAAAAAAACGATGCGGTTCCGCATGCAGGGATTGGTCAAGCTCAGCAAACAGATCTTCGACATTCACAAAAAAACTGAGCCACGGATTGTTGAGATACGCCTGGAGTATACAGTACACACAGTCCATTGGGCAATTCATGCCGATGTTCAATACCTGATACCCGCAACAACGATACTCCCGAGTGCCGGGGCAGGGTTTAAAAAAGGCACCTCGGTGCCGGCACAAAAACAGATGACGTTTGCCGGCACTCAGATTGTGCGGGTACCTGCCGTCAATAACAGGCCGACCGTTCTCTTCAACCACACTCACCGGCAGTCGGCTACGGTCAATTATCTCCTGTGTATACGGGTGGTCAAGGCAATCCCTGGCTATATGGAGCTGGGTCACAAAACGCCCGGGATCACCATACGACGACACTGAATACTTCAACGACTCCCCTCCTCCTGGTGATAGCCCGCGGCCAGATCAAAATACTCCTGCCCCTCTTCAACACGACCACGCTTAAGGCAGCCCTGTCCGTAGATCCGGCATTTACGTGTCAACTCCGCGACAGCGGCATGCCGCTGCTCAAAAGTCAATCCACCGGCGTCGAGAAGATGGCACAATGAGCGGATACGATACACATCCATGCCCGCGCGATGGATCGTTGACAGCTGATCGGAACGGCCGCCATATTTGCAGGTCAGTGCCTCTGGAACCAGAAGAAACGGCTCCCTGCTGCCTACACGCAGCCACAGGTCATAGTCTTCACAGCACGGAAGAGACTCGTCAAACAGACCATAACGATCAAACAGCTCTCGCCGTACCAGCACAGTAGACATCCCGACAACGCACATGTTCAAGCTGCGCAGGAAGATATCTCCGTGCGGCGGCTCATATTTCTTTTTCTGATTGACGCGCTGATCACGACGAAACCAGAGCTCCCGGGTATGGGAAATCAGCAGATGCGGCGCAGCCTGCATGGCTGTCATCTGCACGGCAAGTTTCTCCGGCAGCCACCGGTCATCTGAGTCAAGAAAGGCAATAAACCGGCCTCTGGCCATGCGGACACCATGGTTGCGGGCACAGGCAACACCTTGATTTTCCTGACAGAACAGACGGACAGGGACAGAAGTGGAGCTGGCCAGACGCTCCACCAGCCTGACCGTATCATCGGTGGAACCGTCATCAATGACAAGCAACTCACTGCAGGGAAGCGACTGGGAGAATACCGATTCTATAGCCTGTTGCAGATACCCTGCACGATTACAGGTCGGAATAATTACGGTGATCAACATGAACGCAATTTACTGTAAGTTGCCGACCGTTGCCACCTTTAGGCGCAGCCAATTTATTCTGGCGATTTGTCAACGATTGGGTATAGTACATAGTTTAATTTCTAAATCTCCTTTGCTCCTACCCTGGTGAGCTGGACGGCAAGGCGCTGCCCCATGGGAGTTGAGCAGGTTTTTTTATGTACACAGACATTCTTATCAACGCAACTTTCTATGAAAACCGAATCGCCCTGGTGGAAAATGGTCATCTGCGTGAATTTCATCTGGAAAGGGTTTCAGAAAAGGGTTTAATCGGTAACATTTACCAGGGCAAGGTTGTTCGGGTACTACCGGGTATTGATGCCGCTTTTGTGGATATCGGTCTTGATCGAACCGGTTTTCTGTATGTTGACGAAGCTCTCTACATTTTTTCCGACAACTATCAGCGATTAAACCCTGGCCATAAGTTATGGACCAAGCCGCCGGCACCACCGTACACACACCTGACAATCAATCAGATTCTACGTGAAGGTCAGGAAATTCTGGTGCAGATTGCCAAAGAACCTATCGGTTCCAAAGGTGCGCGTCTCACCTGCAACATCACCCTGCCCTGCCGCAACCTGGTCTTCATGCCGCTCACCGATCATATCGGCATCTCCCGTAAAATCGAAGACGAAACGATACGTCATCAACTCCGTGAAAAGATTGAAGCCCTTCGTCCTCCTGGAACCGGCTTTATTGTACGTACTGTTGCCGAAAATATCGATAACGATTCGCTTGAAGCCGACATGGAGTTTCTCCTGCTGCTCTGGGATGAGATATTGACCAAAGCACAAAAATCACAGGCTCCCGCCCTGATCTATAAGGACCTTGATATCATCCTCCGTGCTGTCCGGGACTTCTTCACTGAAGAGACCAACGAACTGGTGACAGATAATCGGGAGGTCTATGACCAACTCCTCTCCTATGCGGAGATCTTTGCGCCGCAGCTGCGCGACAAAATAACCTACTATCAATCGGATATGCCGTTATTTGAGCGCTATGGGGTTGAGGCGGACATCAACAGCGCCCTGGACAAAAAAGTATGGCTGCGTTCCGGCGGATACATTGTTATCGAACCAACAGAAGCGCTGACGGTCATTGACGTTAACACCGGCCGGTACGTAAGTGCCGCTGACCTGAGCGAGACCATCTTTAAAACCAACATGGAAGCGGTGAGAGAAATAGCGCGTCAACTGCGTCTGCGCAATCTTGGCGGCATTATCATCATTGACTTCATTGATATGGAAAATGAGGAGCAGAGGGAAGAACTGTTCACCGCCTTCCAGGAAGCAATGCGCGCCGACAAGAGCAAGGTCAACATCCTCAAGCTCTCAGAATTCGGCCTTGTGCAGATGACCAGAAAACGGCTTTCTGAAAGTCTTATGCAGACAATGTGCGAACCATGCCTTTACTGCAGTGGTGATGGCCACATCAAATCCCGTCTTACTATCTGTCATGAGATCTTTCGCAAAATTACCCGCGATGCCCGTAAGATAGGAGGGGCACACGTCAGTATTAAAGTTCATCCTCAAATCGCCGAGATGTTACTCAACGAACAATCGTACACCATTGAACAGTTAGAAAGAATCACTGAAAAACGTTTCACAATCATTCCTGTTCCTGATATGCACATCAAACGATATGATGTCATCTGGAATGAATAAGTCCAATGAATCGGCTTCTTATCAAACTTACTCTTTTCACGGTTGCCCATGGTTAAACATATCCGTTTACGCAGCTCCTCGCGAAGGCCCGGTTGCATGCGATCGTTCTTCCTTCTGCTCAGCATCTGCAGCAGTCTCGCACTCCTTGTCGCTGCCTATCTGCTCTTTGAATTCGAAAAACCGACACTGCACCTGGGGAAGGAGATCAAGTATCTTGGCGGTAGAGTTGAGTTGCCCATTAAGATTTCCGACCGGAAAAGCGGTGTCAGGTCCATTACCATCTCCCTGAAACAGGGCGAGAGGAACGAAAGACTCCTGGAGAAGGTCTTTCTTCGTCAAGCCTGGTTTAAACCTGCGGGCCCAACCGCATTGAACGAGGTTGTCGTGATTGATGCTCAGAAGGCGGGGATCAAAGAGGGGGAGGCTGAACTGATCATCACAATTCGAGACTTCTCGCTCAACGGTTTTTTCCAAGGTAACAAAACCCTCAAAAAAATCCCGGTGACCATGGACACCAAGCCGCCGGCTCTCACCCTGGTGCATGCTCAGCAAACGATACAAAACGGGGGCAGCGGGGTTGCACTTTACACTGTTTCTGAACAACCGGGACGGCATGGTGTGATGATCGACGGCACCCGGTTCCCAGGGTATCCCACCGGAAAAAAGGACACCTATGTGTGTTATTTTGCGCTGCCCTGGGATGCCAAACAACCTGGAAAAATGCGTGTGGTTGCCGAGGATGAAGCCGGGAATGAAGCCAGTATCTCCCTGCCGACAGTGTTTAAAAACGCACCGATCAAACGGGACAGCATCACCATCAGTGACCGGTTTCTCCAGCAGAAGATGCCGGAATTCGAGCAACATTATCCGGAACTCACCGGCACACTGGTCGAAAAGTACCTCTTTGTGAACAACCAGATTCGACTCAAAAATGACGAAACCATAGCCCAGGTATGTGCCGGCGCTGACCCGCAACAGCTGTGGTCTGACCGGTTCTTGCGGATGCCGGGGGCAGGACGGGCCGGATATGCCGATCAACGGACCTATCTCTACAATGGAACGGTTATTGACACACAAACCCACCTTGGCGTAGACATCGCCTCTCTGCAACAGGCTGAAATCCGTGCAGCCAATCGCGGCAAGGTGATCTTTGCCGGCTATCTGGGCATCTACGGCAACATGATCATCATCGACCATGGTCAAGGGGTGGCCAGTCTCTACTCTCATCTCAGCAGCATTGATACGACAGTGGGAACGCTGGCGGCAAAAAATCAACCAATCGGTCGCTCCGGAACCAGCGGAATGGCCGGCGGGGATCATCTTCACTTCTCCATGCTGGTCCATGGCATTTTCGTGACCCCTATCCAGTGGTGGGACCAGCGGTGGATTGACGCGAACATAAAATCAGCACTCAATGCACTCTGAATCCGGCAAAAAGAAGAGAGATGAAGAAGGGGGGGCTCGTCGAAGCTTCCGCTGGCGACCACCTCTGCTGCTTTACAGTTACATTGCCAATGAACTGTTAGCCCCGTTTTTTGCCAGCTTCCTCATCCTCTACTGTGTTTTTTTCCTGGTACGACTCATCCCCCTGCTGGACATCGTCCTCAGTCTGCGCATCGGCCTGGCCGACTTCATCCGGCTGTTTGCCTATATCTTTCCCCATATGCTCCTCTACATCATTCCCATGGCCAGCATGGCCGGAGTGATCGTAGGGTTTACACGACTTGCCAGCGATCGCGAAATTCTGGCGTTTAAGGCCTGTGGTGTCAGTCTTGTCCAGATGTTACCGCCGGTGCTGGTCATCTTGGCCGTTATTGCCTGTTTGACAGGTCTCTTTTCCATTCAGCTCATCCCTGCCGGTGCCTTAGGTGTCAAGCAGCTCATGTTTCAGCTTGCCAAGGAAAAGATCGACAAGGGTCTCAAGGAAAAGGAGTTTACCGAAGCTTTGGGCGACATCGTGCTCTACGTTGATAAGATTGACAAGCAGCAGCGCTGGCATGGGGTATACGTTTCCGATATGCGCGGCCGAACCGAACCCCTGGTCACTGTTGCAAAGCAAGGCCAGATGCATGCGGACATGGAACAGATGCTGGTTACTGTAGTCCTCAACGACGGCACACTGCACAACACCGAGGGCATGGACAACCAGACAATCCGGTTCGGCAGATATCAGCTCAGGATATCCCTGCGACCGCCGACAACAATCGGTAAAGAGGATCTTTCCAGCCAAACCCGCGGGGCGATGACACAAGAGCAGTTGTCAGCCGCGGCATCCCAACTCGACCCTGACTCAAAAGCCGCACGTATCTATCTCTCCGAATACCATAACCGCATGGTCCTGCCGGTCGGCTGTTTTATACTCGGTGTCATTGGCCTGCCTCTCGGCCTGCAGGCATCACCGGGAAGACGCGCTGTGGGGATTCCTCTCGGGTTAGCGGTTTTTATTACCTATTACATTGCCTTGACAACCTGTCGTGCCCTTGGCGAAACAGGTATCCTTCCGCTCGTTCCCAGTCTGTGGCTGCCCAATGTGATTTTTACTCTGCTTGCCATATCCCTTCTCTGGCGGACCTATCAGGAAAAACCGCTTCTTCCCAGACAGATCCGGCAGCTTTGGTATGTAGTTTACGAAAGTCTGTTAAAAAAAATTATCCGCCCGATTATCAGCCGCCTGCGTAAACCAGTCCATAACGGTCATTCCAAAGGTATCGACACCTCTTCTGATGCTGTTTCTGAGACCACTGCGCTCCACGTTCATGCCGATGTCAACACCGGTATCTTCCATCTGCCGCCATGCAAAAACTACAACTGCCCGACCTGCCGATTACGCTTCAAAAATCCCCGAGTTGCCCGGGAGGCCGGTTTTACTCCCTGTGAATTCTGTGCCACTCTCCTTGCGCAGAAAGCGGATGGACCGCAGTAAAGGCCAGGCCAGGACACACTGCATGAACTGGACACAACCTCAAGAAATGTCACCAGGAGTGAAACAACCGCCGGTCTCCTGATTATGAGTTGGAGGTTGCCACAACATCAAATACCTTTTATATTTCCATGGAGTTACTTGAGCTATAAACAGGAAGTTCAGAATCTTTTCCATCCCTTTCACAAACATACCTATTGATGCAACTAGCTTCAGCGACGCAGATGCGTGAACTTGACCGGCAGACCATTGAAGAAATCGGTATTCCGGGCATGGTACTCATGGAAAACGCCGGCCGGGGGACAGCGGACAGTATGCAGCAGTTCTTTGGTCCTGTGAACGGAAAAACCGTTTGCATCTTTGCCGGGCCCGGCAACAACGGCGGAGATGGACTGGTGATAGCCCGTACTGTTCATGGCCAGGGAGCCGTTCCCTTTGTCTTCTTTGCTACTGATCCGGAACAGTTAACCGGAGACGCCGGGCACAACTTCAGCATTCTCAAACGGTTACGCATTCCATACCAGGTGCTGGATTACAAAGAAAAAATGCTCACTCTGGTGGACACGATACTGACCCTTAACCGGATGCATCCTGTCCACTGTCTGGTAGATGCCCTGTTTGGCACTGGTCTGGAACGACCGATCAGTGGTCCGTTTCTTGAACTTGTCAAAGGCATCAATATATTACACGACCATCACCACATGCCTGTCGTCAGCGCCGATATTCCCTCCGGCCTCCACAGTGACAGCGGCACTGTCCTTGGTGAAGCGGTTCATGCTGATCTCACCGTGACCTACGGTCTTCCCAAACCCGGTCTCCTGCACCATGGCGGCCCTCACGTCGGCAGACTCGTCCGTGTCGACATAGGTCTTCCCACTAAAATAATCAGCCAGATGCAGTTAAAGGGCTCGATCCTTGACAGTGACATAACCGCTGCTTTGCGACCTCGACAGATCGGGGCACACAAGGGTTCCCATGGACATCTTCTTATCCTTGCCGGTTCCACCGGGAAAACCGGTGCAGCTCTCCTCGCCGGCCAGGGAGCATTGCGCAGTGGCGCCGGCCTGGTTACCTTTGCTGTTCCAGGTAATCTCAATCCGATATTTGAAACCGGTCTTGCCGAAGCCATGTCTGTCCCTCTGTACGGATCAACCGACATCTTCTCCATCACCGATTACGAGCACATCTTAGCTCTTAGTCAGGGAAAAGACGGGATAATCCTTGGACCGGGTATCGGTACTGATATCGGCACAGGACAGCTGGTACTGCGTCTTTACACGGAAAGTCCGCTGCCAATGGTCGTTGATGCCGATGCACTGAACATTTTGGCGGCGCATCCGCAACAGGTACGCCAACCGGCAGGACCACGAATACTCACGCCTCATCCCGGCGAGATGTCCCGGCTGCTGGGCACATCCATCGAACAGGTACAGGCTGACCGACTTGCCGCCGCTCTATGGCTCCAGACCGATTCCCACAATGACCTTCCCCCCATGATCACTGTCCTTAAGGGGGCCGGTACTGTCATTACCTCGACAGATGGGTATTGGACAATCAACACCACAGGTAATCCCGGCATGGGTGCCGGCGGTATGGGGGATGTTCTGGCAGGAATCATTGGTGGTTTACTGGTTCAAGGCCATACTCCCTGGCAAGCAGCCTGTCTCGGTGTTTACCTCCATGGCCTGGCTGCTGACCATCTGGCCTGTAAACAGCCTTTCGGCTATACGGCCTCAGATGTTGCCCTTGCCTTACCACAACGTATCGGCACCCTTATTACAGCATCCGACAAGGAGATCTTATGCTCACCGCCCAAGATATCATGACCCGTGAAGTAATTACCGTCAATGCAAACACATCCGTGCGGGATTTGGCCGCTGTGCTCCTCACCAGTAATATCAGTGGTGCACCGGTGGTTGATGACACTGGTGCTGTTATCGGTATCGTGACTGAAAGTGATCTGATCTTTCAGAATAAAAAGGTACACCTGCCCACAACCTTTGCCCTGCTTGACGCCTTTGTCTTTTTGGAACGACCGGGAAAAATGGAACAGGAACTCAAGAAGATATCCGGTTCAAAGGTCGGTGACATCTGTTCACGTAAACTGGTGTCCGTCACTCCGGAAACAGGACTTGAAGAGCTGGCTACCCTGATGACAGAGAAGAAAATTCACACCTTACCGGTGATGACTCAAGGAAAACTGGTGGGCGTCATTGGTAAATCCGATATCATCCGGACCATTGCCCATGGAAGGTAGGTTCAGTCGCTACCGTAAAGATGCCAACGGTTACGGCCTCTTTTTTTGGCCTCGTACATGGCAATATCGGCATGACGAAGCATGGTGTCATCATCTTGACAGTCATCGGGAAAGACCGAAATACCTATGCTCGCCCCAATGGAACAGATATGTTCGGCAGCCTTGATCGGCTCGTTAAGCGAGTCAATGACCTTCTGTGCGACCAGGGTGGCACCTTCAAGAGTTTCGGTACTCTCAAGAAGGATAACAAACTCATCCCCGCCAAGTCGGCAAACCGAGTCAGAAGTTCGCAGAACCGTGCGTAACCGTTCTGCGACCTGCATCAGAACAATGTCTCCCACGCCATGACCATACTGATCGTTGATCGGTTTAAAGCGATCAAGATCGATAAACAGCAGACAGAGTAAACGGTTATACCGCTTAGCCAGGGAAATTGCCTGCGGCAGACGTCTCCGAAAGTAGTTCCGATTGGGAAGATTTGTGAGCGGGTCGTGGTTGGCCATGTAGCGGATAAGTTCTGCAGCCTCTTGTCGCTCGGTCACATCCTGAAAAACAAGAACCCCACCGATCAACCGTTGTCCTTGGAGAATCGGAGTTGAGCGGAAATCCGCTGGAAAACTGGTACCGTCCTTCCGCAGCATCCTTGCTTCGTCAAAACAAATGGTGGTCATGTTGTCTACCTGGCTAAAGTAGGGACAGCAGTCCTCCACAAAATCATTGCTGCCGGGCAGGGATATTCGAAAGATCTGCCGGCAGTCCGCCCCCAACACCTCATCGTTATCATATCCCAGCATCTTCAACGCCGCCGGGTTGATGTAACTGATCCGTCCCAGATTATCAATACCGCAAATACCGTTAGCCGCCGCATCAAGGATCATCTCATAGTTGCGGGATAACAGCTCAAGCTCCTTCTTGGCATAATGCGACCCGAGGATGTAACGAATGCGGTTTTTCAGGACCGGCCAACGCAACGGCTTACGAATATAATCAACAGCTCCGGCACCGTACGAACGGTCTATACTTTTTTCATCATCCAGAGCCGTCACCATCAGAACGGGCGGCGGATCGGCCATTGAGGAACGAATGTGCTCGCAGACACCCGGTCCGTCTATACCCGGCATCGCGATATCAAGAATAACCAGATCAAACTCTTGAACTGCCAATTTTTCAAGGGCCGCCCTACCGTCTTCGGCCTCAACAACCGCATACCCCTCACTTTCGAGAAACTGACGCATAAGCATGCGCATGACTTCATCATCATCAACAATCAAAATGACAGGAGTAGAACCCGAAAGTAAGGAAACCGTCATAGGCGTAAAACAGAATAGGGTGATAAAATTAAAACAGCGGCTCCTAGTATTGTATGAAAAACTATTAATTATTCAAGCTGTTCAAGAAAAAATTCTTTAACCTGTCGGCTCGCATTGACTATTTGCTGAAAAATTCTCGTTATTTGCTGCAAATTATTATTTTTCCCCATACTTTCTGCCAACTGACACAGATGAGAAAGATTCTCAGCCCCAAACTGACTGCTGTTTCCCTTCATGGTATGAGCGATCTTACTGATCTCTAACGGATCGTTCGCCTGAACCGCCTTTTCTAATTCAGCAAGGCGTCGATCCAGTGACTGAAGAAAGACCTGAATAACCGGTCCAATGTCACCGACATAATCCCGCAAACGTTGGAGAACCTCCAGGTTAACCACTTCCGGTGTCGGATTCTTCATTTCGGCAGTCTGTTCCATTTTCATCGACAGAGGGAAAAAAGTAAGCGGCAGCTCCGGCAGCCAGTTGGAAAGGACTGCCATGAGTCTGGTAAAATCAATGGGTTTGACCAAATAATCGACCATGCCCACTTCTTTGCATCTCTGCTGGGCAGCAGCCGTGGCATCAGCTGTCAGGGCTATGATAACCGGTGAGGGATACTGATGTCTCGCCGCCTCCTCCAAAATAGTTGCAGCCGCGGCAAAACCATCGACAACCGGCATCTGGCAGTCCATGAAGATCAGATTGAACCGGTTATTTCGGCACGCTTCAATGGCCTCCTGCCCATTGCGGGCAAAAACAATGTCAACAGGTACGTGTCGAAAAATTTCACCCATGATGACACGATTTGTTTCCTCATCATCAACAATCAAAAGGCGGAGGGTATGTGGTGATCCATCCTCTGTAACCGATGGTTGTGGTTCTCTTGCCTCAGTTGTCACAGGTTCGGGATCCAGGTGTTCGACATGGCTCAGCTTTGCTTGCAACTCCATGTTGCCCGCTTCCCGCGGCAGGGTAATGACAAACCAGAACGTTGAACCCTGACCCAGCTCCGATTGCACGCCAAAATCACCGTTCATAAGTTTGATCAGTCGGGCGCTGATCGAGAGCCCCAACCCACTGCCTCCATAACGGCGGGTGGAAGAGCTGTCAACCTGGGTAAATGGCTGAAAAAGCTTCCCTATAGACTCTTTGGCAATACCCACTCCGGTATCCCGCACCTCGAATCTGAGTTGATCGCTCCCTTCGGAAGAAGACACCTTCAACACCCGAAGGGTAACCGTCCCCTGTTCAGTGAATTTGATGGCATTCCCCAGCAGGTTGACCACAATCTGGCGCAAACGATAAGCATCCCCCTGATACAAAGGTGCCAGGTCGGGATCACGCTCAATGGTGACCGTCAGCCCCTTACTTTTGGCAGTCACCTGATAAAGTGACAGCAACTGTTCAAGCAACACCCGCAGATCAAAGGGTTCGATGTCTAAAACCATTTTATCTGCCTCTATTTTGCTGAAATCGAGCAAATTATTGATCAATGTCAAGAGGCTGGCAGCAGAGGTTTTGATCAGTTGAGCAAAGTGTTTCTGCCGGGGGTGTAATTCTGTGGTGAGTAACAGTTCACTGATCCCTATCACCCCGTTCATTGGCGTACGGATCTCATGGCTGATCATGGCCAGGAATTCGGATTTAGCCTGGTTTGCAGAGTCTGCCTGCTGAACTTTTTGCTGTAAGTTGAGATTCTCTTCTTTAAGCTGCTGCAGCTCAGTTTCCAGTTTCTTAATCCGGGATTCTAAAGATATCTCTGCCATAATTCACGAAAACAGCGAAAGTTGACGAGGCCTGGACGTACGGCTCCGTATCGGTTCAGGTGTTGGCAGGTTGGTAAAAGAGGCGGCAGGCAACTCCTGTAAAAATCGGGAAGGTGTGCATGGTCTCAGCGGTCCGCCATAGCGGGATCGCTCTTTGCACCAGGTTAAAAACAGGGTTGTGGTTGCTCTGGTCAACCCCACATACAACAGCCTGCGCTCCTCTTCAAGCTGCTGCTCCCCATCTTCCCCGTCAATCGAGCTGCCCATGTACAATGGCAACAGCCCGTCCTCAAGACCTGTAATAAACACCAGTGGAAACTCCAATCCTTTGGCCGCATGTAATGTGCAAAGGGTTATCGCCTCAGCGCGAGGATCGTAGATAATCGAATCACTGTACTGGAGAAGATGAGCTGCAAAATCAGTCAACGGGAGGTCAGTGGCCACAGCCGACTCAATCAGCCGCTGCATATCCGGGTGATCGGCAGCGAGCAGGTAGTGTTCGACCAGAGCTTGCAAAATTGACGCCACGGGTTGAGTATCAACAAGGGATTGCATCTCTGCGGCAAAGAGACACAGCCGTGCGCAGGCAGCATCATCCGTGCCATGCAGCCAGTCTGTCATGTGTGATAAGCTGATCCCCGCTCTTAAGCCGGGTGTGCGAAAATGAGTTCGCAGCCGATCAACCACCTGTTCATCAATCCCCGGTTCCTGACGCACCAGAAACATGAGTTGGCTGAACTCGGCCAGACCGGTAAGGGCGAGTATCCAGAAATAAAGCAGACGACAGTCCCCTTTCGTGTAATAAGCTTCCAGATCAACCACCTGGAAAGGAATACCACGTCTGGACAGTACCGCTCCGATGGCTGCCGCCTGAGCCGAGGTCCGGTACAGCACGCCGATATCACGGAAAGACACAGCTGATGCTTCGATTCGGTCGTCTCGTTCTATAGATCGGTGTGAGGTGCCTCCCAGGTGCACCTCAATATTATCGGCAATAAATGCGGCCTCCTGTTCAGGATGCGCACAGCGCTGTACATAAAGAGTCCCCTGGAGGTTGTTACAGGCTTCCATTTCCACCAAAGGAAGCGGATGGTCATTGTGTGCTATCAGTTGTTCAGCAGCACGGACGATACTGACACCACTGCGATAGTTACGAAACAGTCGATGTACTTCCGGATGCAGATCGTCTCTGAACGTATGAAACCATCGCGGATCAGAGCCACGAAAGCCATAGATGGCCTGGTCAGGATCACCGATGGCAAACACGGTAGAGGTCCGGGCCAGCAAGGCTATCAACCTGTACTGTGCTGCATTGACATCCTGAAACTCATCAACAAACAGATGACCGGTTGCCCTGCGTATCGTTTCCGCCTCAGGGCCGTCCACATGCAACAACTCTACGGTACGTGAAACCACCGCCTCAATATCGATCAGAGACCGTTCATCAAGGGTCTGTACATAGCGTTGCACAACGCTGTTTTCCGTACCGGACTCCAACTGACTGAAAAAACGGCTGAGCAGGCGCGAGAAGGCCTCACGGTCCCTGGCGCTCCAATCGGGCTGGAGCTCCTCAAGCACCAACATCCGTTCCTCCGGACCGGCCACCTTGAGTTCTGGTCTGAATCGACGCAGATGCCCCAAGCAGTACCCATGAAAGGTGGCAACTGTGACTGATCCACTCTGGTCTGGAATATCCCGGGAGATCCGTTCACGGACTTCAGCTGCCGCCTTATTGGTAAAGGTAATGACCGTGCACGGTATGGCTCCCGAACCGGCCACACACTGAACCCGACTGACCAGGGTATGGGTTTTTCCAGTGCCTGGCCCGGCTTGTACCACTATGAGAGCAGCCGTGCTGTCAACTGCCTGCTGCTGCTCACTGTTTAATGATACCCGACTCCTTTTGGCAGGAGTCGGGATGTCGTCCATTGGTACGGGGTCAAGTGCGGTTCTGGTTCGCTTTCCTGCCTTCTTCCGTTGTTCTGAGGTAACAGCCGAAGCGAACAGGTTCCCCTGGCCGCAGAGGCGGGCACGTTCGTCACCTGAAAAAACCTGAATGACCCCAAATTCTCCATCATAACCGGGCCGGCGAAGTACCTGGTTAGCTCGAACCCGCCTGATCGCTTCCGCCAGCAGCGAGGATCCCCGGGTCTGAATATCTTCAACCGGTGTTTCCAGCAGCAGAGTGAATTCAGAGCCAAAGGTATTGATTAAACGGACATAACTGTTTTGCACCTTCTTCGTGTTCGGACCACAGTCAAGGAGCTCTGCAATCATTTCCTGCAGGGGAATCAGACTGTGTACCTGTGGGCTGCCGGGCGGATACACCGGTTTTTCCCGATCCGCCAGTTCCAGAACCCGATGGAGCACCCCGATTGTCAACGGCTTGCCGCAGGCCGGGCACAGGTTGTTAAGTTTTCTGCTTTCCTGAGGTTCCAGACAGATCTGACATCGGCGATGACCGTCACAGTGGTACTTCCCGCCCTCCGGATAAAACTCGACAGTCCCGGTAAAAACCTGCTGACCGTCCTGATTGACCGGAGATTCCACTGCACTGCGAAGAGAAAAGAAGTCAAGACCTGTGTTGAAGATGTTCGCCTCTCTTCCCAGCTTAGCCGGTGAGTGGCAGTCCGAATTGGAGAGAAGAGTAAATCTGTCCAGAGCAGAGACCATCCGGTTCATCTCCGGGTCTGAAGAAAGGCCGGTCTCCAGGGCAAAAATATGATGACTGAGATCTCCAAAACACTCCTCAATGGAGTCGAATCCGGATTTGGAGCCAAACACGGAGAACCATGGCGTCCAGATATGAGCGGGCACCAGGAATCCGGCCTCGGATCTCTCCAACAGGATTTCAAGAAGAAGGCGGGAATCAAGACCAAGAATCGGCCGACCGTCAGCACTGATATTACCCAGGGTCGCCAGGGTGGCATTGATCTGTCGAGCAGCATGAAAATCAGGAACATACAGTAAGTTGTGGATCTTCCTGACCTTACCGTCACGCTTGTAGATTGAACTGATCTCGGCGCTGAGTACAAAGCGAATGGATGCCGGCGACAGGGCTGGACGGATTCCCATTGGCAGCACAGGACTCATGTCAATGATCTGATCGGCTTTCAGACGAAAAAAGCCCGGTTCAGCCGGCTCTAAACATTCCTGGAGGTGGGCAAACCAACCGGGATGAGTGAAGTCACCGGTCCCCACCACGTTGATACCCTTGACCGCCGCCCAGGCAGCTAAGCCGTGGAGCGTGCTCGCCTTGCTGGTGGCCCGAGAATAATGGCTGTGAATATGCAGATCAGCAATATAGCGCATCAGTTTGATTTCCAGCCGTAGAGTGCGTGCTGTTGAATATAGTGGAAGACCGCCGACGGGAGCAGCGGCGGTATGCACCCGTTTTTCAGATCTTCCCGGATGGACGATGAAGAAACCGGTAACGCAATACCATCCAGGTAGTCTACGATTCTGCCATTGTTGCCGAGCCAGCGCTTTTGCACGGGGTTATACACATAGGCAGGAGGTAGAGCAGACAGCGCTGCATTGATCGATGTCACATCAACAGTATCCCGCGTCACCACAATAAGATCAACAAGGTCAAGCAGTTCTTCAACCCGGTACCAGTGCCCAAGCTCCAGTAAAGAATCGGCACCAACAACAAGGGCGAACTGTTCCGCCTCCATTTCCTGCATCAGCGCCTGTACCGTATTGATGGTGTAGGAAGGTTTCGGCAGCTGCTGTTCAATGAGCGAGCACAGCACCTGATCTTTGATATCCGGGCATTCGCCAAGGGCAGCGTTGAGCATTGCCACCCGATCGGTAAAGCCGGCTACAGGTTGCCGTTTGTGGGGAGGCAGCTTTGCCGGAATAAACAGCAACCGGTCCAGCCGACAGCGGGTAAGAACGTGCCGGACCAGATCGAGATGTCCCTGATGGACAGGATCAAAGGTGCCGCCGAATAGGCCGATCACCGGTTTTTTCGTCCAACCGGCCATGCCTAGGTACGGATCTCACCACTACCGTAGACAATGAACTTCTGGGTCGTCAACTCCTTTAACCCCATGGGGCCGTAGGCATGCAGCTTGGTGGTCGAGATCCCTATTTCTGCTCCCAGACCAAACTGACCGCCGTCATTAAACCGCGTCGACGCATTCACCATGACCGCCGACGCATCGACTTCCTGCAGAAATCTCTGGCCATGCGCATAGGAACGGGTAAGGATCGTTTCCGTATGTCTGGAGCCATAACGGGCAATATAATCCATGGCCTCATCCAGACCATGCACCACTTTGACCACCATGGCCAGATCAAGGAACTCTGTTCCCCAATCGGTCTCTGCTGCCGGTTGAATCATCTCCTCACAGATCAAGCAACTGGACCGGCAACCTAAAAGTCGTACATTTTCCTTTTTCAATGCCTGACTCACCTTAGGCAGGAATTTTTCGGCAATCTCGCGGTGCACCAGTAATCCTTCAAGGGCATTACACACGCCCGGCCGTTGCACCTTGGCGTTGAGGATGATCGAGACAGCCATGTCCTGATCAGCATCCGCATCAACAAAACAGTGGCAGACCCCCTTGTAATGTTTGAGCACGGGGATACGGGATTTTTCGGTTACTGCCCGGATCAACCCCTCACCACCCCGTGGAATCACCAGGTCAATAGACTCTTCCTGTTGCAGCAGGATATCGACGGCTTCCCGGTCGGTGAACGGCAACACCTGAACAACTGTCGGGGTAACCGAATGTCTGATCAGAACTTCCTGTAATACTTTAGCCAGGGCCAGGTTGGAATAAATTGCCTCAGAACCGCCGCGCAGAATGACGGCATTACCGGCTTTCAGACACAGGGCGGCCGAGTCAATGGTAACGTTTGGTCGAGATTCATAAATCATCAGGATAACACCCAACGGCACCCGCATCCGCCCGACAGTAATGCCGCTGGGACGCCGTCGCATCTCCGAGATCTCACCCACCGGATCTTCCAGGGCAGCCACCTCGCGCAAGCCCTGCACCATATCACCAATACCCTTTTCTGTGATCTGCAGGCGATCAAGCATGGCTGTGGACAGTCCCTTTTTTTTACCGGCCTCCATGTCCTTAGAATTTTCAGCAAGAATGAATGCCTGCTGCCTGAGCAAAGCCTCAGCAATATCGCCTAAAATGCTATTCTTCTGCATAGTCGGCATGGCAGCAATGATTCTGGATGCAGATCTGGCTTCCTGCACCATCTCCAATACCGATTTTGCAATCTGCGCACCTTCCATCATACTCTCCTGACCAATTGTATCACGACCGCACCCGACATTACCTGATGACAATCATCCTGATGCCGGCGAAGGCCTGAGAAAATATGTTTGAAAATTGTATGAACATAACAAGCATCCTGCAAACACTTGTGGCAGTGGCCGGCTGACGGACAACAAGATCATGCCCCCTCCCCACTGCCTAACACGACCAGATTGTCACGGTGAATGACCTCATCAGCATCTTTGTGACCGAGGATGTCGACAATCTCCTGCGTTTTTCTTCCTTTGATCCGTTCAATGTCTGCAGCTGTGTAGTTGCTCAATCCGGCGGCAATAACCGTACCGGTACGGTCCAGACAATGAACAGGCGCCCCGACAGCAAAACTCCCCTGCACCTCAACAATTCCTGAAGGCAGCAGACTCTTCCCCTGTTCGAGTAATGCTCTTCGTGCCCCATCGTCAACCACCACAGCCCCCTGTGGTTTGAGGACATAGGCAATCCAGTGCTTGCGCCGGGTAATCGTTCCTTTGGTCGGCAGAAAAAAGGTGCCCACCAGCTCACCACTGAACAGTGCCTGGAGAATATGCGGATGCCGCCCTGGGCCGATGAACGAACAGCCACCGCTGGCAGCCACCATTTTAGCGGCCCGAATCTTGGCCATCATGCCGCCGGTTCCAAGAATACTGGTTGAATGACCGGCCATATTTTCAACCTCCCTGGTAATCCTGGCAACAGTATAAATTGGACACGCTTCAGGATCTTCGCTGGGATGGCCGGTGTACAGACTGTCAACATCGGTAAGGATAATGAACATATCTGCGCCGATCATATTCGTCATCAAGGCGCCAAGGGTGTCGTTATCGGAAAAACGCAGTTCTTCGGCAGAGACCGTATCGTTTTCATTGATAATCGGCACCACTCCGAATTCAAAAAGCGTTCGGACAGTGTTGCGAACATTCAGGTAACGGCGTCGATGAGAAAGATCAGCATGGGTCAGAAGCACCTGAGCGACTGGTTGTGTATATTCGGCAAAGGCCTGTTCATAGGCCTGCATAAGCAAACCCTGGCCAGTGGCGGCCAGTGCCTGTTTGATCCGTAATTCTTCATGCGGGGTCTTCTCCACTCCCAACCGTTTACGGCCGGCTGCCACGGCTCCCGAGCTGACCAGGATGATCTCCCGGCCTGTGGATTGAAGAAAGGAGACCTGACGGGCAATATGAGAGATGATGGCATAATCCAAACCATTCTCATTGGTCAGTACTGCACTACCCACCTTGATGACGACGCGCCTGGCCTGATCAAAAAGGGTCTGCCGATAGTACAGACCATCCTCCTTACTCACCTGAAAAGTCATGGTCCTCCTCTATGTACTGCTGTTCAAGGTACGTGCCGAGTAACGCTTTCAACCCTTCAAGCCCAGTACCTTTTTCAGCCGAAATTGAAATCAGAGGGACATCGATGTCGGTAAACTGATGATATACTTCGGATAACCGTTGTTCATCAATCAGATCCACTTTGTTCAGAACAACCACCTGAACACGATTGATCAACTCTTTTTTATACGCTTCCAGCTCACTGGCCAGCACCGTATAGTCATCGTAGGGTTGCTGATTTTCACCGGATACATCAATCAGATGCAATAAGATGGAGGTACGCTCGATGTGACGGAGAAACTGATGCCCTAACCCTACGCCACGATGCGCGCCCTCAATGAGTCCGGGAATATCAGCTATAATGCAGGGGCCGGTTGAGGGGAGATGAAGTACACCTAACTGTGGCTCCAGAGTTGTGAATGGGTACGAGGCTATTTTGGGGTTGGCTGCTGAAAGTCTGGACAGCAGTGTTGACTTGCCGGCATTGGGAAGCCCGATAAGGCCGACATCGGCCAGAAGTTTAAGTTCGATCTTCAGCCATCGCTCTTCACCGGGCTGCCCTGGTGTCGATTGACGGGGTGCCCGGTTGGTTGAAGTCGCAAACCGTGCGTTCCCCAGACCGCCTGCGCCACCGGCGGCGGCAAGATAGGTCTGGTCGTGTTCAATCAAATCAACCAGTACCGCACCGGTCTCAACATCCCTGACCACTGTGCCCACCGGGACCAGCACGATACAGTCTTTACCACCTCGACCGTGCTTGTCGCTGCCCTGTCCACCGGCACCCGACCCGCCTTTGAAATGTACTTTAAACCGGAAATCAAGCAGCGAGCGGATGCTGCGATCGGCAACCAGAAATACATCTCCGCCTTTGCCGCCATCACCGCCGTTAGGTCCGCCCTTTGGAACAAACTTCTCCCGCCGGAAACTAACGCAGCCATTGCCACCGTCGCCTCCCTTGACGAAAAATTTTGCTTCGTCGACAAACCCCATAATACCTTGTTGACCAAATCCAGAAAACCATGAAAAAACCCGACATCAATCTATGATGATGCCGGGTCCGAAATCCGTCGTGCAGGCAATTTCTTTAAAATCACCTGCTCTGACTCATTAAATTTGTCTTACTCGACAGGATACACGGAGACCCTTTTTCGATCCTTTCCGAATTTTTCGTACTTAACAGTACCATCAATTTTGGCAAAAAGGGTATAATCACGACCACAGCCGACATTGGTACCGGGATGTATCACCGTACCCAACTGCCGGACGAGGATGTTTCCGGCTTTGACAATCTGGCCGCCAAACCGTTTGACTCCACGCCGTTGCCCAGCGCTATCGCGGCCATTGCGTGAACTACCGCCTGCTTTCTTATGTGCCATTATACTCTCCGCAATAACAGTTTTGCTTATGCAGCTATCGTCTCAATGGTCAGGGCAGTATACATCTGCCGGTGTCCTTTTTTTACCTGATAGCCCTTACGCCGCTTTTTCTTAAAGACAGTAATTTTTTTATGACGGCCCTGTTCAACAATTTTAGCGACCACTCTTGCCCCTTCAACCACGGGCTGACCGACTTTAATTGTTTCGCCATCGACCAGTAACAGCACTTCCGACAGCTCGACAGTATCGCCCACATCACCCTGCAATTTTTCAACACGAAGGGTGTCACCGGACTCCACCTGATATTGCTTGCCGCCAGTACGAATTATTGCATACATGCGGTTCCTCCTCTCTATTTTCTCAACCTGAAAGTCGCAAATGGAAACATTTATTATAGAATCTGATATTTAAATCGATCACGCCGCATCTTGTCAAGAGTTATTCTCCACCCCTGACCTTTTCCATTCCAGACACCCCTTCTGTGCTACATCGTTTGTTTGCATCACGTTGAGGGACAACCGAGGGAATTTTTAAGAAAAGATCGGTTTCTCTTGTCTGATCCAGTAAAACGACTTAAGTTAGACCACAAGTACGTTCTTATATAATAAGAAATTCGAGGCTTATCGAAAAACATCCCTCTTATCTACAGGAGAACAAACTATGCAGAAGATGGAGTGTCCCTGCGGTTATGTGTACGATCCAGCTGAAGGTGATCACGAAACCGGAATCGAGGCCGGCACTGCCTTTGCTGACATTCCCGATGACTGGGTCTGCCCAAAATGCGGGGCTGAAAAAGAGTATTTCTATCCAATCGACTAACCGTCAGGCCACTGGTCGACGCTCTCCGGTCAGTGGCTTTTTGTGCAACAGAATTTTTCCCGCAATCATCAGACAATTCAACTACTGTGCTGTTCACCGATTCAACGATTCGACCTGCTTTTTTCCCGGACATGGCAGGGTAAAACAACAGCATGGTCTATGCCTTGAGCAATAAGAAATCCGTCACTCGTTTTTCAATGGAGGATTCTCACATGCCACGCTCTTGCCGATTCGTGCTGTTCTTGCTGGCGCTGATTCATCTCCTTCCAGTCTACTCTGCTCGAGCGGATTATTATGCTGAACCTGCAGATCTGGTTGATCGGGCCGCTGTGGTTTACCGTGGTTTCATAAACGATCCCAACATGACCTGGTTTCAGAACAATGTCGACCGGGCCAAGGGTATCTTCATCGTGCCGCAGATGCTGCGGGGTGGCTTCATTATCGGCGGTTCAGGTGGACGGGGTGTACTTGTGGGGCAGGATACCAATACGGCCAGATGGAGTTCACCGGCATTTTACAGTATGGGCTCTGTTTCTCTGGGATTTCAAATCGGTGCCGACTCCTCGGAAATCATTCTTCTGATAATGACTGACCGGGGATTGAATGCTATGCTGTCGACGGACTATAAAATCGGTGCGGACGTAGCCGTTGCCGCCGGTCCTATCGGCGCTTCCGCCAAGGCTCAATCCGCCGACATCCTCGCCTTCGGCCGTTCCCAGGGGATCTTTGGCGGGGTCAGCATCGAAGGAGCCGCCATTACCCCGTTAAACGACTGGAACCGTCGCTACTACGGCAAACCGGTGCAGGTATTTGATATCCTCATCAAGCAAAAAGTCAACAATGCCCATGCCGATCGTTTGCGACAGCTGTTGCCCAAGGCAAAACCCAATGCTCAACCGATCGGACGATAATACCAGATATGCCTCATCCTGCTCCTCAAGACCATTGCCATGGCCCGGCAATCACTTTTCACCCTTGAATCTCTGCAACAGGGAGAGCTGATTATCCGATTTGCAGGAGCATGGACCCTGCATTCACAGCCCCCCTCCCCGCACGAGCTGCTCTCCGGTATCGGTCAGGATATCATCTCCATAGCCTTTGCCTGTGACGAACTCGAAAAATGGGATACCCGGCTGCTGATCTTCCTCAAAGCCATCCTTGCTGAAATTCACAACCGCAACATCCGGGTGAATGAGGATGGATTACCGCCGGGCGTTCGCCGACTCCTCACTCTATCCGAGGCTGTACCGGAACAGATCACCTCACGCCCTCCTGCTGCAGAAAATATCGTCGTCCGTATCGGTCGCTCAACGATAGAGGCAAGCAGGCAACTGCGTGAGGTGGCTACCTTCACCGGCGAACTCCTTTTCGCCCTGCTGGACCTTATGAGAGGCAAGGTTCTTTTCAAATCCCGGGATTTTTTTTATTTCGTTCAGGTCTGCGGGGTGGAATCCCTGCCGATCGTCTCTCTGATTGCCGTTTTAGTCGGGGTGATTTTATCATTTGTCGGCGCCGTGCAACTCCAGATGTTCGGCGCCCAAATCTATGTGGCCAACCTTGTCGGACTGGGCATGGTCCTTGAAATGGGCGCTCTGATGAGCGGAATCATTATTGCAGGACGGGTCGGCGCCTCGTATGCAGCCCAATTAGGAACCATGCAGGTGAATGAAGAGATTGATGCCCTGCGGACCATGGGTATCTCGCCGGTGGGTTTTCTCGTTCTCCCAAGGATACTGGCCCTGATACTGATGCTGCCTCTCCTGTGTGTCTATGCAGACATTATGGGAATTTTAGGAGGCTCAATCATCGGGGTTACCATGCTTGATCTCTCGTTAACAGAGTATCTTGAACAGACCCGTAAAACCATACAGCTCAGTCAATTTGGTCAGGGCATTCTTAAAGCCTCCATCTTTGGCATACTTATCGGTTATGCGGGCTGTCTGCGTGGCATGCAGTGTGGTCGCAGTGCACTGGCTGTGGGAGAGGCCACCACTTCAGCTGTTGTTACCTCAATTGTTTTAATTGTAGTTTCAGATTCGTTCATCACGTTCCTTCTCTACCGTTGACCAGTGTCCATGAACTCCCCGGTACCAGCGATAACTGTTCGTGATCTGACCATGGCCTACGGTAGTTTTGTGCTGCAACGGGACCTGAATTTCACCATTTACGAGGGGGATATCTTCATAATCATGGGTGGATCGGGTTGCGGCAAGTCGACCCTGCTCCGCCAGATGATCGGCCTTAAACCGCCGGCAACCGGATCAGTCTGCTACGGCTCGGCCAACTTCTGGGAACTGGATGACGAACAGCAGGCCTCGATTATCCGCAAGGCCGGAGTGCTCTATCAATCCGGTGCCCTCTGGAGCTCCATGACCCTGGCCGAAAATGTTGCTCTACCGCTGCAACACTATACAGATCTTACACCCGCAGTGATTGCTGAACTCGTGACCTTCAAACTCTCCCTGGTCGGCCTGGCCGGATTTGAAGAATTTTATCCGGCACAACTCTCCGGCGGTATGCGTAAACGGGCAGCTCTGGCACGGGCCATCGCCATGGATCCGGAATTTTTATTTTTCGACGAGCCTTCCGCAGGGCTGGACCCCATCAGCTCCCGCAATCTCGATCAGTTAATCCTGGAGTTGCGGGAAAGTTTACGAGCCACAGTCATCATCGTCACCCATGAACTGGCATCAATCTATGCCATTGCCACCAACTCCGTCTTCCTGGACAGCAACAGTAAAACCATGCTGGCCACGGGAGACCCCAAAACCCTTTTACAACAGGAGTCCACCCATCCAACGGTACTCCAATTTCTGACCCGGGGAACCGGAAAACGCGAGGTCTGTACGGTGTGAGCAAAAAAGCCAATCCCACTCTTGTTGGTACCTTTATCCTGATCGCTCTTTGTTTAGCCCTGGCAGCCATTGTTGTTCTGGGAAAAGTAAAATTCAAGGACAATCGACTCCACTGTGTTGCCTTTTTCACCGGCTCACTCTACGGCCTTGACGTCGGTGCTCCTGTAACGTTCCGGGGCGTCACCATCGGCAGAGTCAGTGCTGTTCGGATCAGTTTTGATAAACAAAAAAAGGACTATCTCATGCCGGTGTATATTGACATCGAACAGCGACCTGTGGTGTCCGGAGAGAACCGGGGTGAATGGGAACCTGAAAAAATGCGCGCCATGCTCCAGCACCTGATTGATAAAGGGGTTCGGGCACAACTCAAGACCACCAGCCTGTTAACCGGTAAGCTGTATATCGATCTTGCTTTTTTCCCCGACACCTCGACAACCCGCTACCGAACGGATGATACCTACCTGGAGATTCCGACCCAACCCTCAGGCCTGGAACAAATCACCCAAAAACTGGAACAATTACCACTTGATGAAATCCTCAACAAGACAGCCGCAGCCCTTGACGGTATTAACAGCATCATCAACTCTGAGGAAACCCGTAACGTGCTCAGCAGCTTCAACAGCACCCTCCAGCAGTTCAACTCACTGGTTACCCGTATAAATACGGAATTCCCAGCTGCAGCAGCCGAAGTTCACAGCGGGCTGACAAGTTTCACCACCCTGGCCGATACAGCGACATCACTGCTTCGTACCACCGGTAAAGAGTTGCCGCCCATCAGTGCTGAGCTGAAAAAACTCCTCACCGAACTCAATTCCACAGCCGGTGTATTGACCAAAGCTTTAAAAAATATCGAACAACTCACTGCCGAAGATTCCCTGTTAGCCTACCAGCTTGGAACGTCGTTGCGTGAGATTGAACAGGCTGCTCTCTCGGTCCGGCATCTGAGCGATTATCTGCAGCAGACGCCCAATGCCCTGATCTTTGGTCAAACCAAGGAAACGCCATGACTACAAACAACTCCAGCCTTCGTCATTGTTGGTTCATTCTCTCTGTGCTGTTGCTTCTCAGCGGCTGCCTTCGGCCATCAAACATCACGACCCTGTACACCCTGGAGCCAATCCGCCAACAGCCCCTGACATCTGAATGGAAGGATGTCAGCGAAATGACGCTGCTCATGCCGGTTCAACTGGCATCACATCTGCAAAGACGAGGCCTGCTGTATCCACAGGTTCCCGGTACAACCCGTTCATCTGCAACCGATCTGTGGGCCGGCCCTCTTGATCAACTGGTCAGTCAGCAAATCGTCGCAGGCCTTAAAGATCTGCTGGCCACCGAAAATATTGCCGCTTTTCCAGGACCACGTTTCAGCACTGTTCGCTATCAAGTTGAAGTCGAATTAAACGAATTCAGCAGTGATGGTCGTCAATTTATCACCACTGCAGTCTATACGTTAAGTGATGTCAGCAACAAAACCATTCTGGTGAGGAAGACGTTTCGTCAACAAGACAACCTCAATCATACCGGATATGAGGGAACTGTCACCAGTGCTTCACAGGCCATTGGAGATCTCAGCAAAGAGATCGCCGTCTCACTCCTGGCCGCTCATCGACAAAACGTAACAGCACATGCCCGATAAATCTCATGGCCTCCTCTTTTTTCAGCATTGAAGCCCTGTCTTTCACTGCTCCGTGCCTGTCACAATCGTAACACTCAGTTAGACTGGAACAAGGAGGGACATCAGACAAAACACTGGACACGCAACCAAGTTATGATCAACCATGTATTGGCACAGGATACTCCGGCTGTTGTCGACTCCACAATCACCGGAAGATCCTGGTGTACATCTAAACCGGCAATCCTGTCTTTTCAGCTCCTGTTTTCCGCTCATTGTCAAGGAATGTCTATGTACCGTTTATTACCCGCTCTCTCTCTTCTGATCGCCACACTCGTGCTCAGCGGCTGCCAACCATCCACTTCCACGACACGGTTCAACCGTTTCTTTGACCCTAAACCACTGAGGGTCGGTATGACGCTGGATGCACCACCGCTTACCTACAAAAAGGAGAGCAATGCGGCCGGACTGGAAATGAAGTTTGCCTCCGGATTGGCACATTTTGTTGAACGCCGATTGGAAGTGGTAGCGGTCTCGCGTGACAATATGGCAACAGCCCTGCTCAACAGACAGGTGGACATCCTGATGACCGGGCTGTCGGTGGCCGATGCCCGCAGGCAAAATCTGCTGACTGCGGATCCCTACCTGCTATCCGGCCAGATAGCGCTGATGCGTCTGGACGGATATGCACTGTACGGCACCGGCAGTCAGCATCTTGTTGATCAGAATGTACGGCTCGGCGTAGTGAAAGACAGTAATGGCGACACCCTGGTAAAAAAACTCGGCGCCCGGGGAAAAATTGTCCACTTTGCGTCAGCGACTGAAGCAGCCGATGCCCTGATCGCCGGTCATATCGATGTTTTCTTATCCGACCTGCCGACCAGTACTTACTACGCCGCTCAATACATTGACAAAGGCCTGACACCGGGATCGACTTTACTGACCAAGGAACCGCTTGCCTGGGCTGTCCACCCCCAAAATGACAAACTGCTTGCCGCAGCCAACAACTATCTGGCCTCACTTGAACAAAGCGGAGAACTGCAGAAAATACTGGAGCAGGAAATACCTTTCTATCGCAATACTGTCTACAGCCTGAAACAGTAGCTTTCCACATCCATTGCCGTGCTTTGCTGCTCCAAAAAGTATCGCCTCATACTAAAAATCAATTGAACCTGAAAAGATTCCCGGAGATACTACTGACCAATGGCTGCATCACCCCAATGAAACAGTGCACTCTCATGATGAGGCCTGCCTGTCTGTCCGGCAATCACTTAATACAAAGGATGTTCACCACCACAGTCAACGTGCTGGAACCACTTAAAACTGCAGAGGAGTAAAGTTATGAAAACTACAGTACCGGCCCCTGTTTTCCGTCACGTGTTCATGATCATGTCGGCGTGGTTTTTCGTGGCCTTTTCCTTTCTTCCCTCCATACAGGCTGCCGATCTGCCGGGTGCAAAGGATCATCCGCTGCTCAAACGCTTTGGCGGTTCAGAAATCGTTGCTTACGATACCAAACGTTTTGTTGAGTACGATCTGCAAACATCTACGTTTACTTCCTATGATCTTAACGCAAAAAAACGGCACTACGTTAACCCGCCGCTCCGTTTGGAAGGGGCGCTGACCCGGATCTGGTATGAGGCAGCCGACGACACGAGCAGTCTCGAGCTGCTGCGCAACTACCAGAACGAACTGGCTGCTGAAGGATTTGATATCCTCTACGATTCCACAAAAGACGATAACGCTACCAAATGGACGAACTACCTCGCCTTCTTCAGTGGCCTGAACATTCGCACCAATCGCAGTATCTACGTTGTGTATGCTGCCGACACCAAAGGTCTGAAAACACTCACTGCTAAGAAACAACGACCTGAAGGGGATATCTATGTCTCTCTGATCACGGTTGAATGGAATAAAGACGATGCCATCTATAAGGCAAAGCGCGGTGCCTACGCAGCGGTGGATGTGATTGAGGTCAAACCCATGGTCCAGAACATGGTGGCGGTCAAGGCCGATGAAATGGCCAGATCTATCACCTCTGACGGCCGGGTGGCCCTGTACGGGATCCTGTTTGATTTCAATAAAACAGAGATCAAGGATGAATCCAGACCCGTGCTGGAGGAGATCGCCAAGCTGCTCAACAATGAACCGGATCTCAATCTGTATGTGGTTGGACATACGGACAACATCGGCAACTTCGATTTCAACCTGAACCTCTCCAAACGGCGCGCTGAGTCAGTGGTGACAGCGCTGAGCAGCGAATATGGTATAAAAACAGATCGCCTGACCCCTCATGGCGTCGCCAATCTTGCTCCGGTAGCGACAAACGCAACCGAACCTGGCCGGGCAAAAAACCGCAGAGTGGAACTGGTGCCACGATAAGCACCAGCAAGGTTGTCCATCAGGGCAGGACCGGAGATGCTTGTACTGAAAGCGGCAGGGGCTCTGGTCCTGTTTCACTGTCCAGACGGACCAAAGCCTGATACATGCTTCCTTCCCGTGTGACCAGCTCCTCATGGACTCCCTGCTCAACGATCCGCCCCTGATCCAGGACCACGATCCGGTCAGCACGGCGGATGGTTGACAGCCGATGAGCGATAACCACAGAGGTACGGTCCTGAAATCCAGCGGCAATGGCTGCCTCCAGCATGTTTTCCGACTCGGTATCAATGGAGGCAGTGGCTTCATCAAGGACCAGGATAGCGGGATTCCGATAGAGAGCGCGAACAAAGGAGAGCAGCTGTTTTTCCCCCTGACTCAGGTTGAGTGCCCCTTCGCCGATCCGGGTCTCCAGCCCTTGCGGCAGACGGTTGATAAACTGTTCCAGCCCGGTCTGCTGCAGGATAATGTCGAGTTGTTTTGCATCATACTCCTGGTCAAGGACAATGTTGGCTCGTACCGTATCGGGCAGGATGAAAATATCCTGCATGATCAGGCCGATCTGCCGGCGCAGTGCTTTGAAAGGTATCTGACGAATATCAACGCCATCAATGAAGATACTACCGCTGGTCGGCTCGTAAAAACGGACTAAAAGTGAAACAAGTGTTGATTTACCTGCACCGGTCGCACCAACCAGGGCAACTGTCTCACCGGGTGCAACAATAAGATTGATATCCGATAAAACCGGCTCACCCTCCTGATAGGCAAAATGAATGCCTTTAAATTCGATGGACCCGCGCCCGGCAACAGAAACCGTATCAGCTGCCAAAGCTTCCACCTGCATGGCTGACCGGCAATCCATACTTTGAAAGATGCGCTCTGCTGAAGCCATGGCTGACTGAACAATGGAATACTTTTGCGACAACTCACGCAATGGCTGAAAAAAAAGTCGCATATAGGTGAGGAAAGCTGCCAGCTCTCCTATGGTCAGATGCTGACGGATGACCTCACCGCCGCCATACCAGATTATCAGAGCCACTGCTGCTGAACTCATCAACTCGGTCAGGGGCATGAAGAGACCGAAAACTTTAATCTGTCCAAAAGAACGCACCAGATATTCCTGTGTCAAGCCGCTGTGAATATGACTGCTCCGCTGCTGTCCGCCAAAACACTGAACAATCCCTATCCCGGCGAGTGACTCAGCCAGAAAACTGTTGATCTTGGCCATCTGACTGCGGATGGCCCTGAATTTTTCGCGGGCGATACGGGAAAACAGCAGGGTGCTCACTGCGGCCAGAGGAATAAAGATCGCCATCACCAAAGCCAATCGGCTGTTCATAAGAAAGAGAAAGCAGAAAATGCCAATCAGTTTCAAACCGTCATTAAAGAGGGTCACCATCACCGAAGTGAACATCTCATGCATGTTCTGAACATCATTGGTCAGCCGCGTCACCAGACGACCGGCCGGTTGACTGTGAAAATAGTTGAGATCAAGGGTCAGCAGATGGTCAAAAAGCTTTTGGCGGAGCTGGTGCATAATCGATTGACCGATCCACTCCAGAACAACGACCTGACAGAAGGTGGCAACAAAGATGCACGTTATAAGCAGACCATACCACAGAGCAACCTGCCCGAGCCCGGCAAGCCGTGCTGAGTTCGCCAGGTTTTCTACCACAATATAGTGGTCGATCCCCAGCTGCATAAGCCTCGGCAGCCCCAAAGAGGCCAGAGCAATGATCATGGAGAGCACCACCGCTCCGGTCAACGCCACAGCATGGCCTCGGCAGTACCCGAAAATCCGCTGCCAAAGCCGTACATCGCCGATGGACCCCTGGTGTCCCTCTTCTGAATAGCCGAAATTATGCATGGCTGCGCTGCTTTGCCACCATGGAGGAGTAAAAGGGATGAGCCAGTAACTCCTGATGCCCTCCCTGACCAACGATCCGCCCGTTGTCCAGAATAAAAATATGGTCAGCATGTCGCAACACGTTGACTCGATGCGAAACAAGCAGAATCGATTGTCCGTCCATATTGTTCAAAATATTTTCCAGAACCAGCTGTTCGGTTTCCACATCAATGGCAGACAGCCCGTCATCAATGATCAACAGAGGTCGTTTGCACAGCAGTGCCCGCGCCAGGGCCAGCCGCTGACGTTGTCCGCCGGAAAGCTTGACCCCTCGTTCGCCGATCACTGTTGCATACCCCTCGGAAAAGCCCTGAATATCCATATCAATGGCAGCAGTTGCAGCAGCTTCTTTAATCTCAGCCATGGTTGCCTCAGGTCTGCCAAAGGCAATATTGGCGGCGATGGTCGTGGCAAAAACCACCGGTTCCTGACTGACATAGGCGATACAGTCACGAATATCAGCCTGGGATAACCGGTTGACATCCACGCCCCGAAACACCAGCATACCATCCTCCACCGGATACATCCGCAGCAGCAGTTTACAAAGGGTGGATTTGCCTGAACCTGTACGACCGGTCAGACCTGTCAACCCGGGGCCGATCTCCATGTTCAGCTCATTGAGAGCCGGGCGGGCGGTACCTGCATAGGTAAAGGTAAGGTGGCGACAGCTGTAGGTTGTACCGATCGTCGTTTGCGGCAGCGGCAACGGCTGGGTTATCCCTCTGCTGACGGCAGGCAACTGTTCCAGCAGACGATGAATCCGGCGCAGACTGGTGATGCCCCGCTGAGTAAGATTTGCCACCCAGCCGATCGCCATCATCGGCCAGATAAGCATGTAAAGATAACTGACAAAGGCGACAAAGGAACCGATGGTGATGGTGTCCTCAATGACGAGCATGCCACCGTAATAGAGCAACAGCAACATACCGACATTCCCCACCAGGGTGGCAACGGGAAACAGCAGTCCCTGAATAATCGCCACACGCAGATTGCTTCGGATGTAGGCCTCTCCTAAACTCTGAAAACGAGTTCCCTGGAAATTTTCCAATGTATAGGCCTTGATCAGACGTATCGAAACAAGTGTGGTGCGGGCAAATTCAGTCAGCAGGGAGAACTGCTCCTGCACGAGGTTAAAACGCTGGTGGAGGCGGCCGGAGAGAATCCTGGTGCAGACAATGAGCACCGGCATGGGCAACAGGGCAATCAGAGTTAACTTGACACTGATCGCCAGCATAAAACCAAGAGCTGCGGCAGACATCACCAGAGCATCCACCGCCGCCACCAGTCCCATACCGCAGGCCATCTGCACTGTGGCCAGATCATTTCCGGCATGCGCCATAAGATCGCCGATGGTCCATCGCTCAAAAAACTGCTGATCCATCCGGAGGATATGGTTAAAGAGACGATCCCGCAACTTCTTCTCCAGGATACGGGAAAATCCGATAATCAGATAACGCCAGAAAAAACGCAGTACGGCAACAATACCTGCGATCAGCAGAACAAACATGCTCAGCGTAAGAAGTTGAGATGATGTTGCAGACTGTGCGGTAAGACCATCCACTGCTGTTTTAATAAAACGGGGAATGATCAACTGCAAAAAATCAACGGTGATCAGCGCCAGAAAACCTGCGGCAAGGCGGGACCAGTGCGTTGTGAAGATTGGGGAAAGTAAACGTAAAAGAGCAGATAATGATGCTTCCGGGCTACTGTTGGTATACTCCCCGGCAGACGTGTTGCAAGACGATTTGGTCATCGCAACGACGGCAACAACTCTTCATAGGCTGCAGTCAGACGTATAAACTGTTCAGTGTTGCCGCCTTTATCCGGATGGAGCTCATGCGCTTTTTGTCGATAGATGCGAGTGAGGTCCTTCTTCTTCATGGCGGCAAGTTGTTCGGCCGAAATATCGAACATGACCATGGCCTGACTTCTTGATATCTTTTCCGTCACCGGTGCAGCCCGGTGTTGAAATCGTCCGGCCCGTGCACGACGACCGAAGTTACTCCAGGAGATCGGCTCAGCAGGCGCAGTGTCAAAGTACATGATCAGGTAACGGACCAGGGTGTACGGCAAACGATCATGATGCCGTGAGAATCCGCACCAGAATTCGGCATCAGCGGCTAAGCTGCAGATCTCTTGAACAAAGAGGGCGTCCAGTTGATCACGATCAAGCGCCTGTGGTATTGAACGGGCGTAGCTTTGCTGGAAAAAACGTTGCAGATTAAAGATAGTGAACAGATAACTCTGATAATCACGGGGTGGAAGCTGCTGCTCCTGCTCGAGTATCATCTGCTCGATTTCATCACGGCTCTTATCAAGAAGGGCAATATACAGCGGTGCGGTTTTATCCACTATCTCTTCGGAAGTTCGGCCCATACGAAGAAAGTGGACACGCCGACGGTCAAAAATATGGGTTTCTTCTAAAGCCCGCCTTCGTACTGTTTCGTCCGCCGGCCGCCAATTACGATACTTGCTTCGATGGCGAAAAGGTTGCAACCGATTTTTAATATAGGGGTCAAGAAACGGAAAGAGCAGTTCCTCCAGCTCGCTGTCGATGACCTTCACGCCCTGATCACGCAGCTGCTGCAGAAACTCTTCATCGATATAAAACGACGATTCATCAGGATAGACGATACATCGGCCCGGATCAGATCCCAAATCTGCTAATTCACGGGAGTACAGAATACCGTCACTGCGATAGGATTCCCGAAGCAGATACTGATATCGCCGGGGACCGACCTCCATACGGGCAAGATACATAGATACAGACTCTCTACAATAAAACGGGGGATATTCGGCGGACTATAGCTCGTTTCAGTGGACAACTCAAAGGAAACGATTAACTACCTCCTCAATCGTCTCGATGGTAAAGGGTTTTTCCATGGCGAAAACAAAACCATAATCACCGTATCTCCGCATCACCATACTGTTCCGATCTCCACTGACAGCGACCAGGGCGGCCTTCGGATCTACAGTCAGGATCTCACCGGCCACATCTGCTTTTCCAACACCCCGGGGCATATGCAGATCAAGCAGGACCAGATCAAAAGGGCGACCGGCTTCCAGTTCGCTGCGGTACAGGGTGACCGCCTCTTCCACGTTCAAGGCTTCGGTTACAAGACAGCCAAAGTGCTCAAACATTTTTTTTGTGGGTATGCGTACTATTGCCTCATCATCTATAATAAGAACCCGACGCCCCTGTTTTTGACGATGAGCTAAACGATGTTCAGCATCGGCAATCTCATGGAGAGGAAAATACAGGACAACCCTGCACCCCCCTTCCCGTACTGGCAGAATGTGGACGGAACCACCGTGTTTTTTGGCAATGGCGTGGACTATGGTAAGCCCCAACCCCATTCCCTTTTGTGCACCTTTCTGTTTGGTGGAAAAATAGGGGTCAAACACCTGGTCCAGGGACTTCAACGGAATCCCCGGCCCTGAATCAGTAAAAACAAGCCGGATCAACTCACCTTTCGGGACCAGTTGACCGATGCGAACAGATTCCTCATTGCCGTTGACACGGTCCACATGCACATCGATCCGGCCGACTCCGGCCATGGCATCCACTGCATTGCTGGCAAGGTTGACAAACACCTGCTGCACAAGATGCGGATCAACGTTCACGATAAAGTCATTTTCCTTGCAGTGCAGCTCAAAACAGATGTCAGTATGCGCCAGCTCCTGATCCAGTACCTCGGCAATCAGAGCGAGCAGATACACCTGCGACTTTTGCGGAACATAGTTGTTGGAAAAAGTGGAAAACTGATGAATCAGCTGTGTGGCCAAGGAGATCGCCTTGTTTGCCTCTTCCAACATCTGCCCGATATTTTCCTGTTGACAAACATAGCGTGCCATTTCAACATTGCCACGGATAATGGTCAAGAGGTTATTGAAATCATGGGAAATACCACCAGCCATTAGTGACATGGCCTCTAGTTTCCGTATCCGTTGCAACTCGCCTTCCAACCGGCGCTGACGCTGTTCTAAAACTTTACGACGGGTAACATTCTGCAGAATACCGATAACAAAAAATGTAGACCCTTCCGCAACAGATACAAGGTTTAACGTGACCTGCTGCGTCCCCAACTGGAGAGGATCATCATAGGAAAAAAACAGAGGACCGCAGGCATCTCCTCTTTCCAGTCGATCCAGCCAGGTTATGAACCGTTCGTTTGCCTGTGCCGGCAGCAACTGCACAAGCGGACTGCTCAGGATCTTCACCTCCGGAAGCCCGAAAAGACCGACAGCAGCCTCATTAACCATGACAACACGACCTTTGTTGTCAAGTTCAATCACCCCTTCGGCCATCCGCTGCAGGATCACTTCCCGATGTTTCTTACTGACCAGCAGCTCGCTGGTCACCTCACGGGCATGCAGCCCCTCCAGTCCGTGAATCACACCGGTTTGCCCCCGCTGGTTACGACGAAACCGATCCAGAGCAGCAACAACATGTTCTTTCATGGTCACCATCGGTCCCTTGGCAATACACACATCAGCACCGATACGCAGGGTGATCTCGTAATCTTCGAGTGCCACCCCGGAAAGAATAACCAGAAAAATATCTTCCAGCTCCGGTGTATTACGAACAATATACCCCAGTTTCTCGCCATCGATTTTAGGCATAATGAGATCGATGAAGATAATATCCGGTCGTTGCCTGCCGATGCAGTCCAGCGCTTCCAGGCCATTTCCAGCCGTCTCAACCCGACACCCTTCCGCCTCCAGTATATAGCTGAGAATTTTACGAATGACCGGACTGTTGTCAACAACAAGCGCATGTATCTCATCCATGATGGAGTAGTTCCCGGACTGCTTCGGCAAGCTCGTGGACATCAAAAGGTTTAGTAAAGACCTTGTCTGCACCCAGTTCCTGAGCTGCCGGCAGGTAGGCTTCGGGCCCGATACGACCACCCCCGGAAATCGCAATAATTTTTATAGCAGGGTACGCTTTTTTTAAAGAGGTGATGGTTTCCAGACCCTCCTGTTCAGGCATAATGAGATCTGTGATCACCAGATCTGCAGGCTGCTTGAGATGTTTTTGCATACCTTCCCGGCCATTTTCAGCCTCCATGACCTCATATCCTGCCCACTCCATCACCTGGCGAAGCAATGTACGCATCTGATCATCGTCGTCAATCACCAAGATTCTCATCTTCAACTCCTCTCTTCTTTGGCAGGATCTCACGAACGGCCCGTGCTAACAGCTGCATATCTACAGGTTTTGCCAGGAAACGGTGAACCCCGCACCGCTTCGCCTCTTCCATGGTAACCGCCTCACTATATCCTGAACACAGGATTATCGGCAATCCAGGCCGTAGTAGCCTGCTGACCCGATCCGCCAACTGTATCCCTGTCATTCTCGGCATGGTATGATCCGTGATCATCAAGTCAATCTGTTCATCTTCTTTTTCAAAATACTGCAGCGCCCGCTCCGGGGTATCGGCGGCAAGAACCCGATACCCCAGATGAGCAAGCATTCGGGTACGCATCTTGACAATTTCTTCTTCATCATCGACAAACAAAATAGTTTCATCACCGCCGGGCAGGATGTCATTTTGCTGTTCAACTTCCTTTGTTTCGGCTATACGGGGAAAAAAGATGGTGAAGACCGTTCCCTTTCCCAGTGTGGAAGAAACGTCAATAACCCCTTCATGGGTTGTGATGATTCCATGTAACACAGCCAACCCCATGCCGGAGCCTTCCCCAACCTCACGGGTGGTAAAAAAAGGATCGAAAATCCGTTCAAGTGTCTCCTGGGATATACCTTTACCAGTATCTTTGATCGTCAACACCACATAAAAACCCGGTTTCAGACCATGATAACGGTGCTGTTCCGCCTTACCGGTCTCAGTCTGCCGCAAAGAGATCTCGATCGTCCCACACTGGTTTTCCAATGACTGAGCTGCATTGGTGCACAGTTGCATGACTATCTGCTGAATCTGCCCGGGATCGGCATGGATCATGTCGATTCTGTCGGATATGGAAACCTTGATGTCAATGGTAGTCGGCAGAGTAGAGCGCAACAGGCGACATGTCTCTTTGACCAGTGGTGCAATCGATAGATCTTGTCGTTTATGACTGGACTGTCGACTGAAGGCAAGGATTTGGCTGACCAGATCCTTGGCACGATTCCCAGCCTGTTTGATTGCGTGCAGGTGTTCAATAAGTTCCGCTGTTGTCAACGGTGGTCCGAAAAGAGGACTGCTCCCATCTTTGTTCTGCACGGGTATCCGATAGAGCAATAAATCGGTGTTACCGAGGATGGCACCAAGGATATTGTTGAAATCATGAGCAATACCACCGGCAAGTGTAGCAATGGACTCCATCTTATGTGCGTGCATCAACTGTTTTTCTAAATTACGCTGATGACTGATATCTTTGGCCGTGACCACAAAACCAACAATTTTCTCCTCCTCCTGCAAGGGAAAACAGTTCACCATCAAGGTACGGCCAAGATAATCGTGCGTAATCTCCTGGCAGTGTGGTTTGTTTTCTGCACAGGTACTGGAGATAAAACAGAATGGACAGGGTGTATCTGTTCCTGCAAACAGACTGTGACATGCTTTGCCTTCAAGGGAGCTACCGTCAGAGGAAAGGAGTTGAACAGCCGCCCTGTTCCCCCTGGTCACTCGACTCTCACTGTCTAAAACAAGGACAGGATCAACAATGACATCAAAGATACACTGCCATTCATCCAGTGCTTTCTGCAGCGTTTCACAACCTTCTGAATGTACCTGAAGCCGAGGTCGCAATCGAAACAGATAATAGGCAACCGAAAAAATTGTATACAGTGCCAGTACCGAACAGACGATCCACAATGTCAAAGCGTTCACCGTTCCCGAGCGAACAAGAAGGGGGAGTGCTGCCTAAAAATCCGCTCACGAAAAAAATCAATTGTTTTGCGCCTCCTCTCAACAATACGCACCTGTTCCGGTATGAGGTCGGAAATAGGATTACGTATGATCGACATTTTATATTCTATGTTGGCAGCAAAACGATTGTCCAGATACCAGGCATAAAAAAGTCCGAAAAAAAGACCTGGTGGCGTAAACCCTTCATCAGGATTGATCACTCTGGTGTAAACACGACCATCCGGCCGCAATCGATGCATTTTAGAGAGATACAGATAGGTGTCGATATCCTTCGGCGTCAGAAAAGCCTCCAGGGCCTCGCCATCTCTGACCAATATCCGATAGGTCCGTCCGAGGATGTCATCACCATGCCGTAAATCCATCATCTGCTTATCTTCAGCATAGTTGCCCAGCAGTGACTGTCCCAGCGCCACCAGAAAAACCATCTCAAAACGATTGAGGTTGGTCACTTGATCCTGTCGAACCTTGATTCGTTGGTCAAGTGGATCATAAAAAGAATAGATGTTATCCCATTGCTGGCAACGCTTCCAGGCCCCGGGCTCGATTAAAGTAATGCCGCGGCTGAACTGCAGGTGTTCCAAAGGAATATCCGGGTGTAACCAAAGTATCTCCAGCACCCGGTCCAACAGTTGACGACGATCCGTTTCAGCCATCTTGACCATGGAATCCGAGGCAATGCATTCGGTATGAAGACGAGTCAGGTGATCCCGAATTTTGTCGTAGCGCAGACAGGGCACCAGCCGGACAGGATACTCCCTGCCAATGGCGACGTCCACCTCGGACAGTGTTTCTTTGCATGGAGGTACAGTCAGATAATCAGCCTGATTAAGCGCCCACAACCCCTTGACCACCCTGGCAAGTGCATCTGGATCATGCTGGATCACCCCGCGTTGCCGCAGCTGCTCCTTTGCAAAAATCCGGGCTTCCACTGAAGAAAACCCCAAAGCTCTGACCCGACTTCGATCCATAAAAATCGGTTCCTTATCTTCAAGGGCATAGCGCTGCAGAATCGAACCCGGAATATCGGTCAAATCAAGGCCCACGATATGGGAAAACAACTGATCTACCCCACCTGGAATATTACGGTGGTAGGCCCTGATCAGATCGGAAACATAAAATTTCCGGTCCGGTGCATCCCGGGCGGCATCGGTTTCTCCTTTCTGAACCCAGATATTGGCCACCAGCACCTTCAGTGCCCCGGTATTGTCACGAATAGCCTGTGCCAGTCCAGGGACCTGAAGAATGGGTATGATGGAGGTATACAGACTGCCTGGTGCAAAGAGGATGATGTCGGCCTGCTGCACCAGCTGGACTACTTCCGGCTGGAGAAAAGGATTTCGGCTGAACTCGACGATCACCCTGTCAACAGGAAATCCTCGTCTGGCTTTCCCCGACTTGTACTCACTGGTAACCAACACACCGTTGGCATACAGCATCTGCAGTTGCGACAAAGTCGTGGTACAGGGAAGTACGGAATGGGGTCGCACGCCGAGAACACCGGATATTTCTGCAAGTCCACGGCTGGTTGCCGATCGTACGACCTGATGCGAAACGAGCAGCTCCTCCGGTGTAAGGTCAGGGCCCAACTGTTTATAGATGGCAGCAGCCAGCAGAAGATTTCCCAGACACTGCGGCCGTTGCAAAGTCGGACTCAAACGAACATCAGTGTACAGAAGATCACAAAGTTCAACAAGATAGGTCAGGAGTTGCTCGGGAAGATCAGAAAGTGTTGCCCCTGTGTCCCGAAGCAACTGACCGGCTGACAAGGGGTAGGACATAAAACGGTAGTTGAAGACAGCATACAGAGCTGTGGCACAGTGTTTGGCACCAGCTGTGTCCAGTTTGTAGCGCTGGACAAGATTTTGCCGGCGTATCGACGAGACAAGGACATGTCGAATATCACCAAGGGCGATGAGGGGCACATCTTTTTGTAACTCACCGGTTGATCCGCCATCATCCGTCACACAGACCACCGAACTCACCAGTGGAAAAATTTCCTTTAAGCCGGTAAAGGGATTATACGCCCAGGCTTGTCGACGTGAGTCTCCACCAATAATATTGGACAGACCGGTACCACCACCAAACACGACCACTTTGACGGAAGACGTGTCCAAGGCGTCGAACTGCTGTTTGAGTTTGTCAAAAAATGAGGTGATGACCGGGGGCAGTCCGCCGGCGGTACTTTCCAGGAGTATGGAGGCGATTTTCTCAGCCAGGCTGCTTTCCGGCAGAACATCAAGCACGGAAAACCCCTCTGAGGTCATAAATTTCAGGTGATGTTTAAACTGCTGTTCTCCGGACATGTACTCTCGCTCAATAAAAAGTCCGGTAATCGTAACTTACAGTAAGGGAGCTGCCGGCAACAACTGCTCCACCCTTTCCAGATCCTTGAAGGTGTCCACTTCTACTGAATCGTACTCTGTAAGAACAACCCGGACGGTGTATCCAAACTCAAGGGCACGCAACTGCTCAAGTTTTTCGCACTGCTCCCACTTTCCTTCAGGTAATCCGACAAAGGTGGTGAGAAAGTTTTTGCGATACGCATAGACGCCCAGATGTTTGTAATACGCAGGTTGTTGTGTCCCGTCAGCGTCACGCTGAAAGGGTATGGGCGCCCGAGAAAAATAAAGGGCATTGCCACGACAATCGAACACGGTTTTGACATGGTTGGGATCAGGGATCTCTTCAGGGCGGATAATTTTATAGATGAGAGTCGACATCGGCAGCGATGGATCGTCCACCAGCGGCCCGACAACCTGCTCAATCACCTCTGGAGGAAAAACAGGTTGATCTCCCTGGATATTAACGACGATATCCTGATCTTCGAGGGCCAGCAGGTGAGCCGCTTCCGCGAGCCTGTCGGTACCGGTGGCATGGTCACGCCGGGTCATCACCCACCTGCCGCCAAAGGAGGTGACCGCCTGAGCAATACGTTCATCATCGGTGGCAACCACCACCTCTGTCAACACTGACACCTGCCAAGCCCGTTCAACCACATGTTGAATCATGGGCCGGCCCTGAATCAGGGCTAAGGGTTTCCCTTCAAAACGATTGGAATGATACCGTGCAGGAATAATGGCAACAATTTTAGGGGTGGATGAGTTCATCGACAGTCTTGAAGGTACCTCTGAAGAACAGTATTGGATTGCATCTCTCTTTTGAGCCATGATACAGTGCACACCGATAAAAGGCAATCACCTGATAACCTCGAATTATCGTCTTATTCTTTGGACCATCCGAAATAACCCGGGGCTGAAAACGGAAGAGATTATTCCTTTCACCCGGTTATTGTAGAGCAAGTATCGAATATGCATCATGCTACCCGAGTTTTTCCGTTGACAGCCTCACCCGTTTTTCTCGCAGTCCTGGCCGATCCCGACAGCTCCATGACTTCTGCACACAGTCTGGCAGCATCTCTTGCCATTCCTTTAGTTACCGACCCCTGTGCCGCCACGCTCCTGTTACGGTACAGCAGTGAAGGTTTAGAACTCTTTAAACCCGGGGATCCATCACTGCCGGGAAGCCTCAGGGTCAACTTCTCCAGCCCAGGTGTCACTAAACGCTGCACTGATCCTGGTCAGGAGCTCCTTATCCGGGCGACAAAAATCCGGCATACATCCGAACCACTGCTCACCGACACCACAGCCGGTCTCGGTTACGATGGTTTTATTTTAGCGGTTGCCGGGTTTCAGGTACATATGATCGAAGCCGATCCGGTGGTGGCGGCACTGCTTGCCGATGGGTTGGAGCGTGCACGTCACAACCCGACCCTGGCTCCCGTGGTGGAACGTATCAGTCTGACCATTGGTGAGGCACAAGATGTTCTTCCCCGGCAGATGAAACATCCTGATGTCATTTACCTGGACCCGATGTTTCCCAGACGCTCCAAATCAGCACTGGTCAAGCAGGAACTGCGTCTCCTGCAACTCCTCACCTCCCGGACAACCACTTCCCCTGAACAGTTACTGCATCAGGCATTGGCTGTGCAGGCCAGGAAGGTTGTGGTGAAACGACCGCGCACCGGCCCCAACCTTCTCAATCTGCGCCCGTCTTATACAATCAGAGGCAAAGCCATTCGATTTGATGTCTATGTTGGTTCAGGAAAAGCCCCGACCCCTTTGCCGACAGCGTAATAAAAAATATCCCTGAAGCGAGTCGGAAATCAGCGGTCAACACCGGGCCGCCTTTTCAAGAGCTGCCGCCACCGTTGTCTTCTGCTCCTCTGCCAGCACAACAGGCACCTGAAACGTTAAGGCGCGCTCCATGATCGCTGCAGAGATCGGCAGGGCCTGGGGATCATAAACAACCCGTCGCTTGCCATGGGCTACAAACGGCCACCCGTCACGGCAATAACTTTTACCCTGCAACAGGTGTTCCCAGTTGGGATAGTAATGCCACCCATTTTCACTCCAACGGATTGCTCCTGCACCATGATCGCGCAACACCTGATGAACGGCGGTTGCCTGTTTCTTATCCGGCAGGAGAAAGGTGCAAAAGGTTGCTGAATCACCATCTTTGTCTAAAATTTCCCGGAACTGCACTCCAGGCAGAACACTTACAGCCTCTTGATAAAACTGCTTGTTACGCTTTTGAGCAGCAACGATATCATCAAGTTTGGCTAACTGAGCCAGACCGATCGCCCCCTGGATCTCCATCATCCGATAGTTGAAACCGACAAAAGATCTTCCTTCACCACCACGCCCACCGGGATTAGGTACATGGTCATGCCCATGATCCTGATACTCGGACATCCGTTGCCATAATCCATGGTCACTGGTGATGCACATACCGCCTTCACCGGTGGTTATGGTTTTGACCGCATCAAAAGAAAAGGTGCCGACAGCACCGAAACTGCCGAGGTGACGACCTTGCAGGCGTGCACCGGCAGCCTGGGCAGTATCCTCGATCACGGGAATATTGTGCCGGTGAGCAATGGTCATAATCTCATTGATCCGTGCCTGAGCACCCATCATATGGACAGGAATGATCGCTTTAGTTCGCGGGGTAATCTTTTTTTCCAGATCGGCAGGATCCATGTTGAGGGTCATATCAACTTCAGTAAAAACCGGGATTGCACCGCAGTCAAGTATCGCCTCCCAGGTCGCAACAAAGGTGAAGCCCTGTGTGATAACCTCGTCGCCTGCGCCAATACCGAGAGCAGCCAGTGCCACCTTGAGAGCCGCGGTGCCGGAAGTTACTGCCTGTGCATAGGAGGCGTTGGCATACTCAGCAAATGCCTTTTCAAACTCAAGTACCTTCCACTTCCCTTGGCGTTGAGCGGCAAACTCGTAACGAAACAGCACACCACTGTCCAGCACCTCTAGAACCTGTTTTTTTTCCTCAGCTCCGAAAACCTCAAATCCGGGCACAGTTACACCTCTTTTATGAAAAATTTATACCGATATACACGTACAGCACTCTATTCAGCCATGCTGCCGGGACAGAACAAATCCATTATCAATTAACCGGACCTTGCCCACCTTACCCTCAACAAACACCGCCAATGCAAGAACAGTCTGTTCATCCACCACATCTGCCGGTTCCAGGGTCTCGCAGTTGACAAAGCTGACATAATCCACAGCCGTGCCGGTAAACGAATGAATATGTTTTTCAAGCAAAGCCGTCAGTACAGCTGTTGACCGTTGCCCCTGTAGGGCTTGAGTTTGGGCCAATTGCAAAGAGGTGACCAGGCTTAATGCTGCTGCCCGGTTAGCCGGGTCAAGGTTGGCATTACGGGAACTCATGGCCAGCCCATCTTTTTCACGGACAATCGGGTGGCCGACAATCCGCACAGGAAGATTCAGATCCGCTACCAGGCGACGAACAATCACCAGCTGCTGAAAATCCTTCTCTCCGAACACAGCGACATCCGCCTGAACAATGTTGAACAGTTTGCTCACCACCGTGGCAACACCGGCAAAGTGAACAGGTCGGCTTTTACCGCAGAGATGGGTGGCCAACTGACGAACCTGTACTTCGGTCTGAAATCCCTTCGGGTACATCAGCTCAGGTGTGGGAGCAAAAACGACAGCCACCCCCTCCTTCTGTGCCAATTGTCTGTCCCGTTCAAAATCACGGGGATAACGGTCAAGATCTTCGTTGGGGCCAAATTGGGTGGGGTTGACAAACAGACTGACCACCAGCAAATCACAGAGCCCGGCAGCCATGCGCATCAGACCAAGATGACCTTCATGAAAAAAACCCATGGTCGGAACCAGGCCGACGGTCGCACCGGAACGGATCTGTGCTTTTGCCCAGTCTTGCATCTCCTGAGGATGCTGAATCACTCGCATCATTTCTGCAACTGACCAAGTCTCGACTGCACCATCTCCCGGATCGGGTCCACCTTCCCCTGTCCGGCCTGGAATTCCGACAACTCTAGATATTTCCCATACATGGCTACAGCCTCCTCCTTCTTGTCGGTTTGCTCGTACAGCCGCCCCAATGCACGATAGGCCTCTGCAGCAAACCACTCATTCCCCGAGAGCTGGGTATACAACTGGACAGCCTTATCAACCTGGCCCTCCATCTCACACAGGCCTGCCAACCTGCTGAGCACCAATGGTTTGAGAGACATATCCGGCCTGAGTTCGCTCTGCAACACCTCTAAAGTCTCTATGGCCTTACCGCGCTGCCCCTCCTGTGCATACAAAGTGGCCAACTCAATCTTCGCCCATCGGTCGGCAGCAGTACCTCCATAATCCTGCGTCACCTTCTCCAGCAACGGTTTCCTGTCCTGCTGAGCAATAAGCGCAGCATCCAGAGCGGAAGCACCTCTTGTCTCTCGCAGTTCACGATAGGTGGTGTAACCGGAAACAGCCACGAACACCACCACGGCAGTCACAATAACCGTCCAGATTGTCCGTTGATGACGGTGTATAAATGCGATTACCTTGGGCGGCAAGTTGAACTGCTCCAACAAACCCTCTGAAGCTAATAACTGTTGTTTAATAACAGCATCTCGATTAACGGTTGTCTGCTCCGCCATGCGGGACATCTCCTGTAAAATCTTTACGAACTGTAAGACCGGCACGCAATAGCATCATGCCTCACTGCCTCTCACCAAAAACACTTGCAAGATCTATTGTATCACGTTCAGGTATGGATACATACCAGACTACCTTCAGCCTGAAACGCTGAATTATACCGTGACACACAAAAAAAGCATCAGCCAATCCATGATATCTCAACAAAAACAGATCAGGGCTTCCTTAGCCGCCTCTCTTCCCACCTCCAGTACTCATCGTGTATGAATGATCGCCGTCTACTCACTGTCAGTGAGCTCACCACCACCATCCGCAGTCTGCTGGAAGGGAGTTTTCCCTTTGTCAGCGTTGTCGGTGAGATCTCCAATCTGCACCGTCCCCTTTCCGGGCATTTTTATTTTACCCTCAAGGATGCCGACGCGCAGATCAGAGCGGTTTTGTTCAAAACTCAGCAACGTTATCTGACTGAACCACCGGCAGATGGAAGACAGGTCGTCTGTCGAGGACGCATCTCCGTGTATGAAGCAAGGGGCGATTATCAGTTAATTGTTGACACCATTGAACCCCGCGGCACCGGTATGCTCCAGCAGGCGTTTGCAGAACTCAAACATCGATTGACAGCAGAAGGATTATTCGATGCACACCTGAAACGACAGCCACCGTCTTTTCCCCGCCACATAACCCTCATAACATCCCCCAAAGGCGCTGCGGTCCATGACTTCATCCGGATCGCAACCCGTCGCTTCCCACCGATCAGGATTGCTGTTTACCCGGTAACTGTACAAGGGGAACAGGCTGCCCCCAGTATGATAGAAGCTCTCACCACCATCAACACCAGCATCTCCACAGACCTGATCGTCCTCTGCCGGGGAGGGGGTTCCATTGAAGATCTCTGGGCGTTTAATGATGAGCAGTTAGCCCGAGCCATTCGGCGATCAACCATACCGGTGGTCAGTGCCGTCGGCCATGAAATCGATTTCACCATTGCCGATTTTGCCGCTGACCTCCGTGCGCCAACACCCAGTGGAGCCGCTGAGCTGCTGATCCCCGATGGATCGGCATTACAAAAAAATCTTGCTGATCTCTGTGCACGCATGCAGCACAGCTTGCGTTTCAGTCTGAACGATACCGGTCAGCGTGTACAACTGGCACGCCAGAGGTTGCTCTCCGTGCCGCATTCCCTGGATCGGCTATCCCTTCATCTTGACTATCTCAGTGTTCGCCTGAAAAGATCTTTTGTTGATACGCTTGCCGATAAACAACGTGATCTCGACCAGACCGCCCTTCATCTGTCCCGTTTAAGTCCGAAACATCATCATGCCATCCGCTGTCAACAGTTACTCAATCTCAAAGAACGCCTGGTTCGAGCGGGCAAACTGCTCCTGCAAAACAAAGAGATACAGTTGACAAAAATTGTCGCTGTCCTGGATGCTGTCAGTCCGTTGGCAACCTTGGCCAGAGGATACGCTGTGGTTCGTTTAACCAGAGGCAAAAAACGCTTGGTAACAGAGGCAAACCAAGTTCGGATCGGCTCTGTCGTGGAGATACTTCTTCACCAGGGCAGATTACAGTGCAAAGTGGAAGATCGGTATGGGGAAAATGATGAACCGCTGTGAAGGGCTAATCAAGTACAGCGTCGACTTTTTTATCAATGGTCTCAAGAGCCTGAGCCAGCAACTGGGGATTATCGCGTGCGGTTTGACGAAGGATATCACCCCATTCCCGCAACATGGTACTGTTCACTTTACGGACACTGTTGGGTCGACTCCATTCGACACCGATTTTTGTACCAAGGTTGTCAAGAGCAACCTTCTGGGCGGTCTTTTGTTCCAAAGGGGTTTTAGCAAGGATTTCACTCGAGATTGACTGCCATCCCTCGGCTAACAGATTACCTTCTTGGAAAGTTTTAAACCATCGCTGCTCCTCAGGACTAAGTTCCGCAGGAATCACATAACGCTGCTCAAGCACTCCTCCCATCGGAGCAGCCTGTGCCTCACTTGCCCGCACCTCAGCAACCGGCGCAATACCTAGTATCCACAATGCAAGTATGATCAAACCGATATTTTTCACGGCAGCCTCTTCAACTTAAATCTTTACGCAGAGCCTGAAATTTATCACATGTTCCGGGACAGGTCAAGTGCAGCAGCACTGTTGATACAATTTTTTGTACCAGTCATATATCCTTCATTTTTGAACAGACCGACTTGAATCGCTGACCCCGGCCTCTGAAAAAGTTGCCACCTCGGTAAGAATCGCAACAGCAGCATCAACCAGATGCATGGCCAAAGCCGCCCCTGTGCCTTCCCCAAGCCGCAGATTAAGCTCCAGTAAAGGCCGGCACTGCAATTTACTCAACAGCACCTTGTGAGCCGGTTCCACACTGCAGTGAGCACACACAAGAAAATCCCGGACAAACGGCTCTAAACTGCAGGCAATCATCGCCCCGGCAGTAGAAATAAAACCGTCGACAACCACCGGTTTACGATGGGCCGCTGCTCCAAGAATCAGGCCGGCAATGGCACCGATTTCAAAGCCGCCCACCTTTGCCAATACATCAATTCCATCTTTGGGGTCAGGCCTGTTGATCTGCAGCGCCCGTTCAATGACCGCAATTTTTTTCAGTAAACCAGCATCATCTATACCGGTACCACGCCCCGTGAGCTCACTTACTTTCTCACCGGTAAAGACTGCAGCAATAGCTGTACTTGGCGTGGTGTTACCAATCCCCATATCTCCTGTACCAAAGACATCAGTAGTGGCTGCCAGATCATTGGCAATCTCAATCCCAGCCTCCACCGCCATTACAGCATGGGTCCTGGACATGGCCGGTCCATGCGCAATGTTTGCTGTTCCATGCCCGATTTTTTTGGCAACAATTCTGCCTGTCTCCACCAGTTCATCAAAGCTGTCCCTGGCCCCAACATCAACAACACAGACTTCCGTCTGACTCCTTCCGGCAAGAGCGTTAATTCCGGCACCGCCGCGGATAAAGTTGTAGACCATCTGTGTCGTGACCTCTGCCGGAAACAGAGAAACTCCCTCAGCAGCAACGCCGTGGTCACCGACCATCACCACCACCTTCTTTCGTGCCACCGGAGGCTGCAACGATCGAGTCATACCGGCCAAATCAACGGCTAAATCCATGAGATCGCCCAATGCCCAATGCGGCATGGTCAGTTGATTGAGATGCTCCTCTGCCCGTTGACGATATTCAAAATCCTGGGGATAAATTGATCGAAAAGTAGCATCAAGGAAACTGAGGCCGCTGCTGTTTTTCATATAGACATCCTGATTTTAATAAGAAAAACTTAAGATAGTCATCCAGACTGAAGGCCTGAACAAGTGCATGGTATTGGCCGGGAAGTGCTCGCAGAGAAATATGGACCAATACATCATACATCTTAAACATCAAGGAACTACTCACTACCGGCCAGAGTGCGGTCGTAGAACTTCCCTACTCCATACTCCTTGCGGCGCTGGAATTTTTCATACGGTGGGCCGATCAGCTGCATTTCCGGATACAACCTTTGCATCTGCATGGCAATCTCTATCTCCTTAGTGCAGCCGGTGGAGTACGTGGCATCCTTTCCAGTCCATTCCGGCGGCACCTTCTTCCCCATCAACTCAAAGGATTTGTCCACATCATCGACACTCTGAAAGCGCCAGATATCGATATTGCCTGATCGTTGAAAGATCTCCCACATGTACATGATGTCATCGGCATCCATTCCCTCAACAAAGTGTTCGCCGGGGTTGATTATCACCACGTCATGCAAGGAGGAGCGTAGATACTCGACAAAGATATTCAGAATCTCTTTGGCTGTTTTCAACTGTCCGGGAATTGACCCCACAATCGCCGAATAAAACAAAATCGTTTTTCCCTGCGCCTTTTCCTGCTTGACCATATCGATCAGGTTTTGCGCCATGCGACGCAGGGTGGCACGGGAGAACCGGACCGCCCTGGGGTGATGGGGTTTAAAAAGGATATCGATCTCTCCGTCATCACCGGGGATAATGGAGATAATATCGCGTGTGAACTGGAAATGATTAAAAATGGTTTCACGACCGCCCGGACTCCGGTAAACGACTAAATCAGCCTCCTTAAATGCCCTTGCATATGTAACCGAGGTCAACAGCGGATTGAATGGTTCCCGGGTACCATCCGAGATAATCAGAAACCGGTTGTCGCTGTCAAGGCGACGTACAAGTTCATTTTTGGAAATTGTATCATCACCGATGATGTCGGCATCTTCAAGAAGCTCGCCAAGAGTCGGATCTTCGAGCAGATCGATAAAAGACACCCGATGATAATAGAACCCCCGTTTAACCGCCAGTATCACCTTCATGCCGATTTTCATCAGTATGCGGAGGATGGCAAAATCAAACACTATCTCTCCGGAACGACCTCCCACCCAGAGAATGCACGGCCGACGCCGGCCGGCAACAACATCCCGCAGCCAGTTGCACATCCACATCCACTCAGGTGTCTCCAGCTGCCTGTTCATCACTGCGCGCAAGATATCCATACTCGGCGGCTCGTCCTGCCGCCAGATGGGCCGCATTGAACTGAGCAGCAACAGGCGGCACAACCGGAGAAGGTGCAGCTGAAAATCAAGGTCGCTCAGGCTGGTCTGCTCGTTGATCTCCAGCCCTTCAGGTGAATTAAACAAACGTTCAAAAACATCTGACTTGAGAAAGAGCGCTACTCGTCGATTTTCCTGCTCCCGTTCCATGGCCAATGGCCGATCGATCTCACTGATGGTGGTAAAGATACTTAAAAGTCGTTTTTCGATTCGCCCGGGCAGCTGCACCTTATGGGCAGTCTCATGATTGAACTTAATGGTGAGCAGACTGAGAAGGTAACGCTGTTTATAGGGATCGTTCACCACTTCACGCACTAATTTTTCCAGTCGGGTCCAGATAGCGATGTAGGCAGAAGTCAGAACCGTATCAGCCTTTTTCTCGACAATGGCCTGAAACAGCTCATCAGAGCACGGATAATAAATTTGTTCATCATCAAGATGAACTATAAATTTTAACTGCTCCGGTGAGGCAACCTTATCCGGAAAAGTCTCATAGGCGAGATGATTTTCAGTGAAAAAATTAGTCACCCAGGCATCTCGATCCGGATCGAGCCCTTTAACATAACGTGTGAATTCACTCACAGCTGACATCCTCAGTCACAGGTCTGTTCATTTTTTTGTTTTCTATATACCGAGGCAGTATAAAAATGTCCAACAGGCAATGGACAGTGTTCCTGTTCTCCTGCAAAATCCTGAAAGCACAAAAAAGGGACCAGGCTCCTGTTGCACCCAAAGGCCACTCCATGCAAAAGATTCAACGCAAACCACAACGATGGAGCCATTCTTGCATGCAAACAATACATGCATAACTTCGATTTTTCCTCAAAAAAGGTCGGCCGACCGGAAATGACCGGGCAAGGCAGACAGTATGGTTGCCCATATTGGAATGGGATAGACCGCAACTGTACCCTGATCAGGGAAGGCTTATTTTTGCCCGCAAAGCAGCATATCCGGGCCTACTGCCTCTCCAGGCACCATCACGCCTGCCCCCACCTGCAACAGTCTGCCGGAGCATCTGTTCTCAACAGGCAACAGACAGTATCGCAGTTCAATCGACGGCGATCTATTCGGATTCTCCACAGTTACCCCTTCCGATTTTCCGAAATATCAGACACCAAAACAAAGATCTGTCTCCATGAAGACAATGCCTATACTGTGGATCTCAGCAATCATGGCATTCGTTTTGTCGCTCAGGTTCAACTCCCCCTTGGCACTGTACTCAGATATCAACTCGGACCAGATGAAAACAGCCATGAAACGCATGGAACAGGACAGGTAGTATGGGTAAAACCCATTGATAACACACAACTTTTTTATATTGGGATCTCTTTCGAGCATCGCGAATAATTTCCAGAAACATTCCCTGTACCCGTTCCCGGGTGCGAAACCTGTGACTATGACTGCAGTAACGGCACCTGCATGGTTACCCAATCCACTCCCCGGTTTTAGCCTCCCCCCTCTCCTTGGACGCTCTTGCCACTCGATACCAATTCCGTTTTTCCGGAAAATCAAACTGAATATCCCACTGATTTTCCGATTAAATACAAAATCTGTCCACTTTTCCAAAAAAATGAGCCCGCCAGATGTTCAACTCAACCATAACGTTGAACAGACCCAAAACGCCTCTTTGCGAGAAAATCATCGTATTTCTATTAAAAATCATATGGTTACACATTAGCACCCCTCAAAGATCCTATTGTAACAGGCAGGATGGCATGATTATTGGATGAAATGGTTAAACGTCGATTACTATGCTTGATGACCAGGCTTAATTTTAAAGAGGATGAGATGAAAAGAATACTTACTGTAACAGCGTGCGCTGCGATAATTGGATGGGCCGGTAGTGCGACTGCTCTTTCTATAACAAACGGCAGCTTTGAAACCGGTAATTTCTCAGGCTGGAGTATTACCGAACAGTGGGGCGGCTCAGCAAAAGTTGTAACCGTAGCTGAAGCGTTTAAGGGAAACACGTACACAGCAACCGACGGTCGATACATGGCTGATCTGACAGCCACCTCATTCGTTCAACAAAATCAAACGTGGAGCGCCGGAGAAAGTCTGTCCTTTGACTGGGCCTTTCTGGGAATGGATGCAAGGGTTCCTATTGTAAACTGGTTTAATGACACTGCTCTGTTTGAGATAGTCGGAGCGAACAATGTGCCGGTTTACTCGGTGGTTCTGGCAGATATTTTAAGCACCGGTAACTATAACGATACCGGCTGGCAGACATTTACCTATACCTTTACAACCGACGGCAGCGGCTCAATACGGTTCGGGGTACAAAACAAGACCAGTTTCTTTCAAGATTCAGTTTTGTTAGTGGATAATGTTCGTTCGGCAGCCCCGGTCCCCGAACCGACCACCATGCTTCTGTTTGGTACCGGACTGTTGAGTTTAGCTGCAGTCGGTCGAAGACGAGCCGCCTCTAAAGCGTAATCACCTTACGCAGATACAAAAACACACCCGGCACATCCTTGCTGCCGGGTGTGTTTTTTTTGATCATAGCTTCCTACCCGAAAAATCACTTACTTTATAGACACCATTTTATTGACTGACAATAGTCAGTTCAAACATCACCGGTCTGATCGCTCATGGTGTTGTTCTGCAAAAACAAACTCCACCTTCCCCTGTTTCCGGCGGATCCAGTTCAATGCGTTTATAATTTGAGGACTACTTGCCAGCCGATCAAGCAGTCGACGCTTACCGGGAAAATCCATCAGACAGATGGCAATAAGAATCGTCAACACCCCTTGTCCCGGCAGAAAAAGCATAGCAATACCCGCCAGAAGTACACAAAAGCCGATGCTGTTACGGATGCAGGTAATGAGCAAGGTTAAGACAGGATGACGTCGATGTCGGACATTGACTCTGTACCGGTGGGTCAGAAAATAATCCGACTGCATCCGGCCGATCAGCCAGGGAACACCGACCAGACTCCCGATAAAGGCAAGCAGACTCAACAGACCCAACATTTCCAACAGCCCTATATCGTACATATTTTCACCACTTGCCGCGGACCGATGCGATGCTTCTTTTTTGCAGCATACGGTATGTTATCCTCTACTGTGCCGAAAGCACGTACCACAAACACGTCTCTTTTATTTCCAGTGCACAGATGCAGTTCCATTGATATCCCTGTAAAATCGACCTTGTTTCAGCACCTGAGTCCCGATCAACTCCTTTAACCGCATTTTATTTGTTCAGCCGCAAGGCACATGCCACAAAAGTACTTTCTCCTCTCCACAGAAGGAGAGTATAATCAACCAGCACCAGGAGCCGTGAACAACAATAAAAAGCATGGCAAAAAAACGGGCTGCCTGCTACCTACAAACACTGTCAAAGACGAGCAAAATACATAAACACCGCACTGTCCGTAGTGTTCTCATAGCCACTGACTCTTCAATGTCAGCGAGAACAGGATACCGGTGAGCTACTTTAACCTGACTGTGCACTGTAACCATGCGCTGCTCCTTATCTGTTCGGCCAGCCTGCAAAATCACATATTTTTTTATCCATCACCTCGTCTATACAGTATCTTTATCAGATCTATCAACCAAGTAAAGAGGAGACTATCCGCCCATGAAGAAACTCTTTGGGACCGACGGCGTTCGTGGCGTTGCCAACATCTATCCCATGACCTCGGAAATTGTTATGCAGCTCGGCCGAGCCATTGCATTCATCATCAAAAACCGGGTCGAAGGGAACACCATCATCATTGGCAAGGATACCCGACTTTCCGGCTATATGATTGAAAACGCCCTTGCAGCCGGTATCTGTTCCATGGGTGTTGATGTCCAGATCGTCGGTCCTTTGCCCACTCCCGGTATCGCCTTTATCACCACTTCAATGCGCGCGGACGCCGGTGTGGTCATATCAGCCTCGCATAATCCTTTCCAGGATAACGGCATTAAAATTTTTTCTGCAAACGGTCACAAGTTACCCGACGAACTGGAAGCTGATATCGAAGATCTGATCTTTTCCCAAAAAATGGCAGCCCTTCGCCCGGTTGCCGATGAAATCGGTAAAGCTTCGCGTATTGATGACGCATCAGGTCGATACATCGTGTATCTCAAAAACACCTTCCCCAGAAACTATGTCCTTGATGATTTCCACATTGTCCTTGACTGTGCCCATGGTGCCACGTACAAGGTGGCCCCCCATGTTTTCACTGAACTGGGTGCCAAGGTAACAACCATCGGGACTGAACCCAACGGTAAAAATATCAACCACGAATGCGGCGCTCTCCACCCGGAAGTTATGGCTGCCAAAGTTAAACAACTCGGAGCGGATATAGGCCTGGCTCTGGATGGCGACGGTGACCGATTAATCGTCTGTGATGAACACGGTACAATTGTGGATGGTGATCACATAATGGCCATCTGTGCCGCTGACCTGATAAGCCGGCGCAAACTCAAGAAAAAAACCCTTGTTACCACCGTCATGAGCAACATGGGCCTGGAGCAGGCAATAACCGGTATGGGCGGCCAGATGGTGCGCACACAGGTTGGTGACCGTTATGTTGTCGAAGCAATGCGGACAAAGGGGTATAACTTTGGCGGTGAACAGTCAGGACACCTAGTTTTTCTCGATTACAATACCACCGGTGACGGCACCCTGGCCGCCCTGCAGCTGCTGGCAATCATGATTAAGAAAAACAAACCATTATCTGAACTGGCAGCTATTATGTCCACCTATCCCCAGATTCTGAAAAATGTGCGCATGGGCACAAAAATCGACCCCGAGCACATTCCTGGTTTTCCGGAGGCTCTGAAAGCCGCAAGCCAGAGACTCGGCAACCGTGGCCGTATTCTCGTCCGCCCGTCGGGTACCGAACCAGTTATCCGCGTCATGACCGAGGGGGAAGACGAACAAGAGATCATTGCCGTTGCTGAAGAGCTCTGCGAAGTGATACGGAAAGTGGATCGGGGCTGACCAGCTGTTCCATCACCCCAAACCAGCACCACAATATAAAAGGCCGTCCTCATCAATGGTGAGGATGGCCTTTTATTGTACCTGTCACCTCTTTCGGAGGGTCTTGAGTTTTCTCTTTGCGGCTATTTTTGTGTTGCCGCTGCCATCGCTCGTTTAAACCCCTCGGATGACCCGGCAATAACTTTCTCATCAACACAGAAGGCCAGTCGGATATGCCCGGGCAGACCGAATCCCCGCCCAGGTACCGCCAGAATCTTTTCAGCGGTCAAGAGCCGGCAGAACTCCACATCATCGATCGGTGTCTGTGGAAAGAGATAAAATGCCCCTTTGGGACGCACATAGGACATACCGGCTTCATCCAGCACCTTGCAAAAGACCTCGAGCCGTCGAGCATAAACAGAGTTCTCAGCTGATACATTCTGCAGCTGTGCCACTGCCCGCTGCATAAGAGCCGGGGCGTTGACAAAGCCGAGAATGCGGTTTGCTAACGTCAAGGCGCCGATCACTGCCTCTTTCTCCGCCATCTCCGGATGCACGGCAAGATAGCCGATTCGTTCACCGGGCAGAGACAGTTCCTTGGAATACGATGAAGCTATGATAGTATTGGTGGTCACCGGCATCAGCGCCGGTACTTCATTCCCATCAAAGACGATGTTGCGATACGGTTCGTCGGAAACCAGATAGATCGAGGTGCCGAAACGTTCACCGGCAGTATCCAGTAAGCGTCCCAATTCTCGGAGAGAGGCTGCGGAGTAGATCTGCCCGGTGGGGTTGTTGGGTGAGTTGATGAGCACAACCTTGGTTTTTGCAGTCAGAGCCGCTTCAATCGCCTTTAAATCGAGATTGAACTCCGAGTCAGTGGCAACCACCTTGGCAACACCGCCATGGTTATCAATATAAAAATGATACTCAACAAAAAACGGCGCCAGGATAATCACCTCATCACCGGGATCCAGCAGGGCCTTAAAAATCACATTCAGCCCACCAGCTGCACCACAGGTCATCAGAATATCATTTGCACTGAAGCTGACCCCCTGCTCACCACCAAGACGCCCGGCCAAAGCCTCCCGGACGAACGGGTAGCCGGCATTGGGCATATACCCATGGATACCGGGCTGTTCATCCTGGGCCAATTCACGAAGGACAGTATAAAATTTCGGCGGCGGCGGCACATCCGGATTACCGATACTGAAGTCAAACACCTTGTCCGGTCCGAATTCGGCTTTCATCTTTGCTCCCTCTTCAAACATCTTCCGAATCCAGGAGGATTTCTCTGCAAACGCCTTCATTTTTTTGGCAACACCGCTCATTGTGTCTCACCTCATCTTTAGTTTATTTGTTGGAATCCTGTGCCAACGGATAAGCTATCAGCGCCCGGAAAACTTCTTTTCAAAGTAGCTGTAGGCCACATTAATCTCTTTCATCTTCTCTTCGGCGACCTTTTTAAACTCATCACCAAGATGACCGACTTTGTCAGGATGGTACTGCATAGACAGGGTACGATAGGCTTTTTTGATTGCGGTGAAGTCCGCCCCCTTTTGTAAACCGAGCACCGCGTAATAGCTTTCTTCTAACTGATCTGCACTGGCGGCCTCCCGGCGTTGGCGATACATGTACTTCGCCTCAATAGTTCTCTGATCGTAGGCGGAGATCTCAAGCAGCTGAGCAATTTCACGGGCTAATCGCAGCTCACTTTCCGGAGGTGGTTGCTTTGTGTGGATGATCTGATAAATAAGCTCAAGCAGAATTAAACGCGGCTCGTAATTGAAGCGGACGCGAAATTCATCCACAAGTTCATGCAGCCTGACCGGATTATCCCTGGCCTCTTTAGTCAACTGCTTAACCCAGTACATCTGATCCTGGTTATAGCGTAAGTTATACTGAAAAAAGTTCAGGATAGCCTGAAGCTCAGCCCGGGTAAAATGACCGTCATGCTGGGCAATCTTCACCAGAATGTTCACCAGCAAAAAAACAAACCGGTTATGGACATCTGTCTGGGAGGCTTCGTAAGCCGAGACCCGGCCCTGCACATAATAAGTAAACGCCCAGAAAGCACCTACTGCCAGCAGGATAACAGCCAGTCCCGAATAAAAAAGAAAACCGAGCAGATTCAGTAAGGCCGGAGCTCCTCCGGTGACAAAGGCGATCAGGAGTAAAATCAACAGACAACCACCGCATCCTGGCTGTCTATGCTGCCTATATTCCATTATAACAATGACCTTTTACAAAAGAATTCCTGCCGACTTGACCGGCAGATCAAGCTGAAGAGCAGAACAAGAACAATGGACAAGTAACAAGATGGTTTAAAGAATACCTGAACGTGCAAATGTCATGCAAGTCTTTCCAGGTATGGCCGGCAAAAATCTCCTAGACCTTATCCTGACTGAAAAACAGGGCATCAACAAACTCACGGGCGTTGAAATCGCGAAGATCATTCATCTGCTCACCGATGCCGATAAAACGAACGGGAATCTTCATTTCCCGACAGACATTGGCAATGATCCCCCCTTTGGCAGTACCATCAAGCTTGGTCAAGGCAAGGCCGCTGATGCCAACGGCCTCATGGAAAAGTTTGGCCTGGGATACGCCATTTTGACCGGTGGTGGCATCCAGGACCAGCATCACCTCATGTGGCGCACCGGGCATTTTTTTATCAATAACCCGTCTGATTTTTTTCAGCTCCGCCATCAGGTTGACGCTTGTGTGCAAGCGGCCGGCAGTGTCAATAATGATAACATCAAATGCTCGTGCCACGCCGTATTCAAGACCATCAAACACAACGGAAGAAGGATCAGCGCCAGGACTTCGGGCCGTGACCTCAGCTCCGACACGATCTCCCCAGATTTTCAGCTGATTAATTGCAGCAGCCCGAAAAGTGTCGGCAGCAACCAGCAGGACCGATTGTCCGGACCGGATAAATTTGGCAGCGAGTTTACCGATGGTCGTGGTTTTGCCGACACCGTTGACCCCCACCACCATGATAACAAACGGCCCCTCTTCGGGCATAACCAGCTCGGCAGGTTGCTCGGATGCTTCAATATACGTCAGAATCTGATCGCGGATGATAGATTTTAAAGACTGAGGATCACGTAATTGCTCACGTTTGACCTTTTTGCGGGCGATGTCGAGCAGGTCCAGGGTCGTGCCGACACCGAGATCAGAAGTGATCAGGAGTTCTTCCAACTGTTCGAACAGTTCCTGGTCGATCTCTTTTTTACCAAGAAAAAGACGATCCAACTGATAGACAAAAGAATCTCTGGTCTTGCCAAGTCGTTCCTGTAATCTTTGAAACAACGTTTTACGTGTCTGTACTTGCCGTGTTTTGCTTGTACTGACGTCAGAACTGTCCTCTGCTGCTTGAGGATGCGCTGATTCAAGACCTCCGGGATCAACCACTGATATCTCGTCTGCTTCCGGCTCCTCCAGGCCCGGCGGCTCGAGCCCATAGCTGTGATCCGCCTCCTTTATACCGGCTTCCTGCAGTTCATCTGCGGTGTCCCCCTGTTCGGCTGTAGCAAGCTGGCTACCATCAACCACTGCCGACAGAGGTTCAAGCTCAACCGCTGCCGTCTGTTCGGCCGACATCACGACCGGATCAGCTCCCGCTGAATCCGGCTCAGCCACCACATCGCTTGCTGCAGAGACAATGTCTTCCTCAGTGTCGACCGTTTCGCTTAAAAAGCCAGCTGAAGTCTCTTCCTTATCCAGCTCAAACAGACTGTCTTCAGGCTCAGAAACACCTTCATCCTCCACTACAACGATAATCTGCTCATTAGTATCCGCTGACAGCTGCTGCTCTGCCTCAACAGTTTGCACCTCAGCTGTCGTGGTTTCTTCCTGGTCTGCCTCATCATGCACATCAAAAACAACGGCTTCTTCGACAACGACCTCATCCGTCGCCGCAGCAAAAACAGGAGACTCCTCTTCATCTGACTTGAGCAGGCTATCTTCGGATTCGAAAACACCTCCATCCTCCACGGCAACGACAACCTGCTCATCGATATCCGCTGACAGCTGCTGCTCTGTTTCAACAGTCTCAGCCGCATCAGTCTGCTTACGGAATTTCTTCTTGAACCAGCCCAGCATCAGCCCTGTGCCTCATCTTTTTCTATGGCAATTGCAAGCACCTCTTGGATGGTGTGAGGATAGTGAAAGATGACACCGGCACGAATATCCTCCGGTATTTCCAACACGTCTTTTTCGTTGAGCACCGGTACAATCACCTCCCGTATTCCAGCCCGAAGTGCAGCCAGGACCTTGTCACCTATACCTCCAACCGGCAGCACGTCTCCGCGCAGGGTGATTTCACCGGTCATGGCCACATCCTGGCGAACCGGTCGCCCGAGGAAAAGTGAGACCAGTGAGGAAACCATGGCCACTCCTGCAGACGGGCCATCTTTCGGGATGGCACCCTCGGGGACATGGACATGAAGATCAACTTCAGCAAACACGTCTTCGTCAATCCCCAACTCCCTGGCGTGCGACTTGATATACGTCAACGCCGCAGTGGCCGATTCTCTCATCACCTCACCAAGTTTTCCGGTCAGGGTCAAACCGCCACGCCCCTTCATCTTTGATGTTTCAATGAAAAGAATCTGACCGCCAACCGGTGTCCAGGCCAGACCTGTTGCCAGCCCAGGTCCCCAGCTGCGGGCCTTTATCTCCGGATAAAACCGCTGCGGGCCCAGAAAATCATACAGCTTTTCTGGAGTGACCACGTTCTTGCCGACATGACCACGTGCGATCTCCGCGGCAACACCCCGGCAGATGGCTGCCAGTTCGCGCTCAAGATTACGCACCCCCGCCTCTCGGGTATAAGACGCTATCAGTGCCTCAATAGCCGTGGTCGAAATTTCAAGATCATCAGCCGTCAACCCGTGTGCCTCCAACTGTTTGGGAAGAAGATGACGCTCGGCAATAGCCACCTTTTCTTCCTGTGTATACCCCGATAATTCCACCACTTCCATACGATCACGAAGCGGTCCGGGGATGGTATCTAAAACATTGGCAGTGGCAATAAACATCACCCTGGAAAGGTCGAATTCAATGTCCAGATAATGATCCGTAAAGGTTGAGTTCTGTTCAGGATCAAGAACCTCAAGCAGAGCTGAAGAGGGATCTCCCCGAAAATCACTGCCGAGTTTATCGATCTCATCCAAAAGAAAAACCGGATTATTCGAGCCCGCTCTCTTGAGACTTACAATGACCCTTCCGGGAAGGGCACCGATATAGGTGCGCCGATGACCACGAATTTCGGCCTCATCACGTACACCGCCAAGAGCGATACGCACAAACTTACGATTCATGGTACGGGCAATGGACTGTCCCAGCGAAGTCTTACCAACACCTGGAGGCCCGACAAGACACAGGATCGGCCCATGGATATCCTGTTTAAGTTTACGCACAGCCAGAAACTCAATGATCCGTTGCTTAATTTTCTTAAGCCCGTAGTGGTCCTGATCAAGATCTGCTTCAGCCTTGTTCAGGTCCAGAGTGTCTTCAGTCGAATCAAGCCAGGGCAGGTCAAGGATCCAGTCAATATAATTTCGAGAAACCGTATACTCCGGCGAGGACGGTGGAATGCGTTCCATTCGGGCCAGCTCCTTGTCAACCACCTCTCTTGCCTGCGGAGTCAACGCCTTTTCCGCCACCTTCTCCTGTAACTCCTTGACCTCGACCTTATCCTCATCACCCTCACCGAGCTCCTTACGGATGGCCTGCAGCTGCTGCCGAAGAAAGAACTCACGCTGACGCTCGTCCATGTCTTTTTTCATTGAAGCCTGCAGCTGCTTGCTCATCTCCACGGTTTCCAGCCGTTTATTCAACTCACGGGCCACCTGATGCAGTAGGTCGTGAAGAGCAGTGATCTCGAGAATCTCCTGTTCCATCTCAATTTTCAGATTCAACTGAGAACTCACCAGATAGGCCACATAGAAGGGATTGGTGAGGCTGTTGATTGTGGCAACCAGCTCCTGGGGAAGCTCGGTGCCACTCACCAACTTTTGGAACTGGGCCCGAATATTGTACAACAGGGCTTCAATTTTCTTATCCTCGACGATTTCCATCGGGACCTCAACCACCCTGGCACGTAAATACGGCTTTGAATCAATGTATTCATCAATGGCAAACTTCTTCGTGCCACTCACTAAAATCTGGTAATACCCTTCCGGTGCCTTGTTCAGTTTGTGCAGGTACCCGACCACACCGATCGTGTACAAATCATCCGGTCCCAGTTCGTCATCGTCTGCAACCTGCTCACGACGACTCGGTACAAGCCCCATCATCCGATCGCCCAGAAGGACATCGTCAATCAGTTGTTTCGAGGTTTCACTGGATACCTGTAAAGGAAATCCCATGCCCGGATAAAAGACAAACCCGTGCAATGGCAAAATAGGCAGCGATTCCGGCAATGCCAGTTCCGCGGGATCCACTTTTTTAGGCGGCACTTGTTGTGTTTGCTGATCTTGTTCCATATCATTCTCCAGGAATTATCCGGATGGACACTTTGCCTTTTCTGATCCGTTTCGGCAGCGTCACTGTGAGCAGACCGTTTGTGCAACTCGATATAACGCCGTCCGTTTCCACAGACGAAGGGAGGGTGAGAGTACGTTGAAAGCTTCCCAGCTCAATTTCCAGTTGATGGATGCAGGCAATAGACTGATGAGCCGGTAGTTGGCGGGAACCGCTGATCCGTAACTGACGACCGTCAATAACCACCCGAAGACTTTCACTGATAACGCCTGCAAGCTCTGCATACACATAGATGCAGTCTTCAGCCTCGTAAATATCCACCGCCGGCTGCCAGCCGGCGGTTTCCATCGTCATCATGCGAGTCACCGACATGGAGCGGAGAATACGACCTGTGTGCTGCTGCATCTGTTCCAGTTCTTCTAACAACTTCTTGCTGAACGGATCCATCTGATTCCCCCTCGCCGCCTCTTCGGTATATATTTGGTTATCTGACACAGCGTGTATCACGCGTACATTTTTTGCCTTTTACGCCTCAGGCGCAGAAAGTACAGTTCAATAGGCTCATAAGGGTAAGCACTATAACTATTCTCGCAATTGAAACGCAACAAAAAGACAGCTGCTCTGCAGGTAAGGCCCTGAACCGGCCCTATAATTTTTTAATTGCTTTTCAACCCGCTGGCATTAATGTATGCGCCATATTACCATGAACCTGCATCTCCACAGTATCTCCAGCTGTTACTCTGCAAACACGTTGCGGGGTTTCTGCTTTCCGGCTCTTCCCTGCACGGTGTTGCACCTCACTGAGCACGACCGAGGCAGTCGGATACACGTTGATCATCATCAATCGCGGGTTCCTTTTTTTGTACCTTTATTGACCGTTGGAGGAAAATATGAGCAGTTCTTGTGGGAGCTCCTGCGAAAGCAGCAGTCAGAATAGCAGTTGTGGTTCAGGTGATGCCCGTTTGGCACAGCAGGATATCGCGATCACCAGATCTCTGGGAAAAATAAAAAACAAAATCCTGGTCATGAGCGGCAAAGGCGGTGTCGGCAAGTCAACCGTTGCCGTCAACCTAGCCCTATGTCTGGCTAAAAAAGGTCACAAAGTCGGCCTGATGGACGTCGACCTTCATGGTCCTGATGTGGTTCGGATGCTTAATCTTACCGGAACTTTAGAGCCTCCAGCTAACCCTGATGATCTCATTCCACCTCTCGCCTTCAACGAAAACCTGAAAGTCGTCAGTCTTGAATATATGATGAAAGACAGAGATGACGCGATAATCTGGCGGGGTCCCTTGAAAATTCAGGCAATCCGCCAATTCCTTGCCGACATGGACTGGGGAGAGCTCGATTACCTGATTGTCGACGCCCCTCCAGGAACCGGCGACGAACCGCTGACCGTGGCGCAAACCATTCCCGGTGTACAGGCTGTTGTGGTGACCACCCCGCAGGCAGTCGCCCTGGCCGATGTCCGTAAGTCGATCAACTTCTGCAAAGCGGTTGACATGCCGATCGTCGGCGTGGTCGAAAACATGGCAGGCTTTGTCTGCCCCCACTGCGGCGAAACCGTCGATATCTTCAGCAAGGGTGGTGGTGAAGAGACAGCCCGTGACTTTGACCTCCCCTTTCTCGGCCGGGTACCAATGGACCCGCGGGTCGTTGTCGCAGGAGACACCGGCACGCCGTACCTTTCCAGCAACGAAGACAGCCCCGCCATTAAAGCCTTTGATGCCGTGGTAACAGCTGTCGAACGCCGGTTACCGCCTGGTCCGGCCACTGTGAACCCCTTTGCGGCAACAGGTTGTGCCTGTACATCGGGCGGTTGCGGCAGTAAATAAAAACCTTCCCGATCGGTGCCTGCGGGGTGCACTCGCAGGCTACTCCGAGCACTATGGATATCCGCCAACCACATCCGCAGATGCAGTCCAGAGGTCTGCGGACAACAATCACAGGAGCCGGCCTATGCTTGTTCAACAGCTCACCGTTGGTATGATGGGAGTTTGCTGCTACATTGCCTCATGCGAAGACACGAAAGAGGCAGCCATTATTGACCCCGGCGGTGATGAGGATCGTATCCTCGACCACTGCCGAAAAAATGACCTCAAGGTGATCTACATCATAAACACCCACGGCCATCCGGACCATGTTTGCGGCAATGCGGCGATTCAAGAGGCAACCAAGGCAAAAATTGTCATGCATGCGGAGGATGTCAGCTACTTCAATGAACCCGGGATCAAGGGGTTATTTTCCTCCCTCGGGCTACCGGAATCTCCACCTGTCGATGTAACGGTCAAAGACGGCGATGTTATTACAATCGGCAAGGAGCAGCTGGAGGTTATCCACACACCGGGCCATACCCCGGGAGGCATCTGTCTTTACAGTCCGCCACACTGCTTTACCGGCGATACACTGTTCGTCGGTGCAGTCGGCCGGACCGATTTCCCGGGTGGCTCCATGCGACAGCTCATTGACGGGATCAAGAGCCGACTCATGGTTCTACCGCCGGATACCATCGTCTGGCCCGGTCATGGTTATGGCGGTTCGCAATCAACCATTGAAAGGGAAAAGAGAACAAATCCCTACCTTGATCTCTGATTACCGCCACTGCTCATGCGCGAAGTCATCCTCGGAACAGCCGGCCATGTCGACCACGGTAAAACCAGTCTCATCCGTGCCCTGACCGGTATTGACACCGACCGGCTCAGAGAAGAAAAAGTACGCGGCATCACCATTGAGTTAGGGTTTGCTCATCTCGACCTTCCCTGCGGTCACCGGGTTGGCATTGTTGACGTCCCGGGCCACGAAAAGTTCATTCGCAACATGGTGGCCGGTGCAGCTGGAATGGATCTCGTTATGTTTGTCATTGCTGCAGATGAAGGAATTATGCCGCAAACAGTTGAACATTTCGAAATCTGCCGCCTGCTCGGTGTCCGGGACGGACTTATTGTCCTGACCAAAAAAGACACCGTTGACCAGGAATGGCTCGACATGGTTACAGAGGAGGTTCATGATTTTTTTGCCGGCAGCTTTCTCGCCGAAGCCCCAATCGTACCGGTCGATTCAATCAGTCGCAGCGGAATAGATGATCTCCTTCGCCTGTTGGACGACAAGGTCTCCACCATCCATTTCCACGAGGTATTCGGACCTTTTCGCATGCCTGTTGATCGGGTTTTCTCGATGAAGGGGTTTGGCACCGTGATTACCGGCACCTCGATCTCCGGCAGAATCGAGACAGGAGATGATCTGGCATTTTATCCCGGTGGTCTTACGGCCAAAGTACGCGGTATCCAGGTGCATGGACAGGACATCGACATGGTTGAGGCCGGCCACCGGACCGCCATCAATCTCCAGGGTATCGAGAAAGAGCAGATTGAACGAGGCAGCATGGCGGCCACTCCCGGCAGCATGATCAGCTCCACTCTCCTGGACGCCGGATTTCATTATCTGGCATCAGCCGGTAAAGAACTGAAACATCGTTCTCTGGTGCGGGTTCACCTCGGCACCCGGGAGATCATCGGTCGTGTTCTGCTTGCAGAGACAGAGGCTGTTTCCCCCGGAGAAGACACCAGAGTCCAGTTGATCCTGCAGGAGCCCGTTGCTGTCTGGCCGGGTGACCACTATGTTGTCCGCAGCTATTCGCCGGTCACCACCATTGGTGGCGGCTTCATTCTGGACAACAGTCCACGAAAGCGTAAACGGGCATCAGAAAACGACAGACTGGACAATCAGGATTATTTTACCGCCCTCACCGCTGCTGATGATGAACGTCGACTCCTCATGCTGGTTGAAGCATGCGGTCCCAGAGGGATCACTGCCGACCAGTTGGCTGCGCGTACCGGTGTGTTCAGCAAAAAGCTCAAAAAACAACTGCAACTTCCTCTTTCCACCGGGGTCATTGTGGTTGTTGACTCGGAAAGCCAGCGCTTCCTGGCAGCCTCTGTGGCTGAAACACTCAGCCAGCGAATTGTTGCCCTGCTCACACGATTTCACCAGCAGAACCCCCTGGACACCGGTCTAGCCAAAGAAGCGTTACGCTCACAACTGAAGCCGCCCATTGACACCAAGGTACTGAACAGTCTGCTGGCCGGTCTTGTTAAAAAAGAAGTGATTGAGCAAAGCGGGGCAGAAATCAGGATAAGCGGCCACACAGTGACCTTACAGGTTGATGAACAAACCATGGAAGAGGAAATCAACGCCATGTACAGGGAGGCCGGTCTTACTCCACCCATTCTTAAGGATGTCTTCGCAGCCTTTTCTTCAATCCCTGAACGCCAGGTTCGCCAGGTTATTGACCTGCTTGTTAAAAAAGCAGCGCTTATCCGCATTAACGAGACCTTGTTTTTCCACGCCCCGGCTGTTGCCGAACTGCAAGAAAAGGTAACCGCTTTCATTCGCCGCGAAGGAGATATCGATGCTCAACGCTTCAAGGAGCTGACCGGTCTGACGCGCAAGTTTTCCATCCCTCTTTTAGAGCACTTTGACAAGATCAAGCTGACCATCCGGATTGATGATAAAAGGGTTCTGCGCAAGAGTTAACCGGCTCTCTGGAACCGACCGGTTTTCAAAAAACATCCCACCTGCTCGTGCACCGGCCTGTGCACCATGATCATGCTGTGACCATAGGGTAACACGAGAAAATCAGACATTCCCGCCAACTTTGCCCGGGAGACAGTCACCTTGCCGTCATTGGGTTCAGAAAAAAAGTGGCCGAACCCCTGCAGTGGACGATCACCGGTAATAATTCCAAGGGCAAACCGGGCCGGGCCAAGCCGGTTGGGTAAGGAACATGGATCAGTCCCCAGCTGGCAACCGGCTGGTCCAAAAAACCAACGAAACCAGAAAAAAGAACGCCACAGATCCACCAGCTCACTTCCCTGGTTTGGAGGACTGAGCATAACCACCCGTCCCAGTTCGGGCAATATTCCGTCTGCTGCCAGGAAAGATCGCAACACAATACCGCCCATGGAATGGGTGACAAAGTGCACAGTGCCGACATCCTGCCGGCGGAAGGTTGCCAGTGCCGGGGGGAGAACATCCTGAGCAAGGCGCTCGACGGGAAAGTGGCGGGAAGGATAACCGACGTTCAGGACGGCGTAGTTCTGCCGGCTCAGATACGAAGCAAGTGATCGCATAGACAGCCGGGTGCGTGCCAGCCCGTGAAGCAGTATCACCCCCTGCTGCCTGTCACTCACCTCCGGCCTCCTCTCATAACCGATCACCTGATCTTTATGAAGGTACGCCCATACCGGCCGGCAGCCACAAAGGGTTCTGCCTGGAGATGGCTGTGAACCTTGTCACTTAAAATGTCACCAACCGATCGCTTTCAACAATCAGCGAGTAGAGGTCACTCTGTTTTGCCCGCTGATGCTGCCCTGCCTCCACACCGTGGAGGTCCAGCAGCTTGCCTCATGCTAAAAGCACCCCTTCAGAAAGGGTGAAAACTCTGGCCAACTCCATCAAAGGAAACGTTTCAGAAGACAGTTGTTCATACTGAACCGACGGCCCATTGAGAAACATGGTCACATCGTCCATCTGCTCCAGCATCAGATTACCCATCCGAAAAGCGTTCCACACCACCTCCGGATCGCCGCTGCACACCATTAAAGTCATCTTCATGCTGCATCTTTGCCGTTGTTATTTGATAAATCGAAGACCGGCAACTTTCAGGGCACCACGGTGATACCCGTCCGGAAAAAGCTGTTCAAACCTGTCCAAGTCGATATCGCAGCTTTCACAGGTTTCATAGATAGTGGGGATTCGATGTTCGACCTGAAAAACATCACGCAGATAGTAGAGGATCCGCCAGTGCTCATCGGTGAGCTTCCCTTCCGGAATACGCATTTCCATGGCACGGTGAACGGCGAAGTTCTCGTCCCATGTGTCCGGATCGACAAGGAACCCCCGGACATCAGTGGTGTACACCTTGTCTCCTGACAAAGCCCGTAGATCGGCCACACTCTCACGGAGATGCACACTGTACGGCACAGTGCTTAAACGGTAATGCACACCGGCAATCCGGCACAGACCTCGATGATACCCGGCCGGAAAAAGCTTCTGCATCTCCTGGGGACGCAGTCCGTTAGCTTTACAGGCGGCAAAAATAGTGGGACAGACACCGGTTTGTTCATGGGTTTGCCGAATATAATCGATCACGTCCCAATGTTCACCCGACAGTACCGGAATGTCGCACTCCCGTGCCATGCCTTCAGCAAAATCCCTGGTCCACTGTTTTGGATCAAGCAGGCAACCCTGTTCATCCAATTCGTATGTTACGTCTTTGTAGTGAAAGGGTTTCATATGTTCTCCTTTTGCGCCTCGAGTTTCATGCCGCACCACGGCTTCTCAGCAACATCTCAGTAAGAGCATGGTTACACCGTTAAAATTCTGTGAAAAAAACTGTCTCATCAACCCGTCAGAAAACGTCTTTTCCATTACAAACTGTACAAATGTGCACTTTTGCATGCAATAAATACCGGGATCCAACAGCATTGTCCTTTCAACAACACGTTGAAGGCCCCTATTTTATCCGCAACTTTTCTTAAAAAGCTATAGCACCGGGTCATTTTCTCTGCAAGAATTCTTTCATGATTCCGGACAAAGCGACAGGGCCTGCGCCACCAGCAGTATGTGTTCTTTTTCTCCTTCAGCAAGGGCCTGAAACACGGCCTCCAGAGGTTGGCCTCGCCAGTGATGCGCCATATTGCGAGACAGATCATACGCCACATACTCAAGGGACAGTGCCATCTCCAGGGTATCGCGGCACAGCGTCCTCTCATCATCCGCCAGCCTATCCAGGAGATCGGGAATCGTCATTCCGCCTTCAACGATATCTTTTCTTAAATCCGCATAGACGGCAGAAAAGGACGGTGGAGCAGTCTGTTGCTCCGCCCAGGCACGATAGATCGTCATGGCATGCGCCTTCTCAGCAGCCGCAAGTTCGGACAGGGTCTTTGCCCAGGGACTATCGCCATAACGCTGAGACAAAACAAGGTAATACTCTGCCGCCCCACGCTCCAGCTCCATGGCCCGATACAGGATATCGTGCTCCGTGCCGCTGAGATCAAACACCCGCAACTGCGGGCCGGTTGCCAGCAGCTCACCATTCCACGCAAGGATGCCACCGGCCATATTAAAAACAGTGCCGGCAATATGCGGTTGAGAAGCAACAAAGATAGCCGCACCTCTGGATCGGTTGCCGGAACGACAATAAAAAATAATGTCTTTATCTGTTTCCAGCTCAGCCATTCTCTCGGGAATCTCTCCCAGAGGAATAAGTATGGCTCCGGGAATATGCGCCTGGTTGTATTCACTGGGTTGACGGACATCGATCAGCATATAATCCTGTTCATCATGCTGCTGCAAATACCCCCGCACCTTCTCCACACTGATATCCTGAAACTCAGGCTCCAATTTTTGCATTGACGTACTCCTGTTACCGAACTCTTTCGGCTGACTGATCATGATATAAAAATATCAAAGGTACTGTCCAGACAGATGATATCCTCCATGAATATACCCGACATTAAAACATGAGACCGGCAAAATTATCCAGCAAGTTTCAGAATCGGGCTGTACAGATCTGCCAGTGCACCGACCATACCACACCAAACAGTCATCACTGCAACTCCTGTCCGGCCTCTATCTTGCATAGTTGGAAACAGTTTACCGCTGGTGAGTCGATAGTTAGTCCATCTGTACAACCGCACGTCTTTCGACAGGCAGCACGTGTACTCTCACCTTGACGATTCGAACAGACGGACTGTCTTTCCCCTCAACGATTCAGCCATCGATCGTCGCGGCAAGTTCTTTACAACCGCGGCCGACAATGGTTATGCATAGTCTGCATGGATCAGCTGTCATGCAACACAATCTCCAGAGCACTTTTTATGAGAACAACATATTTTCCGCCTCGTCTCTCTTTACCTGCCTCCGCACTCAAACGCGCAAAACTATATCTCCTTGCCGGCTGCATCGGCCTGGCAATGACGCATGGTTTTGAGATGAACACTACTCATGCTGCAGAACCTTTATATTCCGGGACAGAAGTACCATCTACCCCGCCGAAAAAAAACAAAGAGCAGGTCGGCCCGGATGATCACTCCGGATCCACCGACTCAGGCCAATCGCTCAGGCAGCGTTATCCGGAAGATCCTACAGGTGTCAGGGCTCGACTGTGTACATGCCGGGGCAACATGCATGGAGGGAAAAAACACGGCCACGGCCATCGCCACCGCTTGCATGGGGGCAGACGATGAAAGCCGACCCACCCGCCAGGCCGAAATATCCACTCCCCTTCTGGGCATTAAACCTGACCGGTTTCGGAATACTTATCGTTCTCGTTCTGGTCGTGTTTTTCTGGCAGATGACCACCAATGACCGTGATCTGCAACGTAACACACTTGGTCGGTCACAGATGATCAGTATGATTATCGAGGAACACCTGGCAAATGCCGAGCTGGCTCGTAACACCATTGAAAATGTGATGGTGTCTGTACTCCGTGACAAGATCCGTTTTATCGACTACCTCAACACCATTGATCCTCTCCAGGAAGATGAGTTGACCGCCCTGGCAAAAGAAACCGGTCTGGTCGGTATCGAGGTGGTGCAACAGGACGGAACAAGAATCACCGGCCCTGCAGACTGGCAACGCAGCCAACCCTGCACTCTGAGCCCTGATGTGGTGCATTATGATCAGCATGGCACTGCCCTGTTTGTCGGTACTTCAGACAACAAAGCCGTCCAGTGCATCCAGGTCGGTCTTGATGCAAAGGCAAGTATCCAGCTCCAAGCCGAAATGGCATTACCGGCACTGCTGACCAATCTTTCCAACCTGCCCGGCATTCGTTCGGTTCATCTTGAAGAAGGTCTTCCACCTTCTGCCGGCGGAACGATCCGGCTCATCGATGAGCACGGCAAGTGGACAGCAGAGACACGCCTTTCCATGTCGTCAGGCACCCTGGTCATCGCTCTGGACGCATCGCAGCACTTCAATCGGATCAAACTGCTGCGCCGGCAATTTTTTCTGTTCAGCGCGCTGCTCCTCTCCCTGGGCCTCTTTTTTTCCTGGTTACTGTACCATGTCCAGCAAAACGACCTTAACCGTACCCGTTCCTTTGAACGGTTACTGGCCAGAGAGCATGAAGCCGCTGCCCTGGGAAGAGCAACCGCCATCATTGCACACGAAGTTCGTAATCCGCTCAATGCCATCAGTATGGGGTTGCAGCGTCTTCGGCTGGAGTCGACCAGTCTTGATACTGCGCAACACGAACTGGTCATTGCCATGCAGGAGGCGGTGAACCGCACCAGTGTTATCATCAATGAGCTGCAACGCTTTACCCAGCCGCTTAACCCACGGTTGCAAATCGTTGATGTACCCTTACTTATCCAGCAGCTGCTCATCCTCTACCAGCAACGATGTCAACAACAGAACATTGAGATAACACAGACCAACACCTCTGTCGGTTTAATCGAAGCAGATCCTGATCTGCTGGCGGAGCTGCTGGAAAATCTGCTGAAAAACAGCATTGAAGCACAACCGACCGGAGGATATATCCATATTGCACTGAATAAAACAGCAGCCAAGGCATGTATCACTTTAACAAACGGAAACTGCACCCTCTCTGTTGATGATGCAAAACGTTTAGGCGAGCCGTATTTCACAACCAAAATGCGCGGCACCGGGCTGGGCCTTGCACTCAGCAGGCGTATAGCAGAAGCACACAGAGGTGCTCTTGAGGTCACTGTTGATCACTCCCGGCAGCAGTTCACAGCTCTTCTGGTCATACCGCTGGTGCAGACGGCTACCCTTCCTTCTTAAAAACACTCTTGTCAGTAAACAGACTGTTATGCATATCTTAATTGTTGATGATGAACAGCTACAGCGTAATCTTCTGGCCGGTTTTCTTGTAAAACAAGGCTATACCATTACTGAAGCAGCCACCGGTGAAGAGGCGATCCACGCTTTCCGTCACCTCCCCATTGATCTTGTTCTGCTCGATCATCGTCTGCCGGACCTGCATGGTGACGCAGTACTTGCTGAACTCAAACGCATCAACCCGCTGGTGCGAGTCATCATGATCACCGCCTACGGCGCCGTTGATACCGCTGTTCGGGTGATGCAGCTGGGAGCAGATGATTTCCTTGAAAAACCTGTGGATTTGACACACCTTCTGAAACAGATTCAGACCATTGAAGAAGGTCTGTATATTGCCAGGGATGTGGCTCAGGTGGAAAAGGTGATCAACACCACCGATTTACCGGTACGGATCGTGGCTGCCAGTCCGGCAATGCAACAGGTCATTTCCCTTGTCATGCGGGCAGCTCCAAGCCCCTGGACTGTCCTGATCCAGGGAGAAACCGGTACCGGCAAGGAACTGATCGCTCGCCTGTTACACCTGCTCAGTCCACGCAAGGCCGGGCCGTTTATACCGCTCAACTGCGCAGCCGTACCGGAAGGTTTGTTCGAATCGGAACTTTTCGGCCACGAAAAGGGAGCATTTACCGGTGCCGTCAGCCGCCGTCGTGGTGTGTTTGAGCAGGCGCACCAGGGCACACTGCTTCTGGATGAGGTCGGGGAGCTGCCTATGATGGTACAGGCCAAGTTACTGCGGGCACTTCAGGAAAAATCAATCCAACGGGTGGGAGGTGAACAGTTTGTGCCGGTGGATGTACGCGTACTGGCTGCCACGAACCGTGATCTGAAGCAGATGACAACGGATGGCACTTTTCGTGAGGATCTCTACTTTCGACTCAATGTCATTGCCATCGACCTGCCTCCTCTCAGGCAACGCAAGGAGGACATTCCGGCTCTGACCCATTTTTTCTTAAACAAATATCACAGTAAAGCTGTAATTGATGACCAGGCAATGGGGCAGTTGACCAAGTACGCTTTCCCCGGCAACATCAGGGAGCTGGAACATATCCTCCAGCGCACGATCACCTTTGCCCGTTCGCCTGTTATCAGCCTGCGTGATCTTCCTGCAGAGGTGCGTACCTTTCAGAACCAGACCATTGAAGGCGATCTCAACACCCGGCTGAGCGAAGTTGAGCGACAGATGCTCATTGAGGCTCTTGAGCGCTCCAACTGGGTGCAGACCAGAGCAGCTGAATCTCTGGGCATCAGCGAACGGGTGCTCCGGTACAAAATGGAAAAGTTGAATATCGCAAAAAAAAGATGAGATCGGCATCCGTTCTACTGGATGCCGATCCATGCAATTCCGTTTACTTTCCCGCTGGCGGAGCAGTATCACCACCGCCCTGATACTGCCAACCCGGTCCTCCTCCTGGACAGGGACAACAGTACCCACCACCTCTCGGCCCCATCATTCCTCTACCCATGCCATGCCCTCTCCCATAGCCCTGATGCCACCCACGGGGACCCATATACTTCTGCCGCTCGTCCGGCCCCATCTGGCTGAGTCGCTTCCACCACTCGGTATGGAAGTTATTCCACTCTTCCGGGGTGGCGTTGTACATGGTACCGCGATGGGTATTTAACTCATCATTGGACATCCGGGAATAATCCACTGCCCAGGCGGTTCCGGCTGCCATACACACAACCGAAAGGACCAACAGTATTTTTTTCATCGTGTTCATCGTCTGACCTCACTGACATAGTGGTTACTCTGAGCGTTCCTCCAAGGGAACATCGGTTTTCCTGCCCAATACCATTCAACATTCATGCCAGAAAGGTAGTATAAAAAATGGCGGTATACTCACCCAGCGGAGCACATTGCGGGCTCGTTCACCCCAACATTTCGACATCTCATCGACATGCTCGACAAAATTGTCGAAAATCAGTGCGTCTGAAGACGACCACGCCAGGGACCTTTTCCCTGTGGGTACGAAAAGAGCATGTACGAACGGCTGACCACCACCCGTAATCCGCGGCGAAGATGCAGTTCACTGCTGCTGCGACCGGAACGACCGAGTGCCGCAACAGCCAGGATCTGGGCATGATGGGCTGCAGCATCAAGTTTCCACAGAAGCTGTTCGATCAGACGGCGCTGCAGGGCTGCATGCAACTGTATAAAGGCAGGACGGTGAAGACGGCAAAAGGGATGACCACTGCCATCAACAGCCAGCCGGTCGACCACCCTGTCCCAGCACTGGCTAAGGAGTTGTGCCAACAACTCCTCATCCTCGGCCAGGTTGGCAGCGGTTTTCAGAAGAGCGGAACGGATACCTGCATCAAACCGTGTTTCTAAAAAAGGAAGGAGTTCAAGACGGATGCGGTTGCGCAGGAAGTGGACTTCATCGTTACTTGAATCGTGACAGAAGACAATCCCCTGATCCTGCAGATAGGCAAGCAGTTCGGCTTTACGAATACCCAAAAGGGGTCGAATCACATGACCTGTCTGCTGGGACATCCCGGACAGTGCCTTACGGCCACCACCCCGGAACAGTCGCAGTAAAACCTCTTCCGCCTGGTCATCAGCGGTATGCGCCACGGCCAACAGGCTGGTTCCCCACTGTCGGCTCAGCTGTGCAAAGGCACGATACCGTACTTCCCGTGCGGCATGCTCCACCGACAGCCTGCGTTCCGCAGCCTCGCCATGGACATCAACGCTGATGCGTATACTCTCAATACCCAGAGAATCGGCGGCCTGCTGCACACAATGCCACTCCAGCGGGGTCTCTTCCGGTCGCAAACCATGATCGATATAGGCTGCAAACAGAGTAAACGAACAGAGGTGCCGAAGTGCTGCCAGGATATGGAGCAATGCCATCGAATCAGCACCCCCGGATACACCGATCAGTACCCGACTCCCCTGCACCGGTTCCGGTAAGCCGGCCAGGACCCGTTGCACCGTCATCTCAAGAGGATGTGCCATTCTTCAACCTGCTGTTGCCCTGTGGCCACAACGTCTGTCCAACGTGCACCTGCAGCAAAGACAGAATGTATCTGATCAACCTCCTCCTTTCTGATGATGCTTTCGATGGCATGTCCTGCCTGCAGCCGATCAATCACTGGTTTTATCGCAGAACTTCCGGGCTCAGCCTCCGCTCTTAAATTCGGCCACCAGAGCCTGAATCGATGCTTTGGCATCACCAAAATACATCCGGGTGTTCTCGCGGAAGAAAAGTGCATTCTCGATCCCGGCAAAACCCGGACTCATCGATCGTTTCAGAACAATGACGGTCTTGGCCCGGTATGTCTCAATAATAGGCATCCCGTAAATCGGGCTGTTCTCTTCAAACACAGCGGCCGGATTGACAACATCGTTGGCACCGATGACCACACAGACATCAACAGCATCCATTCGCGGGTTGATATCGTCCATCTCCACCAACTGATCGTAGGAGACGTTGGCCTCGGCAAGAAGCACGTTCATATGACCGGGCATTCGGCCGGCCACCGGATGGATAGCATAAACGACCTCACTGCCGTTTGCCTCCAGCAGATCACCCAGCTCCTTGACGACATGCTGGGCCTGGGCAACCGCCAGCCCATACCCCGGAACAAAGGCCACCGAATCTGCCGCCTCAAGGATATAGTAGACATCCTCGGCACTGGCCGGTTTGACCTCACCCTGCAGTTCTTTATCCCCGCTCTGCTTCACGGTGCCTGAACCAAATCCGGAAAAGAGCACATTGGCTAAAGAACGGTTCATAGCCTTGCACATGATCTGCGTGAGGATAATACCGCTTGCCCCGACCAATGCTCCAGCAACAATGAGGATGTTGTTGGAGACCACGAAACCGGCGGCACAGGCGGCAAGTCCCGAGTAACTGTTCAAGAGCGAAATAACCACCGGCATATCTGCTCCGCCGATGGGAATGGTTGAGGTTACACCAAAGCCGAGCGCGATGAGGACAAGCAGTACAAAAAAGAAATACCCGAACAGTGAGGTGGAGGTCAGGTAAAAGAGCGCTGCCGTCCCAAACACCATCAGCAGGATACCGGCATTGATCAGATGTTGCCCCTTGAACACGATCGCCTTTTGCGGCAGTTTGCCGGCGAGTTTACCAAAGGCCACCATGGATCCGGTAAAGGTGACACCACCGATGAAGACCGATATGGCGGCAATGATAACTATGGTCGGTACCATGGCTGGGTTTTGATGGTACTCCGACCAGGCCAGCAGTAGGGAGGCCAGCCCTCCAAACCCGTTGAACAGGGCGACCATCTCCGGCATGGCGGTCATCTTGACGAAATAGGCGCCGGTCATCCCCAAAAGACTGCCGATCACCATACCGATAAGGATCCAGCGGAAGTCAAGTCCCTGGGCAAGAAGAGTGGCAACAATGGCGATGAGCATACCCAGAGCGGAAATCAGGTTGCCGCGACGGGCTGTAGCCGGCGAGCTGAGCATTTTCAGCCCAAACACAAAAAGAGCTGCCGATACTACATAGACAAAATTGATTTCAATCTGGTCGAGATTCACTGCGCCCCTCCCTTGTCTTTCTTCTTGAACATGGACAGCATTCGATCGGTGACCGCGTACCCACCGACAACATTGATGGTGGCCAGAATCACGGCCAGGGTACCGAGGACCGTGGTAAAACCATGGTTGGAAAGCTGCATCGAAGCCAACGCTCCGATCAGGGTGATCCCGGAGATGGCGTTGGATCCGGACATGAGCGGCGTGTGCAGTGTTGACGGCACCTTGGAGATCACTTCAAAGCCAAGGAAAATAGTCAGTACAAAGATAAACGTTAAAAAAACAGCGGTCATTATGCACCTCACTTGTGCATGATATTTTTATACATTTCACTAAAGATCGCCCCGTTGTGGGTAACCAGTGCTCCTTTGATAATCTCGTCGTCCAGGTTCAGATGAAAGGCGTTCTCCTCTTTATTCCAGAAATGGCTCAAAAAGTTGCCGAGGTTGTTAGAATACATCTGGCTTGCGGCCAGGGCCACCTTGCCGGGCAGATTACCTATCCCTATAACCTTAACCCCCTCAATCTCCACGACTTTATCCACCTCTGATCCCTCAACATTACCACCGGTTTCCACTGCCATATCAACAATAACCGATCCCGGCTGCATCTGGGCGATCATGGCATGGTCAACGATACGCGGAGCCGGTCGGCCAAAGAGCTGGGCCGTGGTGATGACGATGTCCGCCTGGCTACAGGCCTTGGCCATCCCCTGTTTTTGCAGGGCAAGCTGCTCCGGGGTCAGCTGGGTCGCATACCCGTCTTTGGTCTGGCCTGTTTCGCCGATATCTATCTTGACAAATTTAGCACCAAGCGACTTGACCTGTTCTTCCACCACCGGTCTGGTGTCAAAGGCTTCAACCCTGGCGCCCAGTCGTCTGGCCGTGGCAATGGCCTGCAGACCGGCAACCCCGACTCCGATGATGAAGACCTTGCCCGGCTTGATGGTACCGGCCGGTGTTGTCATCATCGGCAGGATCTTATCCAGGTGGGAGGCTCCCAGTAACACCGAAACATAGCCGGCAAGATTTGCCTGGGAACTGAGTACATCCATCTTCTGCGCCAGGGTGGTCCGGGGAATCATCTCCAGACTGACGCCGCTGATACGGGCCGTGACCATGGCCTCAACCAGTGCCACCTCATTGAAGGGGTCGAGATAACTCACATGGAGGGCACCCTGTCGCATGAGGGGTATCTCGCTTAACGGTGGTTTACGTAAACGAAGAACAATATCAGCATTGGCGAGCATCTCTTCGCGTGCCGGGGAGACACGCGCCCCCACGGCCTCGTAGGCAGCATCGTCAAACCGACATGTCGCCCCGACCCCGGCTTCCACCACCACTTCTGCACCGAGCTTCACCAAACGTTCAACCGTTGCCGGTACCATGGGCACCCTGGTTTCTCCGGGATGGACCTCTTTCATTACCGCAATATTCATAAACACACTCCTTATACAAAGACAAAAAAAGCAGTGCCAGGGGCAACCACTTTCAACAGTTGGAGAATAAGATGTATAAAAATACTGTTACGATACGCTGTCCGCCGGTTTACTCAACAACGTTAACAACCGGTCATGGATACCGTCAAACCCACCGTTGGAAAGGATAACGACTATGTCACCGGCCATACAATCTGTAACAAGTGCCGTCAGGATGGCATCCGTATCGGCGTAGGCCCGGGCAGGTAGACCCTGTGCGGCCAGATCCGCCGCAAGCCTGGCTGATGAAAACTGCTCTTCCAAGGAGAGGGTATCCAGAGGCACGTGCTCACGAATCAACACGCGATCAGCAGCAGAAAACACACCGGCATACTCCTTTTGAAACACGGCCCGCCGGCTGGTATTGGTGCGCGGCTCAAACACGACCACCAACCGGTTGTCCGGCCAGGCCAGGCGCAGGGCCTGCAGCGTCTCCCGGACCGCGGTCGGATGGTGAGCAAAATCATCAACAACTGTGATCCCACCTACCTGCCCCCGGATCTGTTGGCGGCGTTTCACCCCTTCAAAAGACGCCAGCCCGGAAAAAATCGCCTCAACAGAAAAACCAAGATGGTTGAGCAGGGCAATGACGGCCAGGGCATTCAGGCAGTTGTGCAATCCCGGCATGGGCAGGCGGCAGCGCCCCACAAACTGCCCTTTATGATACACTGAAAACGTGCTGGTCAGGCCCTCCATCTGCAGATCAGACACACGCCAGTGACAATGCCGTCCTGTTCCATAGCTGATCACCGGACAACGGGCATTGTTGCGGGCCAGCTCCGCCACCACCGGATCATCAAAGTTTGCCACCAGCACCCCTTTGCCGGGAAGACGGCCGATAAATTTGGAAAAAGAGGCCTGCACCGCGTCAAAATCAGCAAAGATGTCGGCATGATCAAACTCCACTGAGGTGAGAATAGCGCACTCTGCCTGATAATGGTGGAACTTCGACACCTTGTTAAAAAAGGCGGTGTCGTACTCATCCCCTTCAACCACAAAGAACCGGCCGTCACTGAGATGGAAGTTACGGCCAAAGGCTTCAACCAGACCACCGATCATAAACCCGGGAGTAGCACCCAGACGATGCAACGTTGTCGCCAGCATGGAAGAGGTGGTTGTTTTACCATGGGTACCGGCTACCACAAGCGAACGCTTACCGGTAAGAAAGAAATGCGCCAGGGCCTGGGGCATGGACAGATATGGCAGGCCCAGCCGGGAAAGCTCCACAGCCTCGGGGTTGGTGACCCGCACCACATTACCGACAATCACCAGATCAGTGCGCGCAGTGAGATGAGCAGCAGCATAGCCCTGCATCACCGGAATACCCAGATCAGCCAGAAAATCAGACATCGGTGGATACACATTCTGATCCGAACCGGTGATCGCATATCCCTTTTCCTGCAGCATACCGGCAAGAGCGGCCATACCGGTGCCGCAGATACCGATCAGGTGGATACGCCGCACATCGGCCGGCGCCCTGTTCAGAGACGGATCAAGCAGTGTGTTGCTCATTTGGAACGTACCGTCTGCTCGATAGCCTTATACACCCGATCAAAGGTGTCCGCAAAGGAGGCCGGAGTCAGACGGCCGACTTCAATGAACTTGACGACAATCTCTTTGGTGACTTTGAAAATCGCCTCCTGGCTGACCTCTTGCCGGCCGGTTGCCCGGCTTTTGTCTTCTTCACCCATGACTGTTCTCTTTGAGTACCTGCAAAAAACCCCTGTTACAGGAAGAAGGCCAATTCTTTACCGATTGTAACAGGGGCAACCACCCTCACACGAAAAAAACCTCATCAGCATTTCCCGGGAGCCCGTGGTTTCTTCTCCGGAACACAGCGGCCTTTTCCACGCTCTCCATCAATTTTTTTCCAGAATCTGATAATCGATGGCCTCTCCATAGGCGAGCAGTTCTTCTTTTGTTGCCGGCCTGCCCTTCACGGTGACCACAAAACGGGAAGCGACCACCACGAAAAGTTCTCCGCTTTTCTTCTCGTTATCATACTTGAGAACAGCACGCTGCCCTTTAACGGTCTCCAGCTTACCGCCGCCGGCACCGGCAAACATCGGACTGTTCAACATCATCAGCACCGATTGCAACACCGGTGAGTCGGAGACGATTTCAATGGCAACTGTGGACGTCTCTTTTTGATATTCACGACTGACCGTCACCCCGCCGCCGAGGATGGCTGCCCCCAATGCCTGAGCACTGGCCTCTTTCCCCTGCCAACCGGACAACGGTTCCGGCAGCATGGCCTTCATGCGCTCACTTTTCTGCTGCCGGACAAGCTGCGCCGCATAATCAAGGTTTGCGGCTGCTGCTGTATAATCACCGCTTGCATACTGTCGGGTTGCCTCTTTAATCGTGTCCAGTACATTATCCTCCGAGCGCACCGGTAGCGCACCGAGACAGACGGCCAATGACAACACAAAAAAGAGGAGAGAGTACTGAGACACAGGAACCCCTGCAATGAATCGGAAAAAAAGTCAGCTCTCTGATACCAAGAGGCCTAAGAGGTGTCAAGTAAAGATCAGAAGGAGACCGTACGGTTCTTTCCTGATGGGAAAAACCTTGAAAATCTCTGATCCTCACAAGATCTCCTGAAAGCCCGGCCCGGACATCCGGGTTGCATAACATCTTGTATCCACCCATTACTATGCTGACCATTTTTTCGCCATTGCGCAGGCAACAGATCAGGGTATACTTTTCAGATACCCTGCCCTTCATCAACCAAACCACGTTTATCAAGAGGACGTATGGCGCAAGAAATAGAACGTAAATTTCTTCTTAAGAATGCACAGTGGCGGGGGCTGGCAGAGGGTGTTGTCTACCGTCAGGGATACCTCTGCGCAAGTCCTGAGCGAACAGTGCGGGTGCGCATTGTCGGTGATCAGGGATACCTGACAGTCAAAGGAGCCACCCTTGGGATGGTGCGCAGTGAGTACGAGTACACCATCCCTCTCGCAGATGCCCGGGAGATGCTCGATACCCTCTGCCCGCAACCGCAGATCGAAAAAAAACGCTACACCATCCCCTACCATGGCTGTATCTGGGAGGTTGACGAGTTTTCCGGCTTAAACCAGGGCCTGGTTGTTGCTGAAATCGAACTGACAAGTGAAGACCAGCCCTTTGACCGCCCCGAGTGGATCGGCCGGGAGGTGACGGGAGAGATGCGGTACTACAACGCCGCCCTCTGTATCACGCCGTACACCACCTGGAAACCAGAGTCCTGAAACCCGTCAAGCAGCACAGGTGCTAGGAAGAGATGTCGGCTGTTTTGGATGCGACCTCACTGTTTTTCACACCCTGCAGGCTGTTGAGAAGGTCCATCGGAACCGGAAAGACCAGAGTCGAACTCTTGTCACCAGCCACCTGGGTCAGCGTTTGCAAATATCGCAGCTGCATGGATGCCGGTTCTTTGGACAGCATCTCAGCTGCCTCACGCAGGGTTTGTGCCGCCTGTTTCTCACCTTCGGCATGGATGATTTTAGCGCGGCGTTCACGTTCGGCTTCAGCCTGCTGGGCAATGGCACGAATCATGCTTTCATTCAGATCAATGTGTTTGATCTCAACGTTGATCACCTTGATTCCCCACGAGTCGGTCTGGGCATCAAGAATCTGCTGAACAGCAAAATTGAGCCGCTCCCGTTCACTCAACATCTCATCCAGCTCATGTTTGCCAAGAACCGCCCGCAGCGTTGTCTGCGCCAGTTGACTGGTGGCAACGAGAAAGTTCTCCACCTGAATAATTGCCTTTTCCGGGTCAATCACACGAAAGAAGACAATGGCATTCACCTTCACAGAGACGTTGTCTTTAGAAATCACGTCCTGAGACGGTACATCCATGGTCACCACCCGCAGGTCCACTTTGACGATCTGCTGAAGACCGGGAATGACGATCACCAGCCCGGGCCCTTTTACCTTCCAGAAACGGCCCAGCAGAAAGATGACTCCCCGCTCGTACTCCCGCAAAATCTTGATCGATGCAAAGACAAGCACAACCAGTGCGATCAATAAAGGAGCAAGACTGAACTGCATATTGAATACCATATAAAATCCTCCGGAACTGTTTAAGAATCGGTCACGGGTATCACCTCAACGGTCAACCCATCCAGGCGCACGACCCGCACCCTGGCACCCGGTGCAAGTGAATGCTCTGAACGGGCGAGCCAGCGTTCTCCATGCACATATACCCACCACTGGCCGTTGTCCCCCTGCCCAACAACCGTGGCCAGGGATCCGACCATCCCTTCACGGCCGCTGACCACCGGCCTCTGGACGCTGCGAACAGCAAAGCCACCAATGGCAAGCAACACGGCAGCACTGACAATGGCCAGACCAACAATCAAAGTCAGTGGTATGCCAAAGCCCGGTGCCTCTGTGTCCATCAAAAACAGGCCGCCAACAATAAAGGCAATGCAACCGCCGATACCCAGTACACCAAAACTCGGCATAAAGACCTCGGCAACCATCATCGCGAAACCGATACCCACCAGAAGCACGCCTGCCCAATTAACCGGCAACAGCTGAAAAGCGTACAGGGCCATCAGCAGACAGATGGCGCCTGCCACGCCGGGAACCCCGAATCCCGGTGAGGTGAACTCAAAGAACAGGCCATAGACGCCGATCATCATCAAAATCAGGGCCACCTGCGGATTCGTCATGACAGCAAGCACCTGGGTACGCCAATCAGGATCAAACCGCTCAACTGTGGCCTGAGCAGTGCTCAGCACCTTCTTGTCCGGAGTTGTCCCGATCTCTTGCCCGTCAAGTTGCCGAAGCAGATCCGGCAGATCAACAGCAACATAGTCAATCACTTTCCGAGCCAGGGCTTCTTCTGCAGACAGACTGTCGGCCTCGCGCACTGCGGCCACGGCAAAGTCGACGTTACGGCCACGCAACTGTGCCAGGCTGCGGATATAGGCGGTGGCATCTTCAATCGATTTTGCAGCCATGGCATCGCCATCTGACTTGGGCATGGTTTTTCCATCTTCAGCAGACTGGTCGGTTGCAGACGGTGCCTTGCCACCGGGCTTTTTAATGATGGAGTCTGCCGGTTCCTGCGCTGGTTGTGGACTTGAAGGGTTGGGTGCGGCATCGGGCTTTTTCGGCTGCGGACCGCCGATGCCGATGGCCACCGGTGTGGCTGCTCCGATGTTGGTGGCCGGTGCCATGGCGGCAATATGACTGGCATACAGGATATAGGTACCGGCACTGGCTGCACGTGCTCCCTTAGGTGCAACATACGTTGCAACAGGGATCGGCGAGGCAAGAATATCTTTGATAATGGTCCGCATTGAGGTATCAAGACCTCCCGGGGTATCCATTTCAAGCACCACCAGGACCGCCTGGGAATCGACTGCTCTCTTCAGGCCTCTGTGGATATAATCAACCGTTGCCGGACCAATGGCCCCTTCAACCCGCAACACCATAACCGTATCTTGTGATGCGGCTGCCGGTCCGGGCAATGCACACAACAGCACACTCAACACAGCTCCGACCACGTACCATAACCAGGTCCGGGCCCGGCTCTGTCGACAGCAACGCCCATCAGTAAAGGTCAAAACGCGCATAACGTTTACCCCATAAGCCTTTTCTTACCTGGATTACCAGATTGGCCAAAAACTCGTCTGCAGTGGAAAAACTGCAGGAGCTCATCGTTTATGCCGCACTTAAACAGCCTGTGTATCGACTATAAATTAAACGGATGGAAAGTCAACGAGACACGGTCATTGCCACAGTCCCGGCAATGCTTCAGAGCACACCCATTTTTAACAAAATCCGGTAGCGTTCCTCCACCAGGTGAAACTATCTGGTGGCGGGTTTACTCTTCCGGCCACTCCGCTCCCGGAACAGCAATCGAACCGGCACACTGTCCAAACCCAGGCCGTCACGAAAATAGTTGGTTAAATACCGCTGGTACGAAAAATGGATACCCTTGGGAGCATTGGCCACCACAGCAAACAACGGCGGTGCAGTCCCCAGTTGGGCTGTATAGTAAAATTTGAGCCGACGACCACGGTACATGGGCGGTTGATGTCGCTCCACAGCCTCGGCCAGCAGGCGATTGAGAACAGCGGTGGGAAAACGTCGGTGAAATTGACGGTATACCTTGCCTATCTCCGGAAAAAGACGCCTGATGCCAAGACCGGTTAAGGCGGAAACCTTGAACACCGGGGCAAATGGTACAAAGGTGACTGCACTGCGTACAGCCTCCAGCACCTGTTCCTGACGCCGCCTGTCGTTTTGGATCAGATCCCACTTGTTGATGAGAATAATCAGAGCTCGCCCCTGATCCTGAGTATAACCGATCACCTTGGTGTCCTGCTCGGTTACCCCTTCCTCCGCGTCAATAAGGACCAGGGCGACATCGCATCGCCCCAGAGCCTTCAGGGCCTTGAGCACGGAAAACTTCTCCAGCTTATCCGTAGTCTTGCCTTTACGGCGAATTCCGGCGGTATCGATCAACAGATAGGTGTAGGGATCTCTGGTCACCAGCGTATCAACCGCGTCACGGGTCGTGCCGGCAAGATCTGTAACCACCATCCGCTCCTGACCGATAATGGCGTTGATCATCGAGGATTTGCCCACATTGGGCCGGCCGAGAAAAGCGAGCCGCATGGTCTCTGCCGGTAAGTGGTCTTTGACTTCTGACTGCTCCAGACAGGGTAAGACACCGGCCATCAGCGTGTTCAGACCATACCCATGATCAGCGGAAAGCGCCCACAGAGGTTCAACGCCAAGTTCCCAGAAAGGCGTCAGTAACCCGGCCTCAATTTCTGGACTGTCTATCTTGTTGACAATGAAAAAGACATTTTTTTCGGTACGCCGCAGCAGGGCAACGATTTCAACGTCACTGGGCGTCAACCCTTCACGGCCGTCCATGAGAAAAAAGATGATGTCCGCCTCCTCAATAGCAAGCATGGCCTGATGGCGGATGTGATTGGTGATGGTATCATCCTCGTCATCGATACCACCGGTGTCGACCAGGATAAACGGGTGGTCCTCCCAGACAACCCTTGCATAGTGGCGGTCGCGTGTGACACCGGGCGTCGGATCGACCAGAGCGTCGCGCCGCCGGGAAAGCCGGTTGAACAGAGTGGACTTACCCACATTGGGCCGGCCGATAAGGGCAACCAGGGTGGCATCTTTCATCATCATAATCGTTTGCTAAGCTCCTGGTGACATTGACCGGCAAGAGAGTTCAGCACAACATAGCTTGCCGCCTCAGGTTTCGCAAGAAGGCGTCGCAATGAAAAGAGGGCGGGTTGTAAAAACTGGGTGAAGAACGGCTTCTGCCGGACCTGACTGAGAAAGGCAAAGGCACCGAGTATCTGAAGATTGCGCTGCAGTGCCAAAAAGACATATTCACGACGAAACTGCTGCGGATCGTAGACCATATAATCCCGGAGAACGTGAAGATAGACGTCAAGCAGATGTTCCTGCAGAGTTTCCGGCAACGCAGCATACGGGTCGAGCAGAAGGGAGGCGAGATCATAGGCCAGCGGACCCAGGCGACCTCCCTGAAAATCAATGAAGCGAATGTTCCCGCCGGTCAGCATGATGTTACGGCACTGAAAGTCCCGGTGAAGAAAGAAGCGGGCCGGCGCCTGAGCCGCCTGATCGGCAAGATGAGTGCATTCCATTGTCACAGCCTCATGATCATACTGCATGCCGAGAAAGTCAGTGCAGCAGGCCTGTAAAAAATACCCCGACTCCCGTTCCCGCATCAACCTTTGATCATAACAAGGTGTGTCCCAGCACCAGTCCGGGTCAAATCCCTCTGCACCGCATACCTGCATGTGCACCAGTTCGCGGATCACCGCCTCATAATACGGTAAGGCCGACTTCAGTCCCCTGGTTGTCACCACTTCAAACAGTCGCTGCCTGCCCAGATCTTCACAGCAGACCAAACCGCTGTCAGCATCAAAACCAAGGACCTTTGGCACTGGAACCATGGTCTGATGCAGGTGACGACCGATTCGGTCAAAAGATCGGGCTTCAGCATGGCCGTGCCCGTCTCCTTCCGGTGGCAGAATTGCTATGACCGGTTGTTCTCCCGGCGCCTGCAACTGAAAAAAACGACGCGAAGAACCATCCGGCACCAGGACTGTGACCTGAATCCCGGACGGCTGCGATACCATTGCCGACCATCCCAGTAGATGTGCGACTCGAGAAATAAGCTCTGCCCTATCCATTGTTCAATCCCGCTTTTTCCGTTGGCTGCATGTCTGCTCCGTATCCGGTGACAATTGACTGTGTATGGATCGAGCCCGGCTTCACCTCAGCGCCGTCCCAAACCACACAGCAGCTCAGCTGGGCCCGATCACCGATCGTTGCCCCGGAACCGATGCACCCCCAGCCCTGCAGTACAACCTGCGAGCCGATATGAGCAGCAGGATCGATCAGCCATGTACACTTCCCTTTTTCAGTCAGCAGTTCCGCGTGCAGTTGCAGATAATCTGCAGGCGTACCTATATCGCGCCACAGTGAACCGTCAACGCGACAGTAGCCGATCTGCCCTTCCCGGGCCAAGACACGGTAAAGATCGATGATATGAAAAAAGCCGTGATCAGGAATTTGGGCTATGGTTTTCGGCTCAACCACATGGATACCGGTAAAGGCAAGGCTGTCGGCACTGCTGCTCCCAAAGCCCGCGACACGGTCACCCTGTACATCCACAGTATTGAAACGGGGACAGGCATGCAGGGCAAGGGTGATCTTATTTTTTGACAACAGATGATGTTGGTAGACCTGAGGCAGATCGACCTGATGGTACAGATCTCCGTTCATCACCAAAATCGGCTCATCAGTCAACCGGGCCAATGCCCTGCGCAGGCTGCCACCGGTACCGAGGATCTCAGGTTCGAACTGATATAAAACGCCGGGCCACGAACTCGCAACTGCCTCAATCTGGGCTGCCAGGTGATGGCTGTTGACCACTATCCGGTTACAGCCGCACTGCTGCAGCTGTGCCAGCAACAGCTCCAGCAGCGGCCGGTTAAGGACCGGAAACAACGGTTTAGGTCGGATATCTGTATATGGCCGCAAACGGGTACCATACCCGGCGGCAAGAATGATCGCCTGCATGTGGTGCGATTGGTCTTGACTTGTATCGGAATCTGCTCTAAAAAAATCGTCTTCAGAGAATGGGCATACGGTCAGTTTTCGCTCGGCGCCAATGCCCTGACAACAGCGTCAACAGATCTGACCTTGTACTGTTTCCCACTCCTCCTTGCAAGCCTCTGAGCAGGAAAAAACATGATTACTCTTCTCGATTATGGTGCCGGCAATGTTCGTTCAGTCATCAATGCCATCGAACATCTCGGTGAAACTGTTTCCCTGGTAACCAACGCCGCCGATATTGAACAGGCTGAACGGCTGGTGTTTCCCGGTGTCGGCAACTTCGGCATGCTGATGCACAGCCTGCGGGAAAACGGCCTGCGTGAACCGCTGATCCGCTATCTGCACTCAGGCAAGCCATTTTTCGGCATCTGTGTTGCTCTCCAGGCGCTTTTTGAATCGAGTGAAGAGGTTCCGGAAGAACCCGGGTTGGGCATCCTGCCCGGCCGGGTACAGCGTTTCACCTGTGATCTTGCCGTTCCACACATCGGCTGGAACGGGATTAAGGCGCAGCAGGGATCACCACTTTTCAAGGGGCTTCATGGCTACGAAAAGTTCTACTTTATCCACTCCTTCCATGTTGTTCCAGCAACAACCGAAGCAATCCTGACCACAACCGACTATGGCTACGAATTTGTCAGCGCCATCCAGAAAGGGGCCATGGTTGCCACGCAGTTCCATCCTGAAAAAAGCGGCCGGGCAGGACTCAAGCTGCTGGAGAACTTCCTTGCCGGCACCCGGGAAACGGTCCACCTCACAGCCTGCCCGTCAACCACTGTCCTGGCCAAGCGGATCATTGCCTGTCTTGACGTTCGTGCGAATGATCAGGGCGACCTGGTGGTCACCAAAGGCGACCAGTACGAGGTCCGTGAGCAGGGGGCTGTCCGTAACCTTGGCAAGCCTGTGGAGCTGGCCGGTGAATATTATCAGCAGGGGGCTGACGAGATCGCCTTTCTCAACATTACCGCCTACCGTGATCTGCCGCTCAAAGACATGCCCATGTTCGAAGTGTTGCAGCAGACGTCCCAGCATGTTTTTGCGCCCCTGACCATCGGCGGCGGCATCCGTGACTTCACTGATCCGGACGGTCGCCTGTACAGCGCCCTGGAGATGGCATCCCAGTACTTCCGCGCCGGTGCTGATAAAATCTCCATAGGTTCAGACGCGGTACTAATCGTTGAGGATGTTCTCAGGACCGGTCACCCCACCGGTTTCAGCTCAATCGAGCAAATTTCCCGGGTGTATGGAAGCCAGGCTGTTGTTATCTCCATTGACCCGCGCCGAGTGTATGTCAACAGCCCGGATGCTGTTGCACATCAGGTGATTTCCACCCGATACCCCGGTCCGAACGGGGAACGATTCTGCTGGTACGAGTGTACCATCAGGGGGGGCCGCGAAGGTCGTCCGGTGGATGCCGTCACCCTGGCTCAGGTCTGTGAACAGTTGGGTGCCGGAGAGATCCTGCTCAACTGCATTGACAGAGACGGCACCAATGCAGGTTTCGACCTGGAGCTGATCAATGCCGTTTGTTCAGCAGTGACCATTCCGGTGATTGCCTCCAGTGGTGCCGGCAAGGTCGAACATTTTGGTGAGGTCTTCACCCAGACCGGTGCTGAGGCCGCCCTGGCCGCCGGTATATTCCACCGCAGGGAGGTGCCCATCGGTGCGGTTAAAAAATATTTACAGGGTAAGGTGGAGATCAGGCCGGTTGATGATGTCGACCCGATAACAACTCCCTGAAAGGGGGGCTGTTTGCTGGTGGCCGGGAACGAATTGGACGCTACCCACTGAACATGGCACGGTGCCGGGCAGAGGCTGCTTAAAAAAATACGGTCAACACAACAGACCGGGCCTGCCCTGCTCTTATCCCAACAGGGCTGTGATAAAGGGCCCGACTGCAGCAACGCCCCGGCTATCCACCAGCTGAATGGTGGCAGTCCCGATCACCGCCATGTCCGCCTTACCGGTCAACAGCAGTATGTCCTGTTGACTGGTGATGCCGAAACCGACCGCCAGCGGCAGATCAGTGGCCTGCCGACATCTGTCCAGATACTGATCAAGCGTATCATCAAACATGGTCTGTCGTCCGGTCACGCCTCTTCTGGCCACGCAGTAAATAAAACCATCTCCACATCCGGCGACGGTCCGCATCCGGTCGTCACTGGAGGTCGGAGTAAAAAACTGGATGGCCGACAATCCCAAACGTTTACTGGTGCTCAGGTACGTTTTCCCTTCTTCCGGCGGCAAATCGGCAATAATGGTTCCACGCAACCCTATGCTTTCCGTTCGGGCCAGAAAGGCGTCCTCACCGTACTTGAACATGATATTGTAGTACGTCATAAAGAGGAAGTGTACCCCGGGGAAAGCAGCCGCCATCTCCCGGGCGAACTGAAAGCACTGCTCCACAGTTATACCGCTGTCCAGACTATGCTGATTCGCCTTTAAAATGACCGGTCCATCGGCGATGGGCTCGGAAAAGGGAATCTGCAGTTCAATGCAATCAACACCACTGGCCGCCATCTGCCCGATCACCTCACGGTTAACAGCCAGTGACGGGTAGCCAAGAACCAGATGGGTCATCAGCAAAATCCGCTTCTGTTGACGCCGTCTTTGTAAATCCTCCTGCAAACTCATACCACAGCCCCTTCCTGTTCCGAACTCATCTGTACGTTTCCGCCCGTGCAACAATAAACGACTTCCACGAAGGGTCGTCAAAGGCATGGGCAATGGTGAAGATATCTTTATCGCCGCGGCCTGACATGTTGATGATAACGGCCTGATCACTCGACATGGAGGGCACCTCCTTAAATGCCTGAACAAAGGCATGGGCCGATTCCATGGCAGGAATAATGCCCTCGGTACGCATGGTCAGGCTGAGCGCCTCAATAACCTCCTTATCCGTGGCAGCTGCAAAACGTACCCTTCCCTGCTCACCAAGGTCGGCCAGGATCGGAGAGATACCGACATAATCCAGACCGGCAGCAATGGAATGTGTGTCAAGCATCTGGCCCTCTCCGGTCTGCAGAAACATACTCTTGTATCCCTGGGCCACACCAGGAGTAGCGCCACTGCCTGCAATCATACGTGAGGCATGCTGACCGGTTTCGATACCGTGTCCGCCCGCTTCCACGCCAACGAGTTCCACTTCGGACTCCCCGATAAACCCCTGAAAGATACCAAGTGCATTGGAACCGCCGCCGACACAGGCATACACCCGATCCGGCAGACGACCATGCTGGGCCAGGATCTGCTGCCGCGCCTCCTGACCGATGATCGATTGAAACCAGGCCACCATCTCAGGAAAAGGATGCGGCCCGCACACTGTCCCTATAACGTAATGGGTCTCATCCATGGAGGCGACCCAGTCACGAAAGGCCTCATTCATTGCGTCTTTAAGCGTGCGACTGCCGTTGGTGACCGGCACCACGGTGGCTCCGAGTTTTTCCATCCAGAACACATTGGGCCGCTGCCGAGCCACATCCTCTTCGCCCATATACACTGTGCAGTCAAAGCCAAATCGTGCAGCCATGGTGGCGGTGGCCATACCGTGCTGTCCGGCACCGGTTTCAGCGATCACCCGTTTTTTTCCCATGCGCCTGACCAGAAGCCCCTGGCCCATGACATTGTTCACCTTATGAGCCCCGGTGTGATTCAGGTCTTCACGTTTAATGTATATCCTGGCTCCACCAAAATGCCGGCTTAAATTTTCCGCATAGGTCAGAGGCGTTGGCCGACAGGAGTAGTTGCTCATCAACTGGACATACTCCTGCCAAAATGAACCATCTGCACGGGCAGACTCATAGGCTTGAATCAAATCGGCAAAGGTCGCGTGCAGCACCTCCGGAATAAATGCTCCACCCCACTGACCGTAGTATCCTTTCTTCATAATGGTTGCATCAGTCAAAATAATGTAATGGTGTTGTCAGCAACGACACATCGCCGACCAACGGTCACAGATGTAGCACGTCGATCCACATTCTTCAGTCTTTTTCTACATCGTTTTTCAATTTCTCCCTGTTGCCGAACTGTTCTCGACAGGCCCGCGCAAAATCTTCCGGATAATGGCCAAGGATAAACCGTGCCTGCGCTTCACTGAATGCTCCCATTGACCACGGTAATTTGGGAAGAAAAGCATACAGCAGTCGTTGCCCGTTGTGCAGACCGATGCGCTTGGAATACTCGATCGAGCTCACCATGGTGGCGCCAAGACCTGCCAGCACCTGCTGGGCTTTCAGAATGCCTGTATCAAGCGAGCGGCGCACCGGAGTGCCAGCTTCGATGACATTGCCGATGGCTCCCGACTCACCGTCGGCAGTGACCATAAGTTGCAGTTCCCACTGTGACACCTGGGCCTTGGGGACAAACAGCAGGACATTTTCATCCTGCCAGACAACCAGTGACCGCTCTCCCGGCTGACCGTCGGTACGTGTGTTTTCAGCAAGGCAGTGCAGGTAATCGGTAAAAAAGTCTGACTGGTGCGACTCTCTATACTGCTTGATCACGTCAGCGACCATGTCTCCACAGGAAAAAGAGGCCAGCAGCTCACCATCCACCCCTGTCACCGTTTCCGGCACAACAGCGTACTGCTGGTGTATCATCTGATGTGAGGCATGTAACCGATATCCTGATCCGGAAAAATCATAACCGAAATTCCACCCCCAGAGAGTTGCCGGCAGCCGGGAAACACCCTCTCTGTTTGCCACCACGCTTACAATTTTCCGGCGTAGATCTTCCAGTTCTTCAGCAGACAGCGCCCTCTGACGAACGGCATGCCCAACCCCCAGGGACTGGGCAACAACCGTATATATTCGCTGATAGTAAAGATGGCGCACTCCCTCCATATCAGCGGCAGACAGGTCAGCAATCCGATAACGGATGGCTGTATGGGCAAAGTTGGCGGCATAATGTCCCCACGGGATATACGAGTTACTGCGCAGGTACTCAAACACCTCGGTTGTATCCTGCTGAAAATCACCAACAATTTCGCTGCCTCCCTGTACACCGGGCCGCAGGACCATAACTGTCTTGTACACGTCCGGCAGATGCGGGTTATTGGCAATGGTCTCAAACAGTTCAAAATCATCGATATCTGCATGGAACCGACCGCTGCGTTCCACATACTGCAGGCCTGTCGGAACACCGTTGTCGTTGAACTGGAAGCGGCAGCAGGATTTTGCCAGCCACATCAGCTCTTCGGGGTCGGTCGATGTCTGTGCCAGGGTATACGAAAGAGAGCGCGGCAACTCCTGCAATATCGCCTGTGCGGCGGCAGGAGAACAGTGTCTGCCCAGCAGTGCCCTGAACGATGGCATGGCCGAATGATAAATACCGATCATACCGGGATCAACCCTTCTGGCATCCGCCCAGCCGGAATCGATATAACTGCACCCTCGAAAGGGTAAGGCATTCCGGATTTCATAAATTGCCCGAGCTGCAGTGACAGCAACATCACCGGCCGGGAAATTAACGGTATTCGGTATCGGACTACCGTCAGGACCAATACCCAGGTCAGAGATATAAGTTCGTTCACGTAAATTCGTGACGCAATACGACGGCTTATGACAACCGACCAGAAACCGGCCGGTCGGCGTAACAGATGTCAACAACATGGCTTCTCATATTTCAAAATATTCTTTCTTAAACAAAACGGATGAGGTGCGATACAGGAAGATTCGCTTGTATCCTTTTGGGGGCTCATGCATAATACCAACAGCCGCAAACGGCAACCAGCCTTTAAGCGGATTTTGTCTCTGACAAGGTGAGCTCCATGGGATTTCCTAAAATTAATTTCCGGGTCTGTGAAGTCAAACAGTGTCCGCTATACCTCTACAACGATGTTGTCCAGATTGCCGGCATCGCCATCAGCATGGAAAACAACGGAGAATCGTCACTGATCAATACAACCGCGGTCTATTTTCCACCAAGTCGGAGCAGCTGTAAAATCCTCAGCGCCGATCTGACCAGGATCATCATTGAATACGAGCGGGCCGACCAGATACCGGACTGCCTGATCTCCTGTTCAGGCTGCACAGGGTCCATCCGTCTGGAGCATTTCCGAATGCTGTCAAGAGGCAATGATAGCAGCAACCCCGACAGCCGGCTGGAAGATATTGTCCCCCTGCTGAACGATCTCCCCTTTTTCCGCAACATCGATCCAGCACATCGGCACACCGTCTTCAACTCCTTTAAAGTTCGAAATTGCGTAAAAAACGAAATCATCTTACGCAAAGGAGACCCAAATGAATCATTTTTCATAGTTGCCAGCGGCCGGGTAACGGTTTTCAACGATGCAGAAGTCCCGATTTCCACACTCAGACAAGGTGATGTGTTCGGCGAGATGAGCCTGATCTGCGATGAGAATGTGGGAGCTACCGTACAGGCGGTAAACGTCTGCCGCCTGCTGCAGACTGACCGGCAACACTTCAGGAACATGCTCCAGATGCATCCAAGCCTGCAACATTATTTTACCCGTCTGTTTGCCAAACGGCTGACAGATACCAATAAAATGCGTTCAGACGAGTACGCGTCGGGCATGATCGGCACACTTGAAGAGATATCACTGGAAGCACTTTTTCAGACACTCCACCTCAATCAAAAGACGGGGGTCCTGACAATCACCCAGCTCTCAAAGGGAATAGCCCGTTTTTCCATGCGTAAAGGTGCGCTGATCAAAGCATACTATGCAGGCAGGAAAGGAAAGACGGCCTTCCAGAGCGTGCTTCATGAAAAAAATGGACGTTTCAAATTTCAGCAGGGCTTACCGGCAGAGGATGCAGGGCTGGCGGAAATTGGAAACTTCATGAAACTGCTCATGGAAGGGTTACAGAGCCTGGACGAACATGCAACAACCGGACGGTAATAACCACGGCAGATCTCACCTGCAAATCAAAAGATACAAAACAAAAACACCGGCTCCATCTGCAACAGACCATCAGCACTCCCCAGGTACAATAACGAGCAGTCGGCACAGTCCAACAGCATGATGCAGCCGAAAACACACCACAGGATGAGCGGTAACCCGGCAAAGAACACGCGTGCATCGTGTGCAGGGGCGCTCCAGACAAAACCCCGTTTAACACGCCGGCAACGACGATAAGAATCTATAGACGTTTTTTCCTTGACAGGATGGACACTCCGCTGGTAATGAATGATTATTCAGTCGGGTGCCCTTTTTTATTTTCCAGTTGTATCAACAGGTTGTTATTATTAACTCTCATTCAGGAAAAGTAATCATGTCGTGGTTCATACAAACTTTTCGATCTTCATTGGGCAAAAAGTACATCATGGCTCTTACTGGGCTCTTGTTGGGCGGCTTCCTACTTGTCCATACAATAGGCAACAGTACGATTTTCTGGGGGAGAAGCGCGTTCAATGCCTATGCGCATCATCTGCATTCCTTGGGCGTCCTGGTTCCTATCTTTGAAATCTGTCTCTACGCCATCTTCTTCCTGCACGTCATTACCGGTATTATCCTCTGGTTGCAGAACAGAAAAGCGCGAGGCGGCAAGTACGAGATGCTGGTCAACGCCGGCGGCCGCACTATCGGCTCAAAAACCATGATTTACACGGGCGCGGCGATCTTTGTTTTTATCCTTATCCATCTGGTTAACTTTCATTTTCCGGTTAAAACTGAGACAAAAACAATCTCTGATTTTGTCACCCAGGTGCTGAACAATCCCTTTTTCACATTGATTTACGCAGCAGGTATCTCTCTTCTTTTTATCCACCTCAGCCATGGTTTTTGGTCACTGCTCCAGACCTTGGGAATCAGTCACGTGAAATACGATCAGCCACTTCGTGTCATAGCCTGGGCTTTGGCAGGGATCATGGGCGGCGTATTTTTATTGATCACCTTCCTTATGGTTATCTCTCGAAGTCAATTGCTTTGATACCACATCAATATGAGGCGAGTGAAGATCTATCCGCATGAACCGTCAGCGTAGACATGGATCTTCTCAAATAATTTTTCCTTATTCACCTATAGCAAGAAGAAACGACTATGCAGCTTGACGCAAAAATACCAGAAGGACCGATAGCCGAAAAATGGGATAAGTGCCGTTTTTCCAACAAACTCGTTAACCCTGCCAACAAACGTAAATACGAAGTTATTATTGTGGGTACCGGCCTGGCAGGCGCATCCGCAGCCGCAACTCTCGGCGAGCTTGGGTACAATGTCAAATCATTTTGCATTCAAGACAGTGCCCGGCGTGCACACTCCATCGCTGCTCAGGGTGGAATCAATGCCGCTAAAAACTACCAGGGTGACGGCGACTCTATCTTTCGTCTTTTTTATGACACCGTCAAAGGCGGTGACTTCCGTGCCCGTGAGGCAAACGTCTACCGTCTTGCCCAGGTCGCCAACAACATCATCGACCAGTGTGTAGCCCAGGGTGTTCCGTTTGCCCGTGAATATGGCGGAACACTTGCCAATCGTTCCTTTGGCGGCGCTCAGGTATCCCGTACATTTTACGCCCGTGGACAGACAGGACAGCAACTGCTGCTGGGTGCCTACTCGGCCATGATGCGGCAGGTTGGTGCCGGTAAGGTGAAAATGTATACCCGTCGGGAGATGATGGATCTGGTTGTTGTCGACGGTGTAGCCAAAGGTATCATTGTTCGTAACCTGGTCACAGGCGAGATTGAGAAATACTCGGCACATGCCGTTGTTCTGGCCACCGGTGGCTACGGGAACGTGTACTTCCTGTCGACAAACGCCATGGCCTCCAACGTCACCGCAGCCTACCGTGCCTATAAAAAAGGCGCAGGGTTTGCCAACCCGTGCTTTGTTCAGATTCACCCGACCTGTATCCCGGTTCATGGGGAATTCCAATCAAAGCTGACTCTGATGAGTGAAAGTCTCCGTAATGACGGTCGCGTCTGGGTACCGAAGGATCCTAATGAAACCCGCAAGGCCGCCGACATCCCGGAACAGGATCGTGATTACTATCTTGAGCGCAAGTATCCCTCCTTCGGCAACCTTGTTCCCCGTGACGTTGCCTCCCGCAATGCCAAACAGGCCTGCGATGAGGGTAAAGGTGTCGGTGAAACCAAACTCGGTGTGTATCTTGACTTCGCCGATGCAATCAAGCGTGACGGCCTGGACGTTATCCTTCGTAAATACGGCAACCTGTTCCATATGTACGAAAAGATCGCGGACAGCGATCCGACTAAAGAACCGATGATGATCTACCCTGCGGTTCATTACACCATGGGTGGTCTCTGGGTTGATTACAATCTGATGACAACGATTCCCGGTCTGTATGCCACCGGAGAGTGTAACTTCTCCGACCACGGTGCCAACCGGCTCGGTGCCTCAGCGCTCATGCAGGGTCTGGCGGACGGCTATTTTGTCCTGCCGTATACAATTGGCGACTACTTGGCCAATGTTGCACCAGTGCCGACCAATACTGATGATCCTGCCTTTGAAGCGGCTGCAAACGAAGTGAAAGAGCAGATCAACCGACTGATGAAAAATACCAAGAGCGGCAAAGGCGGCAAGACCGTTGACCATTACCATAAGGAACTCGGTAAGGTCATGTGGGATTACTGCGGTATGTCGCGAAACAAGGAAGGTCTGGAACTCGCTTTGACAAAAATACCGGAAATTCGTGCCGAATTCTGGGAAGATGTCATTGTTCCTGGTTCCGGCCAAGAGCTCAACCAGTCTCTGGAGCGAGCCGGCCGGGTTGCCGATTTCCTTGAGTTTGGTGAACTTCTGGTTCGAGATGCGTTACATCGTAACGAATCCTGCGGCGGCCACTTCAGAGAAGAGAGCCAGACAGAGGAAAACGAGGCTAAACGAGACGACACCAACTTCAGCTATGCAGCTGTGTGGGAATACAAGGGGCAGGGCACAGCACCGGTAATGCACAAAGAGCCACTGGTCTTTGAATATGTTATTCCTTCGCAACGCAGTTACAAGTAATGGCAATCAAGGATTCCCTTAAACAACGGATTCATTCCTGAAGCTTAAAATACAACGCAGAAGAACGGATATGTCATCGAAAACGATTAATATAATAGTAAAAATTTGGCGACAGAATGGTCCTCTGGCAAAAGGTGCTTTTGAGGAACATGCTCTCAAGGACATCAGTACTGACAGTTCATTTTTAGAGATGATTGATGTACTGAATGAGTGGTTAACCATCAAAGGATTAGAGCCCATTGCGTTTGACCATGACTGCCGCGAAGGTATCTGCGGCATGTGCGGGGCAATGGTCAACGGCATTGCACACGGACCTGATAAAGAAACAACCCTTTGTCAGCTGCATATGCGTCGGTTCAAAAATGGAGACACCATCGTTATTGAACCTTTTCGCTCCCAGGGATTTCCGATCGTTAAAGACCTTATTGTCGATCGGTCAGCCCTTGATCGCATTATCTCCGCCGGTGGGTATGTTTCTGTAAATACCGGTTCACCTCAGGACGGCAACACTATTCTTATCCCTCAGCATGTTGCTGAATTGGCCATGGACGCGGCCGCATGCATCGGTTGCGGTGCCTGTGTCGCTCAATGCCCCAACAGTGTACCAATGTTGTTTATTGGTGCCAAAGTCTCCCAGCTTGCGCTGCTGCCGCAGGGAAAATTAGAAGCGAAAAAGCGTGCCATCAACATGGTTATGCAAATGGACAAGGAAGGTTTTGGTAACTGCGGCAACGAAAGAGAGTGCGAAAACGTCTGCCCAAAAGGTATATCCATTCGCAATATCGCTCGTTTGAACAGAGAATTTCTTAAAGCCTCGTTCACGATCGATCACTGATATATCGCCTAGCAGGCCATCTCTTGTAAAAAGCTGATGCGGTCTTCCGCATCAGCTTTTTTTATGCATAAAAACAGTCAATTCCACACCACCATTATCCCCTCTCCCCCAAATCATCACTGGTTCGTCTGCATCTCTTGCAGATGAAGTTATGAAAATACCTCTACTGGTTCATTTTTCCTTGGTCAATGGTTTCTGATCGTTTAAAGTAGGCGGGTTTCCTGCTAAAAATGCCTGCGGAAAAAGTTTCTCCTCTTCTCAGGCATACCGATGAACCCATTTAACAGAAGGGGGAAGTACAATGCTGAACAAGTGGACTAAAAGGTTTGCACTGGTCGGAACTTTCACACTCATGCTGTCTGGTTTCGCTCTCGCCGATCCCATCGACATAAAATTCAGCCATGTTGTTGCCAACGACACACCAAAAGGTATGGCAGCAGATTTTTTCAAACAACGGGCTGAAGAGTTGACCAAAGGCAAGGTGAAGGTAGAAGTGTATCCAAACAGCCAACTCTACAAAGATAAAGAAGAGCTGGAGGCCTTACAGCTTGGTGCCGTCCAGATGCTGGCTCCCTCATTAGCCAAATTCGGACCACTGGGTGTTAGAGATTTTGAGGTATTTGATCTCCCGTACATCTTTAATGGGTACGAAGAACTCCATAAAGTAACCTACGGACCTGCCGGTCAGGCACTGCTCGACAAACTTGAGCCCAAAGGAATAAAAGGACTGGCCTACTGGGACAACGGATTCAAATCCTTTTCTGCCCACACCCCGATCCGTACCCCGGATGATCTGAAGGGTAAAAAACTACGTATCCAGTCCTCCAAGGTTCTGGAAGAGCAGATGCGTGCCATCAGGGCCATACCCCAGGTTATGCCTTTTTCTGAGGTGTATCACGCTCTGCAAACCGGCGTTGTCGACGGCACCGAAAACCCGATCTCCAACTTTTACACCCAAAAGATGCATGAGGTACAGCAGTATCTCTCTCTTACCGACCATGGATACCTCGGATACGCTGTTATTGTGAACAAAAAATTCTGGGACGGTCTCCCGGCTGATATCCGTGAGCAACTCGAAGTGGCCATGAAAGAAGCTACAGAATATGCCAACAAGATCGCCAAGGAAATGAATGATAAGGATCTTGAATCAGTTCGGGCTTCCGGTAAGACGACAATCATCACCCTTACCCCTGAAGAACGAAATGCGTTCCGTACTGCCATGATTCCGGTGCATGCCAAGATGGCAAATCGTATCGGTAAAGACACCATTGATTCTGTTTACAAGGCGATCGACTTCAAAAAATAGCCGCCACACGTGTATGCCTCACCCTAGGTGACAGGTACAGACCTGTCACCTATGCTTCAGATACAATAAAAGGCCGTCATATGAAATTTCTGAATCATCTTGAGGAATGGTTTGTTTCCTTTCTCATGGCCGGTGCCGTGCTGGTCATTTTCGTTGCAGTGGTCCATCGTTATGCTGCCGGGCTGCCGATCCCTGTGGTTCAGGATTGGCTGCTGACTATTAATCTTGGCTGGGCTCAGGAACTCTGCATCATCATGTTTGTCTGGATGGCAAAATTCGGTGCCGCCTACGGTGTTCGTACCGGTATCCATGTCGGTGTAGACGTGCTCGTCAACAAGCTGAATGTAAGAACCCGCGCTAAGTTCATTATCTTTGCCTTAAGTGCCGGTGCCTTTTTCACCGGCCTGGTTGCGGTACTCGGCTTTGACTTTATCTGGCATAACGGTATGCACTATGCTGTCTATAACATCTTAGGATTAAATGACGGCAGTCTGTTCGAAGGCCCGGTCACACCCGATCTCGAATGGCCGACATGGGCCGTTTACAGTGCGGTGCCACTGGGTTCTACACTGATGTGCTTTCGATTTCTTCAGGTTCTGGTGCGGTTCATCCGTACCGGCGAACTGCCACACCACGACCACAGCCATGTTGAAGGAGTCGATGAAACCATTCTGAGCCACACCCTTGATGAGGAAACAGAGGCTTCCGAAGGAGAAGGAACAGCTGTTGTCAAGACGACTCATGGAGAGGATGCAAAGGAGGCCAAGGCATGAGTGCTCTCGTTATATTCAGTATTCTACTCGCCCTGATGCTGACTGGAATGCCCATTTCAATTTCACTGGGGCTCACGGTCATGACATTCCTCTTTACCATGACCCACGTGCCTCTCCAGTCAATTGCTCTCAAACTTTTTTCCGGTATTGAAAAGTTTGAGATTATGGCCATCCCGTTTTTCATACTTGCCGGAAATTTTCTTACCCACGGAGGCGTTGCTCGGCGTATCATCAATTTCGCCACCTCGATAGTGGGCCACTTCTACGGTGGACTTGCGTTATCCGGTGTTGTCGCCTGTGCTCTCTTTGCTGCGGTTTCCGGCTCATCACCGGCTACAGTTGTAGCAATCGGTTCAATTCTTCTCCCCGGCATGGTTCAAGCCGGCTTTCCCATGCGTTTCGGAGCCGGTGTTATTGCCACATCCGGTGCACTCGGGATACTCATCCCACCTTCCATCGTCATGGTAATGTACGCCATTGCCACCAACGCCTCCATTGGCGCCCTGTTTATGGCCGGTGTTATTCCGGGTCTTATCATGGCCTTTATGCTGGGTTGCATGACCTGGTACCGTGCCCGTAAATTCAATTACCCGCGTCAGCCGAAGGCATCATGGGGAGAACGTCTTCGTACCTTTAAAGAATCGGCCTGGGGCCTGATGCTGATCATCGTGGTCATGGGTGGTATTTACTCAGGTATTTTCACCCCCACAGAGGCTGCGGCCATGAGTGCGGTATACGCCTTCTTTGTCTCAGTCTTTGTTTACAAAGATATGACACTCAAAGAGGTGCCCAAAGTCCTCCTCAGCTCGGCCAACATGTCGGCAATGTTGCTCTACATCATCACCAATGCCGTTATGTTCAGCTTTATTCTCGCAAATGAGAACATTCCCATGCAGCTCACCAGTTGGATGCTTGACAAAGGATTCGGCCCCATCGCCTTCCTGCTGGCAGTCAACTTTGTTCTCCTGATGGCCGGCAACTTCATGGAACCCTCATCGATCATGCTGATCTTCGCACCAATAGTTTTTCCGGTTGCCATGAAGCTTGGCATCGATCCGATCCATCTCGGAATACTTATGGTTGTGAACATGGAAGTCGGCATGTGCCACCCCCCGGTGGGACTGAACCTCTACGTTGCCTCCGGTTTAACGAAACTGGGTATCACCGAGCTGACCATAGCTGTCTGGCCGTGGCTGTTAACCATGCTGGTCTTTTTGGGTATGGTAACATACATACCGATCATATCGACCTGGTTGCCGACTGTACTGGGTATGATGTAGCTGAATGTTTGTTGTGCTCAATCTCTTTAGAGGTTCTGTGGCCAGCCACAGAACCTCTATTTTTTTGAAACATACTGTAAGATCCGATCTCTTCCGATGTCTCCTATCTCCGCAGAAACCTTCCTCACCACACCAGAAGCCGTTGCACAGGCACTCAACATCCCGGTTGAACCGCTGCGCGCAGTCCATGTAGTGTATCCACTTCGCATCAGCACCTATTATCTTAATCTTATACAACAGCATGGTTTGCCGCTTTGGAAACAAGCTGTACCTGACCTTTCGGAACTTACCGATACGGTTGGTTTAACCGACTCTTTAGGTGAAGAGTCCTTCAGCCCGGTACCCTGCGTCGTGCACAAGTATCCGGATCGGGCTCTTCTGCTTGTCAGTAACCAATGCGCCATGTACTGTCGTTTCTGCACGCGCAAGCGGAAGGTAGGCAAGCCTGAGATGGCAGTCGACGATGCTGCACTCACACAGGGTTTTCAGTACCTCAGCAACACCCAATGTATCTCCGACGTGTTGATCTCAGGCGGTGATCCGCTGATGCTGAACACTGCACGATTGGAATGGATCATCCGGTCTTTGCGGGCCATTCCGCATATCGTGACCATTCGCATCGGCACCAGAGTTCCGTGTACCCTGCCCTTGCGGGTTACACCAAAACTGGCCGCAATGCTCAAAAAGTATCATCCTCTTTACATAAACACCCATTTCAATCATCCGGCAGAAATCACACCGGAAGCGCAGCAGGCATGCACCTACCTCGCCGAGGCAGGTATTCCGCTCGGCTGTCAGACGGTGCTCCTGCGTGGAATAAATGACTCTCCAGCCATCATAAAAGAACTGCTCTACAGCCTCATCCGGATCAGAGTAAAACCCTACTATCTCTTTCAAGCCGACCAGGCAAAGGGGACTGCACATTTCCGAACAACAGTCGACACCGGACTGAGTATTATGCGGGAGCTTATCGGCCACGTTACCGGTATGGCTATTCCGACTTTTGCTCTGGATGCACCGGGAGGAGGAGGGAAAATACCCCTGACTCCGGAATATATAACCCATAAGGGAGATACACTCGAATTTACGAACTATAAAGGTGAGCCCTACTCCTATCCTAATTGGATTGTTTCCTGACCTTTGTTTTCTTTTTTCCAGCTTTGACGAAGAGGTAAAATTTCATATAATAATAAAGACGATTCTCATTCACACATCAACGGTCAGTCAGAATGCAGACAAATACACCGCCTCCTTCAATCGGGTCTGATACAAATAACTTGTCTCCCCAGACAGCAGCCGAGCCTCCCGTCCACACTGTTCACACCATCCTGAATTCAAAAAATCTCCCTACGCTTCCTGTTCTCGCCAGTAAACTGCTGGAACTCACTGCCTGCGAGGAGACAACGCTGGCTGAAATAGCCAATGTCATTGCCCAGGATATTGCACTGTCCACCAAAATACTGCGGGTCGCCAATTCAGCCTTTTTCGCATTCCCGCAAAAGATCTCGACGATCAGCCAGGCAGTCTCAATCCTGGGCACCAGTGCTGTTCGCAGTCTTGTCTTAAGTTTTTCATTTCTCTCCATCGGTAAAAAACAAAAACACTCTCTTTTTAATCTGGAGCAGTTTTGGGAACGCTCACTTGTCCAAGCAACTGCGGCAAAACTGATTTCCGAACAGATGAGCAATCTGGATGGTGAGGAAGCGTTTACCTTAGGCTTGCTGCAGAATATCGGGAAACTTGTACTTGCGATCACCTTGCCGTACCCCTACAATCAGGTGCTTGAACAGCTGCGAAAGCAACGCGTCCGTCCTGAAACAAATGACTCCATCGACATCATTGCCACTGAACGGGAACTTGAACTCCGATTTACAGGGATAACACATACAGAGGTTGGTTACCACGTCGCTAAAACCTGGCGGCTTCCAGAGAATCTGCTTCTTTCCATCCGGTATCACCACTGTCCTGATGACTGCGGTGAAGACGGTTCGCAACACAAACAGATTATTTATGTAGCCTACCTGGCCAATATACTCTCTTTGTTATTCTACACAGATCAGCCGGAACGGTATCATAAACTCTTCCGTCAACAGGCGAAAAAGCTGCTCGGTTTAAGTACCGTTCGTGTCAACATGGTTTTAAAAACGATTGATAAGGTCTTTGGTCAATCAGCCCATTTTTTTGGCGTAAAAATTACACCGGTTAAACCGGTAGCTGAAATCCTGCAAGAAGCAAACCTCCGGCTCAGTCTGCTCAATCTCTCCTATGAAGAGATGAATCGTGAATTGATACAATCAAAGCTGGAATTAGAGCGGTTGACAAAAGAACTGGCTCAAAAAAACCGAATGCTGGAGAATCTTGCCAATGTTGATGGCTTAACAGAAATCCACAATCATCGGTATTTTCAGAATTTTCTTGACTCGGAAATCAACCGGTCAATACGCACTGAACGACCGTTAGCCCTGCTTCTGGCTGATATTGATAATTTTAAAAATTTCAATGATACGTACGGCCACCAGACCGGAGACTTTCTTCTTAAAGAATTCGGCCGGGCCACGAAAGAGATCATACGTGAATATGATCTGATCGCGCGGTATGGCGGAGAAGAATTTGTCTATGTTTTCCCGGAAACATCTCAAGATGAAGCCATGCTGATTGCTGAAAAAATCAGAAAGCACACTGAAGAGTATATCTTTAACGATACTCTCAACACCTATCAGATAACCATAAGTATTGGTGTGGCCCATGCTTCTTTTGCTGATGGCGCGATCAATAAAAACGATCTCATTGCCATGGCCGACAACGCGCTGTATGAAGCCAAAAACTCCGGACGTAACTGCGTGGTTCTTGGTTCAACAGTATCCAAGAAAAAGAAGCGGTGGTTCACATTTCCTGGTCCGAGGTAGCAGTATCATCTTAAGTGTCCCTCACGCACCGTCACCATGGCTGTTGCTGTTCCCTGTCAATTTCTTCACCAGCCCTCTTTTTGCGCAGTATCCGCATAACGTATTATTCTGAAAAGAGAGTACACACCAGAAGGCATCCGATCAGAAAAAAAGAGCAATCTTGTGCGCTTTTGATACAGTACCAATCGAATGTCTGAATGTGTCTGTATACACTATCAAAACTATGCACGTTTTTTTACAACATGAAGGAGGGCATTATGAAACCGCGTCGTTCTATTTTATCTGTTCCCGGTCACCTGCAAAAGATGCATGGGAAAGCGCAAGCCAGCAATGCAGATGTAATTATGCTTGATCTTGAGGACAGTGTCCCCATTGAAGAAAAGGCAAATGCCCGCGTGCAAGTCATTAACTCACTGCTTGATTTAGACTGGCAACAAAAGACAATCACCGTACGGGTCAACTCCCTGGACACACCTTTTGCCTATCGCGATCTGCTCGAGGTTACCGAGCAGGCTGGTCATGTTGTCGAGGCGTTTGTTCTGCCGAAAGTCAATCATCCCGGAGACGTATATTTTGCCGACCGTCTTTTGAACGGGATAGAAATGAATATACAAACGATCACCGCACCCATCGGTCTTGAGGCATCAATAGAGACTGCTGAGGGACTACTCAACGCAGCTGAGATCATAAAGGCAAGTGAACGGGTGCAATCACTGGTTTTCGGGATAGCCGACTACTCTGCCTCCATCGGTGCCCGCCTGGTCTCTATCTCCGGACATGGGGAAAAGGAAGAAGACCTCTATCCAGGGCACCGCTGGCATTTTGCCATCAGCAAGATGGTAATGCATGCGAAAGCACACGGTCTGCTGGCCATTGATGCTCCCTATGGCAACTTTAAGGATCCAGATGGGCTACGGCGCTCTACAGTGATGGCCGGCGCCTTGGGTTGTGATGGCAAATGGGCTATCCATCCGTCACAGATAGATGTTCTTAACGAGGTATTTACACCATCAGCCGATGAGATAGCGCTGGCGAAAAAGGTTATTAAAGCAAATGAAACAGCTCAAAGCCTGGGGAAAGGTGCCATCGCCGTGGAAGGAAGGATGGTCGACCAGGCAACCGTTCGCCTGGCCTCCAAACTATGTGAACAGGCAAAGTATCTGGGGTTGCTTTAATAAGCGGATTGGGGCACCCGGCAACACATTTCGATTCCTGTACACCCAAATAAAAAAAGGGGCCATAAAAGGCCCCTTTTTTCATGAGCAGCAGACTACTGTTAACCGATTACTGCAAGAACGGTATTGATAGCAACAGAATCGCCTGAGTTGCAGAGCAGCTGTTTTACAGTACCGTCACATGGTGAACCAAGGTTGTTTTCCATCTTCATTGCCTCGAGTACGAGGATAGGATCGCCGGCCTTAACAGCATCACCTACGTTAACCAGATTCTTTATAACCAAACCCGGCATAGGTGCTACCAGAGGAGTCCCCCCCTCTACAGCGGGTGCAGGTGCAGCAGCTGGGGCGGCTGCAGGGGCAGCGGCTGGAGCGGCTGCAGGGGCAGCTGCGGCGGGCTTAGGTGCAGCTACAGCAGGACGTGGTGCAGCGGCAACCATCGGCTGGAAATCACCGGTCGGATCAACTTCAACGTTAAAATATTCACCGTCAACGAACACGTTGAATGTGCGAACATTGTCGGTCTTTTCGGGAGCTTCGGCCTTTGGCTCAACAAGCTTGCCGGCCTTTGCCTTGGCAATCATCTCGTCTCGTTTCTTAACCTCATCCAAGGTCAGCGGCTTAACTTCAGCAGGTGCAGGCACTACACCGTATTTCCACTCCAGGAATTTCTTGCCGGTTACCGGATACAGTGCATAAAGCACCAGATCATCCATATCCTTGGCAAGATCACCAATTTCCTGCTTGGCTTTTTCGAGCTCAGGCTCAATCACCTCAGCCGGTCGACAGGTGATCGGAGTCTCTCCGCGAGAGTATCCCTTCAGTGCCTTCTTCTGCAGTTCAGCATCAATCGGTACCGCTGTTTTTCCATACAGGCCGTAGCACAGATCTTTAACCTGAGCTGTGATCATCTTGTAACGCTCTTCCGGAGTGTCAAAAAGAACGTTGTTCACGGTCTGAATACCAACGATCTGGCTGGTTGGGGTAACCAGAGGAATCTGGCCGAGTTCTTTACGAACACGAGGCAGTTCTTTATACACCTCATCAATCTTATCAAGAGCATCCATCTCGCGCAGCTGATTGACCAGGTTGGAGAGCATTCCACCGGGGGTCTGATGCAGAAGCACGTTGATGTCGATGGTGGAAAGCTTGGAGTCGTCAAGAAGATGCTTATATTTCGGCATAACTTCTTTCTCAAGGATCTCATTGATCTGAGCAAGCTTTTTGATGTCAAAACCTGTGTCACGGTTTGTACCGAGCAGTGCCATTACCAGCGGTTCAACAGCTGGATGAGCAGTGCGGAAAGCATACGGTGTCATACAGGTGTCAACAATATCCACCCCGGCCTCAATAGCCTTCAGATGACTCATGGATGCCATACCTGAAGTAAAGTGGCTGTGCAGATGAACCGGAGTTTTGGAAACTTCCTTAATAGCCTTCACAATAGCATAGGCATCATAAGGTGCGATAAGACCAGCCATATCCTTGATACAAATGGAATCCGCCCCCATGGCATCCAGATCCTTGGCTTTGTTCACATAGTACTCAAGATTGTAAACATCACCGCCTAATCTGGGTTCGGTCAAACTGTAGCAGATGCAGCCCTGAAAATGCTTACCAGACGCCTTGATGGCCTTAACAACGGTTTCAAAGTTCCGATAGTCGTTCAGTGCATCAAAGGTTCGGAAAATATCCATGCCATTTGCAACAGCGCGTTCAACAAAAGCAGTGGCTGTATCATCGGCATAGTTCCGATAGCCCACCAGGTTTTGCGCGCGCAGAAGCATGGAGAAAGGGGTCTTCTTTATATATCGTTTAAGTGTGCGGAGTCGCTCCCATGGATCCTCATTCAGGTACCGATGCATGGTATCAAATGTGGCCCCGCCCCAAGTCTCAAGAGCCCAAAAACCAACCTCGTCCATCAATTCAGCAACCGGAATCATATCTTCGGTCCGACCGCGAGTGGCGAACAGAGATTGGTGACCATCACGGAAACTGAGGTCCATCACCTTGACCGGATGTTCAGCTGCTGGCCGGTCGGTAGCATAATTCATAGCGGTCATTTTTACTTGGTCGCTCATTTCAAAATCTCCCTGTTGTGCGTTGTCGTTAAACGTTCAATTGTTGAAAGACCTATCAGAAGGCTTTCATCTGGATCAGCCTACGAAAATTCATAATATCCTGACGGCCGGCGATCGCCCACAGACTAGGTCCGGCTTGTGCAGCAGATCGAGCAGCAGCGAGCTGAGCCTGATATGCCGCCTCTTCCTCCTGCATTATATAGGCGTTAACAGCCGCAAGGGCAGCAGCCAACTTCTTATTTTTTTGTGCCATTGATCATCCTCTGATTTTTTGAAGGCCCGGCAATAAGCCGAGCCTATGAAGAGTACTTACAGCGGGATGTTACCATGTTTCTTCATTGGGATCGTATCACGCTTTCCTGAGATCGACTCAAGTGCATTGATGATGCGGAAACGGGTTTCAGCCGGTTCAATAACAGCATCAATGTAACCTCGTTCAGCAGCACAATAGGGATTAGAGAAGTTTTCGTTGTACTCGTCCTCTTTCTCTTTCAGAAATGCAGCCGGGTCATCAGCAGACTTGGCTCCCTTTGCATAAAGAACCTCTACCGCACCCTTCGATCCCATGACCGCAATTTCACCGGTGGGCCAGGAATAGTTTATATCTGTGCGCAGGTGTTTGGAGGACATAACACAGTAGGCTCCACCATAGGCCTTACGTGTGATAATGGTGATTTTGGGAACCGTTGATTCGGCATAAGCAAACATCAGCTTGGCACCATTACGAATGACCCCGCCAAACTCCTGATTGGTTCCGGGAAGGAAGCCGGGAACATCAACAAAGGTAATGATCGGAATATTAAAGCAGTCACAAAAACGGACAAAGCGAGCACCCTTAATCGAGGTATCGATGTCGAGTACACCGGCATAAGAGGAGGGCTGATTCGCAACGATGCCGACGGCCTTACCACTGTAACGGGCGAAGCCGACGATAATGTTGGGAGCAAAATTCTTCTTAATCTCAAAAAAGATACTGTTGTCCACTGTCTCCATGATAACCTTCTTCATGTCATATGCCATGTTCGGGTTATCCGGAATGATGTCATTGAGCACTTCAGAACGACGGTTAACAGGGTCATCACATGGAGCATCGGGAGGATTCTCAAGGTTGTTCTGCGGCAGATAGCTCATCAAATCCTTGATGTACTGGATAGCGTCATCCTCATTTTCAGCAGCATAGTCGGTGACGCCGGATTTGGTTGTATGCATAACCGCCCCACCTAATGTCTCGGTGGTGACATCTTCATGGCAAACAGTCTTGACGACTTTCGGCCCGGTCAGGAACATGTAGGATTGAATTTTGACCTGGATAATGAAGTCCGTCAAAGCAGGTGAGTACACCGCACCACCGGCACAGGGTCCGAAAACACCAGAAATTTGCGGAACAACACCAGAGGCCAATACGTTGCGGGTAAAGATCTCGGTGTAGCCGGCCAGAGCCTCGATACCTTCCTGGATACGAGCACCGCCGGAATCGTTCAAACCGATGACCGGTATGCCGTTTCGCATACCCAGATCCATTACCTTGCAGATCTTTTCGGCCAATGTTCCGGAAAGTGATCCCGCCAACACGGAGAAATCCTGTGCATAAATATATACGGGACGACCATGGAGTTTCCCGTAGCCCGTGACAATACCGTCACCTAGAAACTTAATCTTCTCCATGCCGAAATTATAACAGCGATGGAGCTTGAAAGCATCGTACTCCTCGAAGGTGCCTGGGTCGAGGAGAAGTTGAATTCGCTCGCGAGCGGTGTATTTCCCCTTGGCATGAATTTTGTCGATTTTGTCCTGGCCGCCACCCAGTAAGGCTTGGGCCGTCTTCTTCTTTAGTTGCTCTAGTTTTTCTCTTGTGCTCATGCTGTCTCCTTGCTGCAGAATCCAATAAAATTCCGTGCCTTATATATGAAGACAACCACTGCCCTGGTCATATCGGGCCAAGGCAGTGACTGTATCAGCCTCATCAACCTTTGTACACCTGTCTGCAGAGCTCGCCGAGCTTCCCCAGGTTGGCGCAATGATGTACTCCACTTGCCTTCATTGCTTCGATCTTGGCTTCCGCAGTACCTTTACCACCGCTGACGATCGCCCCGGCATGTCCCATTCGACGGCCGGGAGGAGCAGTCAGACCAGCGATAAAACCGACAACCGGTTTTTTGGTGTTGGCCTTGATCCACTCGCAGGCATCCTCTTCAGCATTTCCGCCAATCTCGCCGATCATAACAATTGCCTTGGTATCCGGATCCTGCTCAAAGGCCTCCAGGCAGTCAAGGAAATTAGTTCCATTGATCGGGTCGCCACCAATACCAATGCAGGTAGTCTGACCAAAACCGACCTGGGTCAGCTGATGCACTGCCTCGTAGGTGAGTGTGCCGGAACGGGAAACAACGCCCCATGGACCACCCGGTTTGTGCATCGGGCCAGGCATAATGCCGATCTTGCATTCCCCAGGGGTAATAACACCCGGGCAGTTCGGTCCGATCAGACGTGTGGAGGTGGTGGCCAGATAATTTTTCACCCGCATCATATCAAGTACCGGAACACCTTCCGTAATACATACAACAAGCTCAACACCGGCATCAGCCGCCTCCATGATGGCATCCGCGGCAAAGGGAGGTGGAACGAAAATCATTGAAGCATTGCACCCCGTTTTTTCACGTGCTGCTTTTACCGAGTTAAAAACCGGTACGTCGTCCATCTTTTGGCCGCCCTTGCCCGGGGTTACTCCCGCAACAACATTCGTCCCGTAGGCAATGCAGGATCGAGTGTGGAATTGACCTTCCTGACCAGTGATACCCTGTACAACCAATCTGGTGTTTTTATTTACAAAAACGCTCATCGTTTTCCTCTAAGGGTAGAAGTTTTAATGACTTTATCAGCTGAACAACGAACAGCCAGCTGCAGTCCGGCTCTCTTTTTCCTCCAGCTTCGCAAAGAGCCGCCACTGTGAGTTGCCCAACAGCAGGATCAATCTCAGTAAGCTCTTATCAGGCAACAAGTTTTGCTACTTTTTCAGCCGCATCGGCCAAGTCCTTAGCATTGATAAGATCAAGTCCGGACTCAGCAAGGATCTTCCGTCCTTCCTCAACATTTGTTCCTTCCATGCGAACGACGACCGGCACGGAAAGATTCAGCTTGGTAGCAGCCTGTACAACACCTTTGGCAAGAATATCGCAACGGAGAATACCACCAAAGACGTTGATCAAAATACCTTTTACCGCCGGATCTTTTAAAATCAAACGGAAACCATTCTCAATCGCCTCGGCATTGGCACCGCCGCCGACATCAAGGAAGTTGGCCGGTGAAGCACCTGCAAGTTTAACGATATCCATGGTTGCCATGGCCAGGCCGGCACCGTTCACTATGTTGCCGACATTACCGTCCAAATTGATATAGTTCAGGCCATACTCAGCAGCTTCAGCCTCAACAGGATCTTCCTCATCGATGTCACGCATCTCTTTCACATCGGGGTGACGGAACATGGCGTTACCGTCAATATCCATTTTAGCGTCCAACGCCAAAATATTGCCTTCACCCGTGATGATCAGCGGGTTGATCTCAACCATTGAGCAGTCATAGGTTACAAACAGATTATAAAGATTTTTAACAAGTGCGGACATCTGCTTCTGCAGATCTTTCTCAATCTCAAGCCCAAAACAGAGCTGGCGGGCATGGAAAGGCTGAAAACCGGTGATTGGACTGACATGGACAGTTATAATCCGCTCCGGTGTTTTAGCAGCGACTTCTTCGATATCCATTCCACCGTCCTGGCTGCACACAATAGCCACGGTGGCAGTTTCACGATCGGGGATGATAGAAAGATACAGCTCTTTTTTAATATTCAACCCTTCTTCCACCAATACCTTCCGAACTTTCTTTCCCTGAGCTCCGGTCTGCTTCGTGACAAGGGTCATACCGATTATGGAATCAGCAACCGGCTTTACGTCAGCTTTACTTTTTGCCAGCTTGACACCGCCTCCTTTACCACGGCCACCTGCATGCACCTGCGCTTTAACAACCACAGGATAGCCGAATTCTTCAGCAATTTTTTCTACTTCATCGGAGGTAAAAGCTAATTTTCCTTTTGGGGTCGGCACATTAAACTTTCGAAATAGTTCCTTAGCCTGATACTCATGAATTTTCATAGACGCATCCTTTTGCGGCGGATCCCGCATCTCCATGCGAAATCCTCCTGAGAAGTAAAAATGTTAATTCAAATCCCTGGTAACAATGTACAACCACGTGGTGCAACCAGCCAAACGCCCTGTTTTAAAAGTCATGCACAAGGTTTGAAGAAATTCACACGGGACATCCACTCATCCCGGGCGCCTCTAGAGCTTCAAGTGCTTGCAGACATCCTCTCAAAACAAGATCTTTGCCCTTCACACCACAATTTTTTAATCAGATAACAATATGATACTAATACGACAACAGTCTCAAAACAGAGAACAAGGAACGGCACTTTTCAAGAAGAGAACAGGTGGGAGACGCACTGAGACCACAAACCGTCGGCCTCATTACCTGGCACTCTTACCACTCATTCGCTGCCGAAGCCAGCTACTGCACACTCTTGGTGTCGAGACCACCGCCACTTCCGAAAAAAACCTGCTCATCTCTGTCAACAACATTAACGACAGAGCCTATCGCGCTACATGCTTCAGAAATGGCCGGAGAAGGAGAGAAAATATTCTGAATAGGATAAAGTAGAAAAGGTTAGGGGTAATTTCGCACCTACGGCTCAAACATCTAGCTCAGATACGCTCTAGAGGCCCCGAGAAACTCCCTAAAACCGTTCCGACAACAACATTCTCCACAGCCACTTCCGAAAAAACCACTGAAAACTTAGGATTTATAACAAGACAGATCATAAAGAGTCAAGTGATAATTCTCATTACCCACCGGCTCAAAATTAAAGAATCCGTCTAAAAAAACAACCACAAAGCGAAAGTATCACCTTGTCAACCGGTTGTCGCTCCACTACAGGACAACACGATTCACCGCGCCCATTGCAAGAGTCCCACCGTAACCGGTAACTTAATCAACAGTGACAAAATTCGATGCTTCATACCGACGGTTATCTGTCAGGCTTCATCACCAGAAACAAACAGCACTCGATACATTTCATCCGGGTTCGGCAGACTATTTTTTTGATTTTTTCTTTATCTTTGCTTTTACCTTTTTCTTGCGCTGAGAAATATTATCAATGGCTATCTCAAGATGATCAATGATAATCCCTGTGTATCGCTGGATATTGTTGAGGATATAGCTTCTTAAGTCGTGGAGCTCACCGGTGAGGGTCTTACCGAAGGGGACGTCTATGAACAGGTCGATGCCATAGCCGGAGCGCCCCATCTTCACCTTGATCTTCCGCACCAGAATTTCACCATCGTACTCATCAATACAGTGAAGAATCATCTGCGTGAGAGCGGCTTCGGAAATGGTGACAGTTCCCCCGGTTCCCTTCTCATGGTAACTCGGCTGAACCACGGATTTTTCAAAGAACCGCGACCTCTTGACACCGTCCTTGTCTTTGCCCCCTTTAAAAAAGATACGAATCGTATCTGAAAGGATCTGGGCATAATCTCTTTTTACTTCAATAGAAGGGACGGGAATAACGTGTTTTCCCTCTTCGAATCTGGACTTGATCGCATTTTCGATATCCCTCTGGCTGGCAATCTCCTCAATCTTGATAAACTGGCTGATCGGTGGCAACTCGAGTATCTCCGCCACCCTGACCACCATCTTTTCCGAGGTGCCGAGCAACAGGATCTTTTTGACCTTTTCTTTCTGAATCATCTGCACCACACTCTGTCGATGGTCCTGATCAGTAAACAGAGCTGTTTTAATGGCACTGATGTAATTCTTCTCCTGTTTGGCTGACTTCCCTGCCAAAATCGTTGTGTCGTGAATCAGCAGCCCATCGTCAATGATGTAGGGGACTCCGAGTTTTTCAGCAAGCAGTTGCGCCCGGAAACTTTTGCCGGTACCGCTTTTACCAACCAGGGCATACACATGCACACCCTGCAGGCGGCCTTTGATCCGGCTGTAAAACTGGTAGATCTCCTTACCCGTCAGATAGATCCATTGATGTTCTTTTGTATTTTTATCCGCAAACGCCGCCATATCCTCTCACTTTGTTCAACGTATGCACACAGCAAAAAACGATGGCGTAAAACACCGGCGAACCGATGAGCACAGTTGGTCATCTCTTTTGGGTACGCATGAACAGTCATCAGGCAAATCACCGCCCTCCTTCGAACCACCACGTATCCAGCCACTGTTCCGAACCATAGTACAGCGGCAACTGTTCCGGATGCCTCAACCTGGTGGCATACGCCACACGATGGTTGGGTAAATACCAGTTCGGGACTACATAATAACCGTACCACAAGACCCTGTCCAGCGCCCGGCAGGCGATGGTCAACTGCTCCTGGGTTTCCGCATAAATAATCGCATCCACCAGGGCATCCACGGCAGAACTTTTGATACCGGCAAGATTTCTCGACCCTTTCCGGTCAGCAGTGGAGGTCGTCCAGTAATCACGCTGTTCATTGCCGGGTGACTGCGATTGCCCATAGGTCGTCACCACCATGTCAAAATCGAAGTTCTTCACCCGATCGGCATAGAGCGCGGGATCAATCGTCCGATACGACATTTCAATACCCAGCTTTTTTAAATTGACGGCATAGGGAGCTATCACCCGCTCAAAAGAGGTATCTGCCAGCAGAATCTCAAAGCGAAACTGCCGACCCTGATCATTGACCAGTCTGCCTTCTTTAACTGTCCACCCGGCTTTCTCCAGCATCTCTTTTGCCTTCTGCATATTCCCACGTAAACTAAACGGCGGCTCGGTGGAGGGTGGTTTCAGGGCTTGAGTGAACACTTCAGACGGAAGCTGATCGCGAAAAGGCTCCAGCAAGCGGAGCTCTTCCGGACCGGGCAAACCCTCTGCCGCATAACCGGAGTTGGAGAAGTAAGAGGAACTCCGGGTGTACTGTGAAAAAAACAGGGTTTTATTGGTCCACTCGAAATCAAAAGCCAAACCAAGGGCTTCTCTGACTAAACGATCAGCAAACAGCGGCTTCCTTGTATTATAAACAAACCCCTGCATACCGGCATTGTTCTTGTGCGGAAAGGTCTTCTTCGTCAACTCACCGCTATCAAAACGGCGCCCGGTCATGTCGCGATTCCACTGCTTGGCAATGTTGACCATCAAAAAATCAAATTCACCCGCTTTAAAAGCCTCAAGACTCACCACCGGATCCTTATAGTACTTGACGACAATGGTTTCGAAATTAAACATGCCTCTACGTACCGCCAAATCCTTGCCCCAGTAGTCGGGATTTTTTCTGTACGTAATGGATTTTCCCGGCTGCACGTCAGCCACCACATAAGGGCCGGAACCAACAGGAATCGTCATTGCCCCCCTGCCCTCTGCAGAGGCAAACGGAGTCGCTGTATAGAATTTTTTACTCAGCACCGGCAACTGACCGACAATCATGTGCAATTCCCGATTAGTCTGCGCAAAATGAAAACGCACTGTCCTCTTGTCAACGACCTCGGCCCCTGCTATATCCTGAAAATACATCTGGTAAAAAGGATGGGCCTGGTTGCTTTTTAACGTCTCCAGTGAAAAGCTGATATCTTCAGCCGTGATCGGCGTGCCATCGGAAAACCGGGCACGTTCATTGAGCGTAAAAGTGACTGATCTCCTATCCGGAGCAAGGACAATGTCCTCGGCAACCAGACCGTACTCGGCAAAAGGTTCATCCAGGCTCGGCACTGCCAGAGTTTCAAAAAGATATGAGGTCAATCCGCGGGGTGCCGCCCCTTTCAGGGTAAAAGGGTTCATTTTCTCAAAACTGCCGAGATCATGGAGGACCAGAACACCGCCGTCCCTGGCCTGTGGCGAGGTATAGGCAAATCGTTCAAACCCTTTGGGATATTTGAGCGTCCCATCAATGCTCACACCATGAGCGGCCAGCACCTGATCCGGCTCGCTAAAGGGTACAAGACAACAGAAAAACAACACCATATAAAAAACGTAGTCATTCATGGCAGGCTGCAAGCTGGGGAGACGGTACACGAAAGCGTTTTCAACGCCCTGTAAGCGAAATGTCACTATACGCAATCAACCCGACAATGTACAGTTGTTATGCTCTACGCACTTCTGCCCGCTGGAAAAAAATGACTGGCCTGAACCATCATGCAATGATTAGTATCTACTTGTATTTTTTTGAACACTGAGCTGCATGCTCGCTTTTTCTTTCCATAGCATCGGAGTTACACCATGGGACAAACCATTACTGAAAAAATTTTTGCCGCCCACTTACGAGACACCCCGACACCGGGCAACGTTGTGCTTGATCTCGATGTCGTCATGTGCCATGAAATCACCACCCCCATCGCTATCATGGATCTTGTGGAGAAAGGGATGGACCGTGTCTATGATCCCGCAAAGATCAAAGCGGTGATCGATCATGTTACCCCGCCCAAAGATTCCAAAACAGCGATGCAGGCCAAGATCATGCGTGACTGGGCAAGACGTCACCAGATCAAAGATTTTTTTGATATCGGCCGCAACGGTGTCTGCCACGCCCTGTTCCCTGAAAAAGGGTTCATCCGACCCGGCTATACCGTTATCATGGGAGATTCACACACCTGCACCCACGGGGCTTTTGGCGCCTTTGCCGCCGGTGTCGGGACCACGGACCTGGAAGTTGGAATTCTCAAAGGCGTCTGCGCCTTTCGCACGCCAAAGTCGCTCAAGGTAGAGCTGACCGGCAAGCTGCCCAGGGGTGTGGTTGCTAAAGATATCATCTTAAACGTCATCAAACAGCTCACAGTCAATGGTGGCACCGACATGGTCATCGAATTCTGCGGTCCGGTGATTGATGCCATGAACATGTCCTCACGCATGACACTCTGCAACATGGCGGTTGAGGCCGGCGCCACCTCCGGTATCTGTCCGCCCGACCTGGTAACAGCCCAATACCTCTGGCCGTTCATCAAAGATGAGTATGACAGCCTCGAAGCTGCTGCAGAATCATTCAAAAAATGGCACTCAGATCCAGACGCCCACTATGAACGAGTGTTGACCATCGATGTCACCAGCCTGGCACCCCAGGTCACCTTTGGATTTAAGCCGGACAATGTCAAAGATATTGACGAGATGGAGGGAACCCGGATTGATCAGGTCTACATCGGTTCCTGTACCAACGGCCGCATTGAAGATCTTCGAGAAGCTGCCGCAATTCTTAAAGACAAGAGCGTTGCCGACACTGTACGGGGTATTCTGGTGCCTGCCACACCCGATATTTATTCGCAAGCCCTGGCAGAAGGATTGATCAAGATCTTTATGGACAGCGGTTTCTGCGTGATGAACCCCACCTGCGGCGCCTGCCTGGGTATGAGCAGTGGTGTACTGGCAGATGGCGAGATCTGTGCCTCAACCACGAACCGCAACTTCAACGGTCGCATGGGCAAAGGCGGCATGGTCCACCTGATGAGCCCGGCCAGTGCCGCTGCTGCTGCAATCACCGGCACGATCACCGATCCACGCCGTTTCCTGGGGTCAGCTGAAACTGTACAGTGAGCGAAAGAGCTCACGCCACTATACCGATGGACAGGGCAACGGAACTTAAAAAAGTTTCGCTGTAACCACGACAGTATAAAAGAGAGGGCAGCCAGCTACGGTGCCCGTATTGAAATAAGGAAGGAACTCTATGAAACAGTTTGGCGGCCCGGCGGCCTTTATCGACAGAGATGACGTCAACACCGACGAAATTATTCCGGCTAAATATCTGACAGAGATCACCAAAAAAGCTCTGGCACCACACCTGCTTGAAGATCTCTATCTGGAGGGCCGTAAATTCGATCCCCATTCTCAGGAGATGCAAGAGGCCAGGGTGCTGATCACCCGCTCCAACTTCGGCTGCGGATCTTCCCGTGAGCATGCAGTCTGGGCATTAGAAGTCAATGACATCAATGTGGTCATTGGTGAGAGCTTTGCCCGTATCTTTCGTCAGAACATGTTTAACTGCGGCATTCTGGCAGTGGAGTTAAGCAAAGAAGACATCAACCGGCTCTTTGCCCTTCAGGGCAAGGTGACTGTGGCCGTGGATCTGGAAGAAGAGAAGTTGACCGCCACCAGCAGCACAGGTGAAAGCGTGACCTGTGAGTTCACCCTCAATCCCTTTGACAAGAAACTGATCGGGGCTGGTGGTTGGTTGGCCTTTGCCGATGCAAATTATTGAGAATACTGCTGTATCCGGGGTGGGCACAACAACGTGCCCACTGTCCGGCTTTCATTGATGCCGACCAGCTAAACAAGATATGCGAACTTCACAGGCGATTAAAAATGAAGAGTAAACCCTACCCTCATCTGGAGCCAAAAGGTCGTCTGTAAAACATATTTTCCTGTTCTATTCTCACGATAGACTGCATCTCCTCACATCCCCTGACAGACAACGGCGAAGCAGTCCCTTGTCCAGATCCTCCCTGCCTGTACCCTGCCCTTTATTTGCCTGTATTCAAGAATGACAAGAACTTAAACCTGGACGTGTTACTGATGGCTGGAAACACCCCACCGGAAACAAAGCGAATATCCTCTACTGTATAGAAGGCTTTGGGATGAAAACGCTTAATAATTGAGACAACAGAGTTTAGTTCTGAACGCCTGATAACAGTAAACAGTACATGCACATCACCCTTTGCACCTTTACCGTCAACAACAGTGACACTAAACCCTTTTTCTCGTAAAAAATGTATAAGCAATGAGGCATCACCAGGAATAACAATAGTAATAATATTTTTTCCCATTGCAAGTTTTTCCTCAAGAAGAATACCCAGATAATTACCAAGAGAAAAACCAACGGCATAGGAAAGAAAATGCGCTATATTGTTCAGGTTATTCATAACCTGAGTGATAGCAACCAACCAGATAAGAATCTCGAAGAAACCGACAAAAGGAGCAAACAACTTCATTCCTCTCGAAATGAAGATAATACGCAATGTTCCAAGGGAGACATCAGCAATTCTTGCCAAACAGATTAAACAAGGAACAATAACCCAGGTAAACACCGGTGAATTTAACAGTTCTTGCATAATGGACGGGTAAACATAAGAAATATTTTAATATTATATAATTTAAAAACTAATATCCTCCCATCCTAATAGTCGAATCAATAAATGCTATAAAAATAAGCCCTCGCAAACATACGGTCAGACCAGCACATTCCGGGCCTTTGCAGATGTCTGTTCCACCGGAGACCGCAAGTTTCGAACCTGGATTTCCGACAGTGGAAAACTGATCAACCTGTTGAAACAATGCCATTTTAACGTAAAAATCCTTTTGCTTTCCGATACATTGGAGTATCGGCAAACGGCAAGTAGAAAAATCGCGGTGCTGACCGGCTCCGTCGCCGATCAGGTAGTTTTGAAGTGCACAACAAAGAACGGAAAAACTGTCTTGTGCAGCTATTTATCAGCCTGCATAATCCCACAAGTACATGCTCGATTCTTTATTAAGAATCTGCAATTCAAAAGATTTGGTACAGGCAGACGCTGCAAACCCATAACAGACCAGAAGAGGTAACAAATGTTCCTCTCTGGGGTGGCAGTAGCGGGCAGAGGGTGCGGCTTCCCAATTGACCAACCTTTTGATTCTTTCTTCTTCCGAAATGTTTTTATTTGAGCAGGTATCCACCAGCCAATGCTCAAACGACTTATTCGCATTCTTGGAATCCACGGTTGCCGGTGTAAAAAAGGCTCGCATGTTATGGAAGGAAAACCCCGAACCAATCAGGAGTATTGATGGATCACTCAAGCCTTGGAGGGCACGGCCCAGCTTTATGTGTGCCAGAGGATCAAAGCTTTTAATGAGGGACAATTGCACGCAGGGTATATCTGCTTCCGGATACATGATCTTTAGGGGCACGAACAGTCCGTGATCGAATCCTCTGGTGCTGTCAGCCATGACATTGATGCCTGCTGTTTCAAGTTGCCTGGTTATGGAACTCGCCAAGCGCGGGCTGCCGGGGCAGGGATAGGTGATTTCATAGGACTCGGGCGGGAAGCCGCTGTAGTCATATATCAAACCTGGGTTGACACCGGAAGTCACGGTTGCGTTTCCAGCCTCCCAGTGAGCACTGACGACAATAATTACTGAAGGTCTGGCGATCATTGCCGCAATTTCCTTCAGGCAAGCGACCATGTCGGCATGCGCATCGTCACCGAGAAGTGGTAGCGGGCCACCTCCATGGGATAAGAATAATGCTCTACGTTGATGGTGCATAAGGACTCCCTATTGAAAGCTAATCGCGGTACTCGACGAAGTCGGTACTGCGGTTCACTGGTTGCAATGGAGCGCAGTGGAATTGCAATCCATGTGCAACCGATTGTTCGGCACAGCCGTTCATTTTAATTCATGGCTTTCAATGGCTGCAGCGACCTTCTCCAGCCAGCCAATAAGAGTTTGAATTTCCGTGTTATTGAACTTCCGATTTATCAAAACTTTGAGTTCTCGGCCTGCTGGTTGAAAGAGACCTGTTGCCTGGGCCTCTTGCCAAAATTGATTCATTTCCGATTCGGGGACATCCAATTTACTCAGGAACCCACCTCTGCCGACAAGGGCCGTGTAGACCGACTGCTTGAAGACTGCTTTTGGTGGATAGCCATAGCAAATGGCGACATGCACACCTTTTTTGTCTATGTTCATCGAGAAACCTTTCGTGCCCCAGTGGATGGGAAATGACTTCTCGGCCGCGAATTTGAGTAGTTGACCAAAAACCTCTTTGCCGTTTTTATCAAGAGATTCCATGAATGAATCTTGCGAAACAATCGGCAGGGCCCCAGAGGTTATTTGCTTTATTTTGGTTGGCTCTTTTCCAACTACGACGTCATAGGAGAGGAGATGCTTGCCGCCATTCGCTTGAAAATAGGAAAACTCAAGGCAGGTGACTCTCAGGCCTTTTCTCCGCAAGAAAGATGCTGTTTGTCGGATTTCCCCGGTGATTCTCTGCCCAACAAGGACAATGCGTTGCTCCTTATTGAAAGAAACGGCTTCATCCGATGCGAGTTCAAAATAATTTCTATGGTAGCTAGCAAGATTTAATGCCTCGTCACTTACATACCGCTGAAGAATTTCTTCGAGTTGATCCGTGTCAAGCTCCTCCACAAATGAGGCATATTCCAAAGCTTGGGCTAAAGTCTCACGAGGCGTTCTGTCCCGTTTCAGTTCAATAACGACAGTGTTACCTTCTCTGTCAATTCCAAGAAGATCGATTATGCTGCCAAGATTTGTCGTAACCTGTCGGCCGATGATGAGAAGTTTACCGTCTTCAAGAATGTCGTCGGAGTTGCTTTCAAGCCAATTTTCCAATATCGATTCCTCGAGGTCGACTTGGAAATGGGTCTGCGAGAACTCTTCAAATTTTCCATCTTCTTTTATGTTGAATATTTTCATTGGCCTATACCTTTTATCGCCGGATGTACCGCCTCACTCGCTTCCCAAGCTCATGCGTTGGCAAATGATGTACACATGCAGTTCCGGGTACTGATCGTACTCCAGGTGACGGCAGACTGATCCAGCCTGTGCAATTGCCTCCAATGTCCGGGAAATACCCAACGTGCTGTGGTACATGGGAGGCCCCATGTAAGAGTTGGTTATTTCGCCTGGACCCTCCGTGCCACCAACGGTGAATATGGCAACTCCACCAAGGCTAAGACCGGATAACATCTTGAGCAGCACCTGCTCCTGAGCCCATAGCGGCACGTGCCAAATACTATCCCAAGCCGAAATGAAATCGTAGGAATGGGGAAATTTCCACCGGCATATGTCTGCGTGGTGAAAGGGCACGCGCGGATGGCGGGAGCGAGCAAGCTCCAGCATCTTGCTGGATATGTCCAGCCCTTCTGGCGAAAACCCATGGTTGAGCAGTATGTCAACTAAACGTCCGCTGCCACCACAACCTATGTCAAGGGCCGCGCCTCGTAGTTTTGTAAAGGCTATGGCCTTCTCATGCTGGATAATACCATTGTCTTTGGTAAACCGATCGCTACGCCAGCGGTCAGCAATAAGGTCGTAACTCTTCCCGACGTCCTGTGGTTCCATAATTCTCCCAAGGTGGATAATCGCGGTGCTGACCGAACACCACGATTAGGTAGTTTCTCGATACCAAACACAATGGTACACAAGCCCAACAACGTCTCCATGTCAACGAGGTACTCGGCCGGCAAGGGGTCATAATCCATGGTCAAGCTGCAACCGGGCGAAGTCAAACGTTTTTTACCGCTCCGAACAAAACACCTTGACCATTTTCATATCAACTCAAGTTTCGGACCTGGATTTTCGACAGTGCAAAGCTGATCAACCTACTGAAACAATATCATTTCAACGTGAAAATCCTTTTGCTTTCTGATACATTGGATCTGGAAAAATACTCAATGATATCAAAAAGAAAGGATTGCACAAACCATACCCAATACGACAAGGAGCAAAACCCCTGGCTGTGTTCACTGCCATCTTCTTGTCGTTTGGCGGAATCAACTTCTCCTGTGGTAAGGGGATCAAAAAATACAGAGTACAACAACCATGATACAACCGGAAATTGAAAACCACATCCGTGACGATGCCTTTGCCGACTGGCTGGGCGCCACTATCGAAGCCATCGAGCCTGGGTACAGCCGCGTGTCGATCACTGTCAGCAAAACAATGCTCAACTTTCACGGCATTACCCATGGTGGCCTGGTCTTCGCCTTGGGCGACATTGCCTTTGCCGCGGCAAGCAACTCCCACGGTCGTACCAGCCTGGCGCTCAATGTGGCCATCAGCTTTCTGCGACCAGCCAACATAGGCGACCAGCTGGTGGCTGAAGCAAAAGAGGTGCAAGCGGGCAAGACCACTGCTCTCTATGATATTGTCGTTACTGACAGGAACAGTCAAAAACTCATCGCCAAGAGCCAAGCCACGGTGTATCGTACGCGCGAGTCTTTTGTATAAACGGAGGTGAGTGTCTCCTTGTTTGAACCGGCAACAGTTCCAAGCTCGGCAAGCGACTTTCCCCTCATAGGAGCTCCCCATGGAAAATGCTTTCTCCGACCGTATCACCGATGTACCCAAATCGTTTATTCGTGAGATCCTCAAGGTAACCATCGATAAATCGATCATCTCCTTTGCAGGCGGCCTGCCAAACCGTGAATTCTTTCCGGTCAGGGGGTTGCAGAAGGCTGCCCACGATGTCTTTGAAGAGGCTGGTCACGAAATTTTACAGTACACAAACTCCGAGGGGTATCCAGAACTGCGGCAATTTATTGCCGACCGCTACCGGCAGAAAGACGGCCTCGATATCCCGGTTGAAGACATCCTCATCACCACCGGCTCACAACAGGGGCTTGACCTGCTGGGGAAGATCTTTCTCAACAAGGGCGATGATCTGATCATTGAGGAACCCGGCTACCTCGGCGCCATCCAGGCCTTTTCCCTGTACCGTCCCCGCTTTTCTCCGGTGCCGGTGCACGAAGGCGGTATGGATACCACAGCCCTGGCCGGGGTACTGCGTGAGCGGCAACCCAAACTCCTCTACACGGTGACGAACTTTCAAAACCCCAGCGGCATCAGCTATACCAACGAGAACCGTCACGCCGTAGCCGACCTGATGCAAGGTCGTACCTGCCTGATCATTCAGGATGACCCTTACGGCGACCTCCGTTTTACCGGCTACCGCAAGATCTCCTTTAAGCAGCTGCTGCCAGACAACACGGTCCTGCTCGGCTCATTTTCCAAAACCGTGGCTCCGGCCCTGCGATTGGGCTGGCTCGTCGCTCCGCGACCAATCATGGAAAAGATCGTGGTGGCCAAGCAGGCTGCCGACCTCCATACCGACTATCTGGCTCAACGCATTCTGCATCGCTTTTTGCTGGATAATGATCTTGACACCCATATCGCCTCCATCATCAGACAGTATGGTCAACAAAAGGAGGCCATGATCAACGCTATCAAAACGTACTTTCCGGCCAATGTTCAATGCACCAACCCCGAGGGCGGCATGTTTCTCTGGGTGACTCTGCCTGAAGGGGCCTCGTCCATGCAGCTCTTTGAAATGGCTATTGCCAAAAAAGTAGCTTTTGTCCCCGGAACCCCGTTCTATGTTGACCGTAAGGACAGCAACACACTTCGCTTAAATTTCTCATGCTCCGATGAATCAACCATTGTTGAGGGTATCAAACGACTGGGTGATTCTATTAACCAACTCGTCGATAACTAAAAACTATGAGGAGACAGACGTATGTTAAACGCTAAAAAAACTGTGTATCTGCTGGCAGGCCTGGCCTTAAGTGCCCTTTTGTTCACCGGTTGTTCCGGCGATCAAAACAAAACCGAAGAAAAGAAAACAGTGACGCCGCAGGAGCAGCTGGGCAAGGACGCTGCAGAGGCGGTACAAAAACCGATGGAAGAGGCCCGCCAGGCAGCTGCTCAGGTTGAAGAGAAGACTGAGCAGGTTGTACAGGAGGCGGCTGATAAGACAAAAGAAGTGATCGACGAGACAAAACAGACTGTTCAAGACGTGGTCGATGCAACAAAGGAAAAAGTCGACGAGGCAAAAAAGGATGCTGAAGAAGCCGGCCTCATACCGTCTGACAAGAAAAAAGGTGCGGACCGAAAAAAGCTTGAAGGCTGTTGAGCACGGACTCGTAGTGATTGCGAGCTCTTAACCTGGCAGCCTTGCAGCAGGCAAATGGTCTAAAGCCCCACCGTGGATAAGGCCCGAACCGCCTCTTCCTGCTCCGGAGTCAGGGTTTTGGGAATGCGAATCGCGATTTTCACGAGCAGATCACCACGTTGTCCGCCGATTGGTCCGGCAGGAAGACCGTGCCCTTTGATCCGGAGCATGGCTTCCTGCTGGATACCGGCCGGTACCTTTACATTGAACTTCTTGCCATCCAGAGAGGTTATATCCACACTGGTCCCCAGGCAGGCTTCACTAAACGGAATACGATGCTCCACGACCAGATCATCCTTCTGACGCTGAAAAACCGGATGCGGTGCAACATGCATCTTAAGGTACAGATCACCTGCAGGACCGCCACCTGAAGAAGCTGCCCCCTTGCCGCTTAACCGAAGCCGTTTGCCGTCTTCAATTCCTTTTGGTACCTTGACAGCGACTTTCTCGGTCTGATCCCCGCGCCGCAGGCTGATGGTTTTTTCTGTTCCGTGCAGCACATCTTCCAGGGAGACCGTCATCTCATAGGTAAGATCACTGCCCTGAATCGGCTGAGGTCTGTAACTTCCTCCACTGTCGCCCCGCATACCGGTCTGCCCAAAAATATTCTCAAATGGTGAACCACCGCCACGAAAACCACTTGTGTGAAAAGTAGTCCCACCCCCGGAGCGAAACCCGCCGCCAAAGCCGAACTGCCGTAAAATATCATTGAGGTCAAAGTTACGAAAGATATCTTCCTGGCTATAGCGTTGTCGAAAACCAGCTGAACCAAAGGTATCGTACTGCTGCCGCTTCTCCTGATCTGAGAGGACAGCATAGGCCTCGCTTATCTTCTTGAACTGCTCTTCAGCCTCCTTGTTACCCGGATTTTTATCCGGATGATACTTCAGGGCCAGTTTACGATAGGCTTTCTTGATCTCGTCGGCAGTGGCATTTTTATCCACGCCGAGGATTTGATAGTACTCCATAGATGTGACTTCCCAATAAAGTTAGACAAACAGAATCTCCTGTGGCATCTAATATAAGTGCAAAGCATTTTTTGTCTATCAGACCGTCCGTATGACCGGCGTTTTTCGACATAAAAATCAATGCACAGGAGAGAACTGCGCACTGAGAGTGGATGATGGGCCGACAGCGTAGCGTCGTACCAGACGATCCAAAACCTCTCCCCGGACGTTGGTCGACTGGTTGAGTAAAACAACAAACGCCTGGCCGCCGGGCAGGTATCCGGCCAGATTGTACACTCCGGTCAGCGTGCCGGTCTTCATCCGGATGCCATGCTCGTTTTTCAGCAGATCAATCTGCGGCCGGAATCTGTTCAACAGCTGCAACATAGCCTGCACAGTCACCCGGTTACGCCGTGACAATCCTGCTCCCTCCACCTGCATGATTTCGTCGGCAGTATCCGGGCCCAGCTGTTGAACCAGCTCCTGATGCACAGCCTGCACAGCCTTGTCCCAGGTTGCCGGAAAACCGTACCTTTTGGCACCACAGGCAAGAAAAACAAGATTTGCCGTAAAATTGGATGAGTAATACAGCATCGATTGACTGACCTCAACCAGACTCCGGGTGCTGTAATGGGTATAGAGATGCCCTGCATCCTCCGGCACAATCTGTTGTCCGCCCAGACGGTCAACCGGTATACCTGCTCGCTGCAGAAACGCCTGGAAGAGTTCACCGGCGTACTGTGCTGTCCGGGCTTCAACATCACAGCCGCCGGTACAGATGTTGATCCTGTGCGCCCCCAGAGAAAGGCCTCGACCCAGTGTCTGCATGATCGGCAGGGTCGGTGTCTGAGCCTCACCAGAGACAATGCGTCCGTTGGGTTCTTTGACAATTGCCACAGAGTTGAAGTTGACCGAAAGCGGACCGACCGGTGCATCATAGGGGTTGGTACTCTGTTCCGAACCGGGTGTCTGAGCAGTCAGGGCAAAGGCAGAGGTGTCAACATACAGGGTGTTAATGTGGTGTATCCCTCTTTGCCGCAGCTCTTGAACAACAGCTGCGATCTCTTCAGAGACAAGGGTGGGATCTCCCCAGCCCTTCACATAGAGATTGCCGGAGCGGTCAAGGAAAAAATCCGTACGGAATCGATGGTCCGGTCCGAACATGGCCAGCGCTGCGGACACAGTGGCTATCTTGAGCACACTGGCCGGCACCATCGGCTGATCCGGTCGACAGGCCTGGATAATCCGACCGTTACCATCGGCAACGCCATAGGCTCCCTGCGGGGCAAGATCAGCAAGGAGACGACAGTCCGCAAACCCGGGCTGCGGCGGACAGACAACCAACAGGGCCAACAGACAAAAACAGGAACGGTGGCTGAAGCTCCTCAGCCACCGTGCAGTACGTCCGGTCTGTTGCTCAACCGACCTTGGGCAGGCGAGCCAACGAGGCATCTATCTGTTCCTGCGGATAACTGTAATCGCTCAGCTTACCGTTGAGGTAGTTATCATAGGCGGCCATGTCGATCAGACCGTGTCCGGAAAAGTTGAAAAGAATAGTCTTGGGTTCTTTAGGATCTTTCATGGCCTCGATGATTGCACCGCGAATAGCATGGGTTGTTTCCGGTGCCGGGATGATCCCCTCGGTTTTGGCAAACAAAATACCGGCCTCAAAGCACTCCATCTGATGGACGGCCTTGGGGATGACAATACCATCACGGACCAGTGCCGAAACAATCGGGGCCATACCATGGTAGCGCAAACCACCGGCGTGGATGCCGGGCGGGACAAAATCATGCCCCAGGGTGTACATGTAAAGCAACGGAGTCATCATCGCGACATCACCGGAATCATAGGCCAACTTGCCGCCGGTCATCGACGGGCAGGAGGCTGGTTCGTACCCGATAAACTCGATTTTTTTACCGTCAAGATAATCCGGGATGAATGGAACCATCAAGCCGGCAAAGTTAGACCCGCCACCGCAGCAGCCGATAATGACATCAGGATACTCACCCGCGATCTCCATCTGCTTTTTGGCCTCAAGGCCGGTGATGGACTGGTGCAACACAACATGATTCAAGACTGAGCCAAGGGCATAGTTGGTGTCGTCATGAGCAGACGCATCTTCCAGGGCCTCGGAAATGGCAATACCCAGAGAACCGGGGGTGTCCGGATCCCTGGCAAGGATTGCCCGACCGGTCCTGGTATCCATACTCGGGCTTGCCGCCACCTCTGCCCCGAAGGTCTGCATAATAAACTTGCGGTAGGGTTTCTGGTCATAGGAGACCCGTACCATGTAGACTTTACACTCAAGACCGAATCTGGAGGCAGCCATGGACAGGGCTGACCCCCACTGGCCGGCACCGGTTTCAGTGGTCAGTCTTTTGACACCTTCACGTTTATTATAATAGGCTTGAGGTACCGCGGAGTTGGGCTTATGGCTGCCCACCGGAGAGACACCTTCGTTTTTGAAAAAGATCTTGGCCTTTGTTCCCAGGGCCTCTTCCAGCTTATAGGCACGCACCAAAGGGGAAGGCCGCCATATCTTGTAGATTTCCAGAACCTCCTGCGGGATATCAATAAATCGTTCCTGACTCATCTCCTGCTCAAGAAGGCCCATGGGAAACACGGCGGCCAGCTTCTCCGGACCGACCGGCTGCAGAGTTTCCGGATCAAGCGGCGGCTCAAGGCCGTTGGGGATGTCCGGAATTACGTTATACCACCTGGTCGGCATCTCATCTTCGCGCAGAATAATTTTTTTCATGCTTTCTCCTTCTTTGTTTGGCAAATCAAATAGGTGGCGGCGCAGTTTCAGGACATGGGTATATCGTGCCGCACGCGATCGTCATGGGAAGCCTGATCCTCACCGCATCTGTTACGCGTCGGCTGGGATCAGTCGGTTCTATCTACAGCAATCCCGGGAAATTCTCAAGATGAGGATGTACTTTCAGAGACCGAGGTTTTCATTATCCGGGCAAGCAATGCCGATTGTTCATCAAGATTCAGGATCTTCATCAAAACTTCCCGTGGATTGGTTCCGGGCTTTCCCTGCTCACCGGATATTTCAAGCTGCAGGAATCCATTGTGCACGCTCAACCCGGTCACCAAAGAGCGCAGGTCTACTTTCTGCCGTCTGTTCTTACGAAACCGTTCAACAGAGAAGGTTGTACAGTTGAGAAAATCCTCGATTCTGTCAGAAAGGTCCTCCGGGAAAGCATCGCTGTGCACAACGTAACTGGTGACAGAGCGCATGGCCACCGTGCGGGGAGCAACAGCAATCGATACGACTCGAATGGTCTCAGGAAGCTGCCTGTTAAGAAGTGCAGCGGTAGCATCTATAGAGGTCAGGGGTTGAGACAGTTCCATATCAAAGTATTCCGCTTGACTCTCCACACCAACGGGCAGTGCCTGGCTGAAAGAAACACGAGGCGTCGGGTTAAAACCACTGGAAAATTTAAGCGGTAACCCGGCGCGCTGCAGTGTGCGAAACACCAGCTGTAAAAGCTCAAGATGACCGTAATACCGGCTCTGCCCTAAACGGGAGTAATGGACACGGTAAACATATCCTTTTACCGGCGGTCTGTTGGGTTGCTTTTCAGTGGTCCTCGCCTCTGCCTGGGGCAGACTGACCAACCGTTCGTGGACAATCGGACGTACAGTCTTAAAATCGCAGAGCCCGCATCCCTGACAGGCGTTATTCCGACAGTCCGGCGTGTACTGTTGCTGCAGGGCTCTGGCCAGCTCTTTTTCCAGGAAGAGACGATCAACCCCACTGTGCAGATGGTCCCAGGGTAAGATATCCGTCAGCTCACGACGCCGAAGGTAGCTTTCCAGTTGCAGTCCACAGGCTGCCGCAGCTTTTCGCCACCGCTCCAGATCAAAGTGTTCGGACCAGCTGTCAAGACGGGCACCATCCAGCCAGGCCCGCTCAATCAGGGTGGACAGTCTCCGGTCACCCCTGGCAAAAACGCCCTCCAGAAACGACTGCTCAGGATCATGCCATTTTATCTTAAACCCATGCCTCGGCACCATCTCCTTCAATCGATTGATCCGTCGCTGTGATTCCTCCAGACTGATCTGTTCCTCCCACTGAAAGGGTGTATGCGGTTTGGGAACAAAGGTACCCACGCCAAGGTTCATCTGCACGGGCCTGCCTTTCCCCGACCCGGCCTGTGCCCGTGCTTTTTTCGCAAGGTGAACAATACCCTCGAGATCCTCTTCGGTTTCCGTGGGCAGACCCACCATAAAGTAGAGCTTGATCAACTTCCACCCTAGAGCAAAGGCATCGCAACAGGTGGTCAGCAGGTCTTCTTCGGTTATCCCCTTATTGATAACCTGTCGTAACCGTTCGGTGCCGGCCTCCGGTGCAATGGTAAAACCTGTCTTTCTCACCCGCTTGATCTGCTCCATGATCTCCGGAGTCAACGTTCCGACACGCATTGACGGCATGGATACAGCAACACGTTCATTGGCAAAGCGATCCATCAAAACGCCCATCAATTCGCCCAGACATGAAAAATCACCGGTGGATAAGGACAGAAGCGCCAGTTCCTCAAAACCTGAGTGAGCAATTCCCTGCTCCGCCAACTCCATGATCTCTTCAAGTGTTCGTTCCCGAACCGGCCGATAGGTCATGCCGGCCTGACAAAACCGACAGCCCCGGGTACAGCCCCGGGCGATCTCCACCCCAAGTCGATCATGGACCGGTTTGACCACCGGTACCAGAGGATGTTGCAGGTAGGATGCTGTCTGCAGCTGCGAGAGCACCCGTTTGCGCACCACCCCGTATTCATTTTTGCGCGATTGTATATCAACCAGTCGATCACCCTGATACCGGGGTGCAAAAAAGGAAGGCACATAGACACCGGTAACGCCCGACAACCGGTTGAGCACGGCTGATCTGTCCCACTGTTCCTGTTTGGCAAGCAACAGTATCCCGGCAAGTTCGAGGATTATCTCTTCACCATCTCCAAGGACAATGGCATCAAAAAAATCAGCAACAGGTTCAGGATTCAGGGCACAGGCACCGCCACCAAGGATCAACGGATGGGTATCATTCCGAGCCTCAGAACGCCATGGGATTCCGGCCAACGCAAGTACAGTCAAGATATTGCTGTAACACAACTCATGGGGCAACGTGATGCCCAGCACATCGTACGCCGCCAAACTTCTCTTGCTTTCAAGGGCAAAAAGTGGCATGCCATGAATGCGTAGCTGCTCTTCCATATCCACATCCGGCACATAGGCCCGATGTGCTCTGTACTGATCGTGTGCATTAAGGATATGATAGAGGATCTGCAACCCCTGGTGGGACATGCCTATTTCATAAAGATCCGGAAAAATCAGACAGAAATTGAGGCAACCGGCGTCTATATCACGACAGGTGGCATGCAACTCACCGCCAATATATTGACCCGGCTTGTGGACTAAAGGCAGGATGGTATCAAGATCAAGGATATCGGAAGAATGCATAACAACGAAAACTCTCGTGTAAAAAATAAAAAAAGGGTACGTTTCAGGTCAACATACAGTGGTATGGCGTAACAAAGACAAGAAGTTGCACACGCCTGTCCATGTTCACCCCGGTTCCTCCCACCGACAACAAAAAAACAGAACAATCGATTTAAACTATTCAATCAGGATTGTTTTTTGCAATATTTCAGTAAAAAACACAGACTAGTTGACCGGTCACACAGCTCTACTTTCTCAACTTTGGATGGAAACATGAAGAAATCACTTGTCTCTCTTATCACTTCTACCCTGCTCATCTTCTTGTCTTGTTGCGGATTGGCTGTTGCCCAGGACAGTCCCCAGTTGCTGAACATCAAGCACTCCATTCTCTCGGCAAATACTGAAGTGGTGGTTCTGCAGTTGAATGGCTCCTATACCCCAAAAACTTTTACGTTGAAAGATGGAAACCCCAGGATCATTTTTGATTTTGCAGCGATGACTCTCGGGAAAGCCGTAAAAAATACCACCTCTGTGAACGGTCCATTCGTTCAACGTGTGCGGGTAGGCGTGCACAGCGGCGATGTTCCAAAAACTCGCATTGTCTTTGATGTCAATACGTTGAAAGGCGTAACCTTTACCCAACATTTCGACGAACAGAGTTCCTCACTGATCGTTCGCCTCACCGGACCCGATACAGCTGCTGCACCACCCAAACAGGGCAGCAAGACTGAAGCTGCAGCGAAAGCATCGGGAAAAGAGACAGAAAAATCCTCTGCAGCAGCAAAACCCGAGAAGGCAGACAAGGCACCTCAGCAACCTGCTACAACCCCGCCACCTGCGCCTGCAGTGGAAAAATCAGCCCCTGCCGCTGCCGCCGCAGTACCCCCTGCCCCTTCATCGGCATCAACAGGGAAAGTAGAGACAGCCCCGCAGGCAAAATCGACTCCGCCTGAAAAAAAATCTGAAGCAGCCCCTCAAAAAGAAACGGCTGCAACGCCTGCGGAGAAAAAGGAAAAGGAGCAAACTGTACCCACCACCCCGGCAGCTGAGCCGGTAAAGGACACTACCGCAGCAAAAGAGACAAAGGATAAAAAAGCGGCAGTTCCGGTTACTGATTCCCAGAAAGATGCAACCACTGCTGCTAAGGCTGCAGACAAAGAGCCGGCGCAGGTCCAAAAAGCCGCAGCCCCGGTTACCGATTCCCAGAAAGATGCAACCACTGCTGCCAAGGCTGCAGACAAAGAGCCAACACAGGCCAAAAAAGCCGCAGCCCCGGTACAGCCTGCAGCCGAACCAGCTGACAAAACCGCAACCACTTCACCAAAACCGGCCAGTGCCCTGAAAACCGCTGACAATCCGGAACTGGAATATGTCAAATTCGATCCTTCCTCCCCAAAAGGAGAGATGGTTCTGTTTAAACTCAACGGTTTTCATCCTCCGGCGGTCCATGGCGTTGAAGAGGGAGTCCCGCGGGTTATCTGCGATTTCAACAAGACCAAACTGCTTGACGGCTCCAAGAAACTCATCAAGGCCGACGGAAAATTCGTGAAGGCCATCCGCACATCAAAAACGAAAAAACCGGACCGCATCCGTATCATCGTCGAGCTGGAGCCGAACCACAGCTACGATCTGCAACAGGTCTTCTTCAAAGACGACAACCTGTACGCCCTCATCGTCAACACCACAAAAAAATAACGTCAGGGAATCTGTTCGACTGTGAAATGGGGAGGCGCCACCAGGTGAAAGGCGGCCTCCCCCTTCGGCGTATAGGAATAAATCTGCTCTACACGAAGGGTTAATGTTCCGGTAACGGCAGCGCCGGTAACCTGCAGATGTCCTGGCCAGCTATACCCGCTTTTCGTATCCTGCAGATAATCAGAGTATTGGAAATCCAGCACAACCTCCCCCCTGCCGTCGATCAGCATGTGCTGATGTACTTCACCATGATACCGGCTCAACAGCACATGATGGCGAAGCCCGCGATCGTCCTGCCACTGATACCAGAACCCCCGCGCCTGCTCATCCTGAGCCGGTTGCGCGTCTGCCCCCTCCCCTGCGGTTACGCATCCCCCCAGCAAAGAGAAGAGATCTTCCGCTCGCACTGAACGCGGAATATACGATCGCCAGAACCTGGAGTGGATGGTGCCCTGCGAAACATGACCTTTTCGGTTATCGATCAGCGTGAAAGAGGTACCATCGCTGACAGCAAGAAGAAGTGAACGCCCCAGCGGGTCATTGGCAGCAAAGCGAAAAAAGGCAGGCTGCTCAGCTATGAGTGTGGCCGCCACGCCTCCTTTACTGCCAAGCACATCCCATCCGACCCGAACATCAGCATCTACCGCCGGAGGAGTATCACGACTGAGAAAAGTCTCCCAGAGAGACAGAGCCTCCTGCCTGCCGGCCTCATTCAGCGGTACTGTCTGCGGTTGTTTCCCCATGCACCCTGACAGAACCAGCAGGCAACAGAGTATGGCGGCAACAAACGGTGTCTGGTTGCTCGCTCGCATCACTGACTGCCCTGTCTTTCCAGAATTCGGATCTTCTCCTGGATACGGCTTTGCTCCTCCTCATCCAGGTCCAGTTCCAGTGCCTTTGTATAGGTGTCCAGCGCATCTTTGAGCCGGCCTTTTTCAAGATACACATCTGCCAGATGTTCCAGGATAACTGCATCTTCCGGTGAAAGTCGAGCAGCAGTCTCCAGTTCTATGATGGCCTGATCAAGCTTACCCAGACGAAAGTACACCCAGCCAAGACTGTCACGGATATAGCCGTTATCCGGTTTAAGCCTGATCGCCCTTTGGATGTAATCCAGGGCCTGGTTAAGATTGATTTTTTTATCCGCCCAGCTAAAACCCACAAAGTTGAGCGCTGCCGCATTGTCCGGCTGAAAGGCAATGATCCGTTGCATAACCGCAAGCGCCGCACTGTGTTCGCCGCTGTCTTCAAGAATCAGGCCGTATTCATACAGCAGGTTCTCATCGTTGGGAAAAATTTTAAGTCCCTGCTGCAGTACCTTCTTCCCCTGATCGGTTCGATCTTCCAGCTGGTAAAGGGCGGCCAGCAGGATATACAACTCGGCATTACGATACTCCGGCGTGTTGAGGTGCGACTTCAGCAGAGCCTTGGCCTCGGCCACCTTATTCTGCTCTTTCAAAATGCGGACATGTAAAAAGAGCGCTTCAAGATACTCCGGCGACTTGCGGTCAACAAGACGGACATGCTTGAGCGCCTGCTCGTATTTCTGCTGATGCGCAAGTAATAAGGCAAGCAGGTATCTGGCCTCTGCCGGATTCTCCTTTTCCACAATCTTTTCAAGAACAGCAATCGCCTTATCATACTGCTGCTGTTTTGCGTAAAGACGTGCAATGATCAGATCGACCCGTCGGGGTTGATCAACGTATTTTTTTAAGCGGTTGAGTTCTGTGAGGGCCAGCGCATCCTTTTTCTGCAGCAGATACACATGAATCAGGGCCAGGCGGACACTTTCGTTGAGATCATTCTCAGCAACAAGGCGTTCATAAAGAGCCGCAGCCTCATCATATCGCTCATTTTTGATAAAGAGTTCACCCAGCTCCATCTGCACCTCGATGGAATCATGGCGCTCCAGCACTTTCTGAAAAGCGGCAACTGCCTCATCAACTTCTCCTTCAGCCTGATAAAGACGAGCCATAAGGAGCTGAGCCGGATATGACTCCTGATCTTCGGACAGCACCTGATCAAGTATTTTTTTCGCCTCACCGGTCTGATCAGCCGAAAGATACATCTCAGCAAGCAACAATAAAATAGCAGGGTCCCTGGGGTGACGGTCGCTGATCAGCTGGTACTGCTGCATCGCTTCAACGGTTTTGTTCTGCTCTGACAACGCCTTGGCATAGAGCATCCGCATGGCTGTTTTATCCGGATAAAGCGCCAGATATCTCTGCAACCATGTAACAGCCTCATCAGTCCGTTCCAGTCGCAAAAGGAGGACTGGAATTTTTTCACTGATAAATTCCGCCTCCTCATCGCAGATCAGGGCTTTCTGGTAAAATTCCAGTGCCTCCTCAAACCGGAGGAGCAGTTCGGCATGCCGTCCCCAGAGAAAATAAAAATAAGAACAGGCATAATCAGCTTCACCGGCAGTGCGGGTGATCTGTTGCCGGTCGGGCAGAGCTTCTTTTTTTGTTTGACAGGCGCCAAGCAAAAAAACCAGGCAACTGAGAACAGGGACAATGCTGTACAAGAAAATACGATTTAACCGGAGCATGAGCATTCTTTGCATGCAAGTAGTTGCTGAACCACGTTACGGATAGCGGCCTGCACCTCCATAATCGGCAGGGCAGCAGGAATACGTACTATACAACTCTGTGAAAAAGAAGCAAAGAGAGCGGCAACCTTCTCAAGTTGTTCTTGTTGTTCGAAATCGTTGGGACTCTCACCACGCAGGTTGCGTATCCGGGACAGACTTTCTTCCGGTGTCAGGGTCAGCAGCAGTACCAGATCAGGCTCAGGGGCAAAATCATGCCGGCTGAAAATTTGTTCGGGATCACATCCCGCCGCACCCTGATAGGCTGCTGTGGAAAAATAATACCGGTCCGTAAGAACAATCGCCCCCTGTTCCAGAGCAGGCTGAATACACTCTATGACATGTTGGCGACGGTCCTGCAGGAACAGCTCCAGCTCCTGGTCCGGCGAGACCTGTTGCCGGTTACCATATAACGCTCGAATCTGTTGACCGTAGGGGCCGGAGGTGGGTTCACAGGTTTCAACCACGGTATAGCCCCGGTCACGTAAGAATCCGGCCAGTAGCGGCAACTGTGTCGATTTCCCTGTTCCGTCGATTCCCTCAAAAGCAATCAGTACTCCGGTCTTCATGTCCTGTCCTCCTGCTGCCTGTTGGCGCTGATGGTGCGGGCTGCAGCCAGGGCCGCCATGAGGCTCGATGGGTCGGCCCGGTTACATCCGGCGATGTCATAGGCAGTACCGTGGTCGACCGAGGTACGCACCAGCGGCAGGCCGAGGGTAACATTCACCCCATCTTCAAAATGAAGCATTTTAAAGGGAATCAGTCCCTGATCATGGTACATGGCCACCACAGCATCGAATCCGCCGGCAGCAGCCTTGTAAAAGATGGTATCCGGTGGCCAGGGCCCGCTCACCTGATCAGACGAAAATGCTCTCACCGCAGGTTCAATGATCCGTTGCTCCTCATCACCAAAAAGCCCATCTTCACTGCTGTGGGGGTTTAAACCGGCCACCGCGATACGAGGCGCGCTCAAAGCGAAATCCTGCTGCAGAGCTGCCAGGGTCATGGCAATGCAATCTTCAACCTCCTCCTGCGTGAGCAGCGCACTGACCTGAGCAAGCGGAACATGAATAGTGACCAGCACCACCTTGAGCCGTGGTCCGGCCATCATCATGCGCACTCTCTGGGTACTGGTCAGACGGGCCAGCATTTCCGTGTGCCCGGGATAGGGATAACCAGCCTGTTGCAGACTTTTTTTACTGATCGGACAGGTGACAATCGCCCGACCGGCTCCACTTGTCACCATTGCCACAGCCATCTCAACAGCCTGGCCCATAATACGGCCGGTATTCGCATCAGGCTGTCCCCAGCGAACAGGCTCTGATCGAACTGTCTGCACTTGCCGGACCGGCAGAGTTCCCGTAACAAGGGCTTGCCCGGGAATCCACGAGACAATGGGGAGATTCAGACCAAGGCAAGCAGCAGCCTGCTCAAGCACATGAATATCGCCGACAACAATACAGTTTCTCGTTAGTGCGCCTTGTTCCCGGTCAAACAGACGACAGATAATTTCAGGTCCAATCCCCGCCGGACATCCCATGGTGATGATCATTGGGGCCTGCATGCTGTGCGTGTCTTGCCTCACGTTCCCTCCTTATTCGATGCATTCAAAGGCGTTTTGCAAATGATCAATACCCACCAGACCGCCGTCACGATCAAGTCGCACGGCGATAACGTCAAACCTGGCCGAGACATCGGCAGAATCATGGGATTGCAGATAATCCTGGGCGATCCTGGAAAGCTGTCGTTGCTTGCGACAATCGACCGCTTCAAATGGAGTGCCGAACCGGGTGGACTGCCTGGTCTTAACCTCAACAAAGACCAGCGTGTTTTTCTGTTGGGCGATGATGTCAACCTCACCAAAAGATTTCCGGTAATTACGCGCAACTATCCGGTATCCCTGCCGCTTCAGAAACGTTATGGCAAGTTGTTCACCCTGACGGCCGATATCAACAGTTGTCAACACACGCTTCATCATACAGCCGGTATCCTGTCTTTAAAACAACTCCGTCTGTCCAAGGATATCCTCCTGTTTCCACAGATCCCGTGCAGCAGGGAGAGGTCGATCTGCCCGGTTTTCACACGAATTCAACCACACCACGAAACGTACGGCGATGCAACGGGCAGGGGCCGTGCTTTGCAATTGCCTGCCGATGCGCCCCGGTCGGGTATCCCTGGTGTTGAGCAAAACCATACTGCGGATATCTCTGATGAGCTTCTGCCATCAGCCTGTCTCTTGTCACCTTAGCAACAATGGAGGCGGCGGCAATAGAGGCGCTCTTTGACTCACCCTTAATCAGGGGGAGTTGTGAAATCGACATTGGTATTGGAAAGCGCCCGTCAACAAGAAGATACCTGGGTCTTCTGCCGTGGCCGGCAGCGATACAGGCAGTCACTGCCCTTTGCATGGCAAGCAGTGATGCCTGCAGAATATTCATGGATTCTATCTCACGGACGCCGGCCAGTCCTGCTCCGACTATGGAACCGTTACTGTGCAGGAGGGTGAAAAGTCGTTCTCTCTGTCGGGGTGTCAACTTCTTGGAATCCCGGAAGTGATGGTAGGCACAGTTCGATGGTAAAATGACACAGGCCGCCACAACCGGGCCGGCCAGTGGGCCGCGACCGGCCTCGTCAACACCGGCGATCAGTGTCTCTTCATCAGCACGAAACCAACGTTCAAAAAAAAATGAATCTCCAGGAATTGCTGCAGTACGTAAAAAAGGAGGGGGGATGCATGGGTACATGGCATCATGTCGCGGACTACTATGAAGACCGCCAAAGGGGATAACCGGTCTGAGCAGAAAGAACAAAAGGGAATGATCCGGAGGCAGCTGCAGTTGAACCGCCTCCGGATCATTCCTGTTACTCTTTGCGCACCGTCCCGGGAAAGAAACGGAAAGAGATCACTTACAGGACACCGCGCTCACGAATACGTGCTGCTTTGCCGCGACGTTCACGCAGATAGTACAGTCGAGAACGGCGAACTCGACCAAGGGTTACCACCTCAATCTTTTCAATCCGCGGGGAATGCGTCGCAAAGGTCTTTTCAACCCCAACCCCGTGGGAAATTTTTCGTACTGTAAAGGTCGCATTCATGGCGCCGCGTTTTCTTTTGATCACCACACCCTGAAAGACCTGTATCCGCTCCTTGTTACCTTCAATGATCCGGATATGTACCTTAACTGTATCGCCCGGACGAAATTCCGGAACATCAGAGCGCATCTGTTCAAGATCAATCTTCTCAACCACATTTATTGCCATATTCTCTGCTTTACGACAGGCAACAGTTCACAGTCGTGCCGTCGAAGGATGCCTCCATGTCATCCGGGAAACTTCTCAATCCGATAGTATCGTCACCCTCATCTCATAAAGAGCGATCATCTGTTCTTCTTTGCCCACTTATCCTCACGTTCACCAAGCAGTCTGTCAAGGATGATTGAAACCGCAGAACGCACTGAAAGATGGTTAAAACCTGTATACCCGCGCAGGGGCGGTAACACGCCATCCACAGACGAAAGCAGTTCCTGACCGAGTCCGGAACCCGTTCCAAACAATAACAGAACAGGGCTGCCATGGTCAAAAACACGACTCCTTACCTCGGCGTAGCTCACAGTATTCTCCTGCTCGCGCGCGCAGGTGGCAAGCACTAAGGGTTTTCTTTGAAACCGATGAGTGGCTGCACTCAAAGCCTCCTCATAACTCGCACATACTGTTATGAGCGACAGCGCCTCGCTGCGATGCGGATTGACTGTACCACCGAACCCTTTGGTCCAGTGGCCCACAATCTGTTCGGCCAGTTCTCGTTGTTCAGGAAATGGTGTGACAACCCAGTAGGTGCCGATACCATAGGTTTTTCCCGCCCGAGCAATATCATGAAGGTCCAGGTTGGTCACGGCCGAACCTATGACCTCACCGTTTCGATTTACAACCGGATAGTGTATCAGAGCTATGTCAAGCTGTATGTGACTTTTCTCTGTTACCCCTGGTAATGGCGTCAATCCGGCTCCGCAATCCTTCACGCTGTAACAACTTTTCCTCATCAGGAGAAAAACTCATCCCCATCAACAGCTCCGGCCTTCGTTCCATGGTCAACTTCACTGACTCAAGAAAACGAAACCGTTCAATAGCAGCATGATCACCGGAAAGCAACACTTCCGGGACCGATACACCTTCAAACAGCCGCGGCCGGGTATACTGTCCATGCTTCAACAGCCCTCGGCTGAAACTGTCTTTTGTTGCAGACTCTTCACATCCAAGCACACCGGGAAGTAACCGACAGACTGCGTCCAGCACCACAAGTGCCGCCAACTCGCCTCCGGTCAGAATATAGTCGCCTAGAGAGAGCTCTTCATCGACATATTTTTCCCGAAACCGTTCATCAACTCCCTCGTAACGGCCGCATACAAGGAGTAGGTGTCTGTATGCAGTCAACCGCTCGGCCTGCTGCTGGGTGAACCGGACTCCCTTGGGTGACAGAAGGACAACCCGGTCCGGCTGTTCTGTGCGATTGACGGCCTGTAAACAAGCTGCCAGAGGCTCCGGCTTCATGACCATCCCCTCGCCACCGCCAAAAGGTCGGTCATCAGTGACGCGATGCCTGTCCACGGCAAAATCCCGAATGTTGTGGACGGCAATCTTCACCTTGTCTTCCTGGACCGCCTTGCGAACAATACCTTCCTGCAGGGGTGAGACAAAAAAATCAGGGAAAATGGTCAGAATCGAAAAATGCATGTGTCCCTGCCGCCGTCACCGGTTCATTTCGATCAGCCCTGGTGGAAGATCAAACACAACCTTGGTCTCGTCCACCGAGGTGATGAATGTACGGACAGCCGGAACAAGATATTCCTGATCACCATCACGCAGAACAAGAATGTTCTGCGCACTGTACAGGAGTTCGCAAACAATCCCCAGTGATTGACCCGTAATGCTGACAGCCTGTTTTCCCATCAGACTGTACAGGTAAACCTCATCAGGCCCGGCTGGCGGCAGTTCAGACGCCGGTACCCAGACCTGTGACCCAACTAACTGTTCAGCCTGATTGCGATCTGTGCATTCCTTCAACTGAACAATAACAAGATGTCCACTGCTTCGGATCCGTGTATTCGTCCATATCCGGACATCCTGATCGTCCTTCCCCGTTAAATACAGCTGCTGATAGCGTCCGATACGCTCAGGATGATCGGTACACGGTGCAAGCTTAATCTCACCTCTGACACCATGCGCCTTCACTATCGTCCCCAACAGAACAAGGGGGCCATCACGCCGGTCTGGGTGACACATGCCCTTTACTCGATTATTTCAAGTCGGGCGCGCTTTCCTTCACAGTGCTGAGATGCAGCCAATATGGTCCGCATTGCCCTGACAGTTCTCCCCTGCTTACCGATCACCTTCCCCAGATCCTCCTGATCAACCTGCAGCTCAATACAGACACTGTCCTCTTCTTCCAACAGGTTCACCTTGACATGCTCCGGGTGATCAACCAGTCTTTGCGCAATGAATTCTATCAGTTCTTTCATTTAGGCAGCTGCGGCAGCGCCATGTTTTTTGATCAGGCTCTCTACAGTTTCCGTAGGCTTGGCCCCCTTCTGGATCCAGTTGGTCAGCTTTTCGTTGTCAATGGTGACCACAGCCGGATCCTGCATCGGATCATACGTTCCCACGATATCAAGGAACTTACCATCACGGGGAGCCTCACTGTCTGCCACTACAATACGATAAAACGGTTGTTTTTTCCTTCCTCTTCGAGCCAAACGAATACGAACTGCCATTGTTTTCTATCCTCCGGTGGATATAACGGCGCCACCAGGCTGCCGGGCATTGCTGAATGAATGATAATCGATAATTGAAATTAACGCATAAGCCCTTTTGGGAGCTTGCGACGCTTGCCGCCAGTCATGATGCCTTTGCCCTTCATGGTTTTCATCATTTTCAGCATCATGGTATAACTTTTCAGAACACGGTTAACCTCAGCCACCGATGTCCCCGAGCCTTCAGCGATCCGTACTCGCCTCCTGGCATTAATAATTCTATGGTTACGCCGCTCCTTCAATGTCATGGAGCGAATGATCGCCTCTGTTTTGATCAGTTCCTTCTGATCAGGTTGAGGGGCATCTTTTATCTGCTTGAGCTTGTTGATGCCTGGAATCATACCCATGATCTGTTCCAGGCTGCCCATCTTCTTAATCTGTTGAATCTGATCGAGAAAATCTTCTAAAGTAAAGGCATTTTTCTGGATCTTCTTTGCCAGTTGCTCGGCACTCTTCTGGTCAACGACCGCCTCTGCCTTTTCAATCAGCGATAAGACATCACCCATCCCCAGGATGCGCGATGCAGTCCGATCCGGATGAAAAACTTCCAGAGCATCAACAGACTCGCCGACACCGACAAACTTTATAGGTTTGCCGGTCACCTTCTTCACCGACAGGGCGGCCCCACCACGGGCATCGCCCTCCATCTTGGTTAGAATAACGCCGGTGATCTCCAGATCAGCATTGAATTTCTCGGCAACAGTGACGGCATCCTGGCCGGTCATTGCATCCGCAACAAACAGAATTTCGGAGAGCGGGACAGCTTGACTGATCTCTCTCAGCTCAACCATGAGCTCATCATCTACATGGAGCCGACCAGCGGTGTCAAAGATGACGGTATCATAAGGACCGGTACTGGCCGCAGTAAAAGCCTGACGGGCGATCTCCACCGGCTTCTGCTCAGCTGTGGATGCAAAGACAGGTACCCCGACCTGCCCCCCAAGAACCTGCAGCTGTTCAATGGCAGCCGGTCGATACACATCAGCCGGTACCAACAGCGGTGCCCTTCCCTTTTCTTTGAGCAGGCGAGCCAATTTGGCTGCTGTGGTCGTTTTACCGGAGCCCTGCAATCCGGCAAGCATAATGGTAACCGGCTGTCGTCCATCGAGCTTGAGTGGCTCAGCCTGGCTGCCCAGCAGGGCGACCAGTTCATCATGGACGATCTTAACCACCTGCTGCCCCGGAGAAAGGCTCGTTAACACCTCCCGGCCGATGGCCTTATCAGCCACCGCAGCAATAAATTCTTTGACAACGCCAAAGTTAACATCCGCTTCGAGCAGTGCCTTGCGAACCTCACCCATGGCCTCCTGAATATTTTCTTCAGTCAGCCGGCCATGGCCGCGCAATTTTTTAAATACACCCTCTAAACGATCAGTTAAATTCTCAAACATGCGGTCCTGTTTAATTCAATGCCACCAGCGTTGAAAAGATGTGCAACCAATCTCTTTTCGTTCTCTGTGTGGAAAAATTTAGTCTGATACCCGAAGAAATCATTCTTGTCAAGAGGGAAGCTCCTCAGGCACTCCAAAGCTCTTTTACCTGGCCAGGACCTCTGCCACCTTGACGAGACCCGCCGGGGTGTCGGCCTGCAAGCAGATTATCGGTGTCTGCTTTGGTAAAATTCTACGCATCATACCGGTGAGAACAGTTCTGGGACCAAGCTCAACCACCACCTCCACGCCTTCGGCCACCATTCGTTCCACGATTGATAACCAACGAACGCGGGAGGCGATCTGACGGGCCATGATGGTCTTTATCGCTACCGGATCTTTTTCAGAGTCGCCGGTCACATTAAAAAGCACCGGCACCTGCGGTTCCCGGAACACTATCTTATCCATGACGGCGGTAAAATCCTCGATGGCCCCGGCAACCAGTGGACTGTGGTTTGCCACACTCACATTTAAGGCGATGACCTTGGCCCCTCTGTCAGTGCACTGTGCAGCAACAGCGTCCAATCCCTCCTGATCACCGGAAAGTACAATTTGCGAAGCAGAATTGTGGTTGGCCACCACCACCACACCGGGTCCGGTATACGCTGCCAAGACAGCTTCGACCTCATCAATGTCAAGGCCGACCACGGCTCGCATGCCACCGGGATGCGTTGCCCCCTCTCGCTCCATCAGTTCACCGCGTTTTGCAACCAGGGTCAGGGTATCTTCCTGGCTGAGTATTCCCGCGCCATACAGAGCAGAATACTCACCAAGGCTGTGTCCGGCAAAAAAGGCCGGTCTGAAATCCGGCAGCAGGGCACACAACTGTTGCCAGCAAATCAAATTGATGGCGGTCACCGCCGGCTGTAAATTCCGTACACGGGTCAGTTCTTCGATGGGTCCTGTAAAACAAAGGGTACGAATGGAGAAGCCGGAGATGTCTTCAGCCAGCTTCATCAGAGCAGCTGCGTCCTTTTTTTGCTCAACGAACTGCTGCCCCATCCCCACATACTGGGAGCCTTGTCCCGGAAAGATAATGGCTGTTTTTTTCATATATTACTGTAGAAAAAAGATGGAGTTTATTTCGGACCGTGCCGATCAAACAGGAGATTTTTAAAAATAAAAAGAGTGACGCCGACGGTTATGGCCGAATCGGCAACATTAAAAGCCGGCCAATGGTATTGACCGATAAAGACATCGAGGAAATCAATCACAAAGCCGAATCGGATCCGATCGATGAGGTTACCAACAGCGCCACCGGCAATCAACGCGAGGGCAACCGCATACACTTGACTGCGACGACCAAAGCTGCGCTGGGCAATCCAAATGAAAACAAGCGCCACGCAGACTGCCCCCACAAAGAATACCTGCCGCCACAAGGCCGGCTGCCCGGCCAGCACACCGAAAGCAGCACCGTTGTTGGTGAGATAGGTCAAGTTAAACAGGCCGTGAATAACCGGAACACTCTCGTAGAGAGTAAAATGCTGCATGATCCAGATCTTGCTTGCCTGGTCAGCGCAAATCACCATGAGCATGATGACGAAAAAAACAGCCATGAATGCACTCTATCCTCAGGCCGCCAACTGCCGAACAACAGCAACGCAGCGGGAACAGAGCACAGGATGCTCCGTATCTTTACCAACCGAAGGAGAAATTGTCCAGCAGCGCTCACATTTGATACCCGGGGCCGGTACAACGGCAATCTCCAGACCGGCCACCTCTTCCGCCTCAACAAAAACCAATTCCCGGTCCTTATCTTCGGCTGTCCGCAGACTGGAAACAATACATAACTCGCGTAACTGTTCAAGGCTATCAGCAAAAAAACCAGACCATTCCTCACCTGCCCGCAACACCACCTCCGCATCCAGGGAAAGCCCGATACTTTTACTTTGCCGGGCTCCCTCAAGAACCTTGGTTACAGCACTGCGGACGGCAAGCAGTCGATTCCAGCGCGCATTGAAGTCAGCATCCTGTTCTATATCGTCCACTGTGGCAAAATCCACAAAAAAGATGGACCGATCCAGGGGCGCCTCCTGCTCCAACTGGTGCAGATGCTCCCACGCCTCAGCTGCAGTGAAGCAGAGAATCGGAGCCATCAGCCGCAGCAATCCGTCCAGAAGCCGATAGATGACAGTCTGGGCTGCCCGGCGCTCAAGACCGGCTGGAACTGAACAGTACAATCGATCCTTGAGCACATCCATATACAGACTGGAGATGGTGGTGCCGCAAAAGTTATGCAATCCGTGATACACCGCATGAAACTCATAGCGCTCGTAGGCGCGGGTGATTCGCTCATGCAGCTCAGCATACCTGTGAAGAGCCCATCGATCGATCTCCTGTAAGTCTGCATAATCAACACTATCCCTTGCCGGATCAAAGTCGTAAAGATTGCTCAGGAGAAAACGGAGCGTATTACGCATCTTGCGATAGGCGTCGGAAACGTGTTTTAAGATCTCACCGGAAACCTTGATATCGTCCTGATAGTTCTCACTGGCGACCCACAAACGCAGTACTTCGGCACCGTACTGATCAATCACCTCCTGTGGCGCAACAACATTACCCACAGATTTGGACATCTTTTTTCCCTGTCCGTCAACCACATACCCATGGGTCAACACCCCCAAATAAGGGGCATGGCCACGGGTACCCACCGATGTGAGCAATGAAGACTGAAACCAACCGCGATGCTGATCACTTCCTTCAAGGTAAAGGTCGGCAGGGGCACGCAATTCCGGTCGTTGCTCAACCACAGCGGCATGGCTGACCCCGGAGTCGAACCAGACATCAAGAATATCGCTCTCCTTTTTAAAGGTGGAGCCGCCGCAGGGACAAAGCACATCGTTCGGAACAAAGTCAGCAGCCTCATGCTTGAACCAGGCGTCTGCCCCCTCTTTCAGGAACAACTCATCAATACGCCTGCAGACCGCTTCATTTTTCAGTACCTCTCCACATGCGGCACACGTGAGCACCGTGACCGGCACTCCCCATGAGCGCTGTCTGGATAAGCACCAGTCGGGCCGGGTCTCAACCATGCTGTAAATACGCTGTTGCCCCCAGGATGGCGTCCAGGTCACCTTATTGATCGCAGCCAGCGCCATGGCCCGCAGATCGAGATTCTCCATGGAGATAAACCACTGGGCAGTGGCCCGATACATGACCGGCTCTTTACAGCGCCAACAGTGCGGATAACTGTGGTGAATTGCCACCTGTTTAACCAGCGATCCTTCTGCAGCCATATCGGCAATGATCTGACGGTTCACCTGTGGAACCTGCTGACCTTTGTAGCGACCGGCCTCGGCTGTAAAGCAACCGTTATCGTCCACCGGCGAGAGGATCTCCAGTCCGTAACGCAAACCGGTGAGATAGTCGTCACTGCCATGGCCGGGGGCCGTGTGCACGCATCCGGTTCCGGAATCAGCTGTCACATAATCAGCCAGGACAATGAGAGAATCCCGGTGCATGAAAGGATGACGGCAGGTTTTATACTCAAGACATTCCGCTGAAAAAGTGGCAACGATTGCATACTCTTTGATGCCGAATTCGGCCATGCGGCTGTCCACCAGTTCTTTTGCCAATATCCAGGTCTCCTCACCGACGCTCACTGCGGCATACTCAAAGTCGGGGTGAAAAGCGATGGCCTGGTTGGCCGGCAAAGTCCATGGGGTGGTGGTCCAGATCAGCACCGAAACCTTACGACCCGCAAGCTCTGGAATCACTCCGCCCAGATCATCAGTCACTGGAAACTTGACGTACACCGAAGGCGAAGTATGATCCGCGTAGTCAACCTCGGCTTCAGCTAAAGCCGTACCGCAGGTAGCACACCAATAGACCGGTTTTTTGGAACGAACGACCGCACCGGAGAGGAGAAATTTATTGAACTCCCGGGCGATAATCGCCTCATACTGAAAGTTCATGGTCAGATAGGGGTTGTCCCAATCACCGAGTACCCCCAGACGCTTAAACTGTTCACGTTGGGTGTTGATCCATTTTTCGGCGTAACTCCGGCAGGCTGCCCGTTTAGCAAGGGTGGGAATCGTCTGTTTTTTCGCACCCAGCTCCAGGTCCACATTGTGCTCGATGGGCAGACCATGACAATCCCAACCGGGAATATACGGGGCATTAAAGCCGGCCATGCGTTTGGAACGTAAAACGATATCTTTGAGAACCTTATTAAAGGCTGTGCCAAGATGAATATTACCGTTGGCATACGGTGGTCCATCGTGGAGCACAAACAGCGGTCGACCGGCCGCCTGTTCCTGGACCCGGCCATAGAGATTTTCTTTATCCCAACGCTTCAGCACCTGTGGCTCACGTTGCGTCAAATTTGCCTTCATCTTGAACCTGGTCTTCGGCAGGTTCAACGTTTCCCTATAATCCATTACCCATCCTGATCTGTTGCAAAAAAGAAAATTCGGAGTATACACGAAATAACAGATTGTACCAATCATTGTGGAGAGTGCAAGGGAAAAGCCGGCTACACGCCATTGTGCTTCAAGCTATTGAAAGTACAGGCGCAACTCCACCTTTTGGCAAAGGCGTGCCGGAAAAACAGTCGGGACGATGCCAACTTCCCGACTTGTGTTTTTCCATAGTCGATGTATTTTGAAACAGTGTATTAACCTCAAGTTCCCCATCAACCGACCACCAGCCGTGGAGCCGCATGTGACCGCCGCCGAAAAACATCCCCTTTGCCCAGTCTGCAAGATCCGGCCATCCCTCCCGGAACAGGCTGACGAGCTCTGTTCGACCTGTAAAACGATTGCTCAGGCCATACAGGATCAACCCGAAACAGTGCAACGTCTGTGGACACAGCACCACAGCGAACAGATGTTTACACTGCCCATGCAACACACCATTGAAGGCGAAGCCGAACTCCCGGAGGTCCTTGACGGCAAACGTTACCGCGCCATTGATCGTGACCGGAACAAGTGGTACCTGTCCATTAGTGAAGTAGATGGCAGACCAGTGGAGATCTTTGCCTCAACCGCCTTTGATCGTGACCACGAATTACAGGCGCGAATTGCCAACCTCACCACGATCACCCGTCTGATCTCCCTCATCCTTAGGCATATTTTTCTTGGTGAAGCAGTGACTTTTGACAAATGCCTTAAACAGATTCAGCGCAGCTCCCGGCAGAAAAATGATCTGCCCGACATGCTGTACGGTGTGCTCAGTCGCTACAGGCAGAGAGCAGAGCCGGCACCGATCAACGACAATCAGCAGGAAACAGTATAAAATCGCCTCAAGCGCAACGGCCGAACTGCTCACCTCGGCTGCACATCCACCTTCTACAGTTTTTCCATAAACTTCTTCGTATCAATGACAAACCGTTCGTGGCGACCTCGACCGATTTCACCTTTTTCATCGTAGGCAAACACCTCAAAAACCAAACGGCGCCGATCAACCTCAACAAGAGTCGATTCACAGCTCACTTTCATCCCCACCGGAGTCGCCTTACTGTGACTGATATCCACCTTGACGCCAACAGTACCAAACCCCTCCGGCAGATAGGGCAGTACAGATGTTAAGCAGGTTTTTTCCATCAAAGCGACCATGGCCGGAGTTGCATACACCTCGACCAGCCCGCTGCCATAACGCGCAGCCGTCGTTTCAAACGTTACTGTTTCTTCCTGCTTGCCCTTCACATCCGGGGGTATCTGTAACTCCATGTCCATCCTCCTTTTGCATATCAAATGTGCTCTCAACAGCTGACAGGCAGCAAGAACCTGCCGGTCGCCATGCACAGAACACCTGTAAGTGTAAATTTATAGCAGCAGACAACAGCTTGGTCAAGGCTCGGAAACATCGCTACAGCACATAAATAAATAACGATGCGACAAACAGGTCTCTTTACCGGCCGATAGCCGTGGCATCAGAAAAAAGTGGCCAGCTCAGCCGATATCTCGACAGCATAACGTCTTGTCTGAAATGGCTCCTCTGTGCGTTTCGCTCTGCAGAAAAAACGATCTGTCTGGACAAAACAACATCCTATCTTAAAATTTCGACTGTGAGTGAATCAACGGCCTTTTCATTCAATCACCTTTTTATTACAGATTATTACAGATCAATATTGTCTGCCTGCCTGTTCTTCTGCCGGAAAGAGTACATGAAAGAGCAAGACGGCTCGGCAGAGAAGTTGTGAACATAAAAAATATATGGTATAAACCTTCAGTTTTGTGAGTGAAAATGGCCGTCTGCAGGACAACACAAGGCGACCATATCGCTCTCATTCTCAACAATCACATGAAGATACCAGGGAACTTCTCACTGCCCCAGTCATCTCCTCAATCACTATCAAAGCACGGGCTATGCCAGGTCTTACTTGTTCCTCTCATCAATGCGCCGATACAGTGGCTGAAACAACGATTTTAAGCCGACTCTACTCGTTTCTGGCGTTGACCATGCACTACCCCGACCCTGAGCTCTGCAACACCGTGTTTTTTGAGGCAATGACCTCTCTTCTCGAATCTCTGGGAAGTCAGACGGAACTCTCGCTGCTGCGCGACTGGCTCAACCAGACGCCGGATCCGCTCAATGATCTGAGGACTGCCTACACTCACCTGTTCATCACCGCAGACTCAGGAGAGACCATTCCTCCCTATGCCTCGATCTACAGGGACGGAAACGGCACATTACAGGGGCGCAGTACCGAACAAATCAGAAACTTCTATCGACAATGCGGTTTTGACATTACTGACACGAACGAACCGGCCGACCATATACGATTTCAACTTGATTTCCTGGCCGCCCTGACCAGTGAAGCCAGATTTGAAGACGAACAGTTTTTTCTTCAAACCTTCTTTCGACCGTGGTTTGAACTTTTTCAGAAGAAATTCATGCAAGAAGCTCGACATCCGTTTTATACGGTGTCGATACAGTTAATCGATTTTTTCACCAAGGAGGAACAGTAAATGGCAACGAACCTTACCAGGCGGAATTTTCTCAAGGCCGCCTCGATTGCCGCTGCGTCCGTACCGCTGTCCCAGGTGACGGCCAAGGCTCAATCGGGTGTCGTCAAAGCGCCACTGGTTTCGCCAGGTAGCTTTAAAAATACCCAGACTGCTGTTGGCGGCGTTTGCGAGATGTGCTTCTGGCGCTGTCAGCTGGTGGGTAAGGTACGAGATGGTCGTCTGATCAAACTCGAAGGCAACCCCAAATCAATTGACAATGGCGAGGCAATATGTGCCCGCGGTAACGCCGGCGTTGCCATGCTTTACGACCCGGATCGTCTCAAGTACCCGCTCAAAAACGTTGGGGAACGCGGAGCACCCAAGTGGCAGCGTATCTCCTGGGAAGAGGCTCTGGACACCTGTGCCACCAAGCTCAAAACAATTATCGACCGGGATGGCGCCAAAGGGCTGTGTTTTTTTGGTCACGGTTCACATGCGAAATATCTGATGGACTTTCTTGAACGAACCGTGAGTACTCCCAACATTTCCGAGGCCTCTTTTTTTCAGTGCCGAGGTGTTCGTGATACTGCCTATCTGGCCACTTTGGATATCGCGCCCGATGAAAACGTGGACATGGCTAACGCCAAGGTGATTTTTTTCACCGGCACACATATCGGAGAAAACATTCACCTTTCCCATGCCAAAAATTATCTCCGGGGCCTTGAACAGGGAGCAAAACTTATCGTTGTTGATCCCCGCTATTCGGCATCTGCCGCAAAATCACACATCTGGGTGCAGATTCGTCCAGGCACCGACACAGCCTTTGTGTTGGCGATCATGAACTATCTGATTCAGAATAAGAAATACAACGCTGATTTTGTTGAGGAACATGGAGAGGGGTTTGCCGAAATGGCCAAGGGTATCCGCGAGTGGACCCTGGAAAAAGCGGCAGAGGAATGTGATGTTCCGGCCTCTCAGATCAAAGAGGTGGCTGACCTCATGGCTGCCAACATGCCCCATGTGGCCATTCATCCCGGCCGGCACACCACCTGGTACGGCAATGATTTTCAACGCTGTCGGGCCCTGGCCTGCCTGACCGGCCTGCTTGGCGCAATCGGTTGTAAAGGTGGGCTGGTGCTGCCCAAAGGCCCCAAAGGTCTGACCCGGATCAACTGGCCCTATGTCCCCCACGAAGAGGACAGTGTGCTCCGAGACGTTGCCGATGAGCATCACTTCTCGCCTCCCGGAACCCCCACCGAACTTTTACGGGATGCCGCCATCAGTGGCAAACCTTATCCCATCAAGGGGGCTGTCATCTGCGGTCAGAACATCATGCAGTGCATGCCCAACCAGGAAAAAACCATCAAGATGCTCAAGCAGATGGAGTTTGTTCTCTGTGTGGACATCATGCCCACTGACAGCACCATGTATGCAGACATCCTTTTGCCCGACTGTTCCTACCTTGAGAAGAGTGATTTCATTAAAACCGGTCAACAGTGGGACCTGGGTAAGGATCCACAGCAGTATATCGCTCCACGCATGCCGCTGGTTGCCCCGGGCTTTGAACGCAAAGACAGTATCTGGATCACAAACGAGCTTGCCAAACGTATGGGGTATGGTGATAAGATTCCGGCACAAAACCAGGAAGAGTTAGCTGACAAGGCCCTGGCCGGAGTCAATCTCTCTCTTGCCAAAATCAAAGCAGAAGGAGGGATCCATGTTCAACCGGGCGTCAGCCCTTACGACGACATTGATGATCTGACCGTTCACTTTTACAATGAAGACATGGAAGATGAGGGCTACCCGCCAATTCCAACCTATGTTCCGATTGAGCAGCCACCTCAGGGCTTTGTACGTCTGGTGTATGGACGTACCCCTCTCCATACCTTCAACCGGACCGCCAACAACCCGTGGCTGGTCAACGAGGCTAAAACCAATCCGCTGTGGGTCAACGATAAACTGGCTGCCCGACTGGGGCTGAAAGAGGGTGACACAATCAAGCTGACCAATCAGGACGGTGTCACTTCACCCACCACTACAACGGTCAAAGTGACTCCTGGTATCCGGGAGGATGTGGTCTACCTGTACCATGGCTACGGCACAAAAAATCCGGAAATGACCCAGGCGGTTAATCGGGGTATCGATGACAACAGCCTGATCACCAAAATTGCCGTGGATCCTGAATCCGGCGCCCATGGCATGCGCAATAACTTTGTTAAAATTGTGAAAGTCAGCTGAATGCAGACCTGCTCTCACCACGAGCAACACGACCATCTCTAAAGGAGAAGAGCTATGCAATATGGCATGATTATAGATGTCGACAAGTGCGTTGGCTGCCATGCCTGCGTGATTGCCTGTAAGGCCGAGTGGGAAGTACCCACTCAATTCGATCGCAACTGGGTGCACCGACTCGGCCCGAGTCTCACCTCAGACGGTATGGCGGCCACCTACTACCCGGGACTATGCAACCACTGTGAAATACCAGTCTGTGTACCGGTTTGTCCGGCTGATCCGGTGAATGTTACCTTCAAGGATGCCAAGACCGGCAAGACAGTTACCATGGAAATCAGCGCCACCTGGAAAGACCCGTTTAACGGGACTGTTCAGGTTGATCGGGAACGCTGCATCGGGTGCGGTGCCTGTGCCGAGGCCTGCCCCTACGATGCTCGTTTTATTGATGAAAGCCTCAAGGACGACACCAGTCTTGGCAAGGTTGACAAGTGTACCTACTGTATGCCGCGGGTCGCCGAAGGGCTGGAGCCGGCATGCGTACAAACCTGTCTTGCCCGGGCCCGGATATTTGGTGATCTCGACGATCCGAACTCCGAGGTGTCCCAGTATGTCAAAAAAGGAGCAGTCGGGCTGACCTCCAAGGCTGTACAGATCGGTCCACACGGGCTGTACTATGCCAGTAAAAAAGGAGACATGGAACTGCTGATGCAGGCTGCACCACAGGAGATGCCCAAGGTCTCACTGCGACGCTCCATGCTCACACGTCTGACGGTTGCCGCCCAGACCCACATGAAGGAAATCGGGTTACTCGGTCTGGCCGGCGGCCTTCTGGTACAATCGGTCCAGGATGATGACAAGGAGTAACGTCAGCTAAAACACCAAAAATCAACTCCATCCCCTGCTCCTTTTCGTAAGTGGCAGGGGATTTTTTGTTCACGAACATCGGGTTGATAATTCGCCCTTTTTATGCCTTGTCCACACACCGCCCTTGAGTGGCCTGAGTAAAAACAGAACAGAACTATTGTTACTGTATCAACCTGCCGATAAAGGAATATGGACACCAATAGCTCCACTGCCGCTCTTTTGCCTGACAAAGAGAAACCGCAACAGGCATCTAAAGCCGAATCTGCGGCCTCGCTGCCTCGTCCCCGGTCGCCGGAACGAAGACAGACCACTGAGCCGGTCTTTGTTGTTGAGGATTCATTTTATCGCTCACGGACACCGCCCAGACCGGTCCACTGGTCCATTGCCTGGTCGGATCTCATGATGACCATGTTCATCCTCTTTCTCGTGCTCTATGCCCATTTTCGTGCCCACCATGAAATCCTCAGCCATAACCAGCCTCACCGGGTAGCCGATGAAAACCTGCCGGTGCAGAGCACTTCATCACCATCAGAACTGGTTTTTCATCCAATTTCGCAGAACATAACTGAAAAAGTCGCAGATGATCTGGATACCATCGCACCCCCCGGACTCAAGCAGGTCGGAGCCGATATCCTCATTCGCAACAGGCTGGAAGAAGACCGGATACCTCCTGAACCGGACTCTGCACTGACCTCAGCTCCGGAGCAACCGCCGGCATCACAGGCTGAACACAGCCTGTCTGCTATAACAAATCAAACACCGCTGCTGCAGACAGAAGAAAAGGTACACAGTGAACTGATCACCTCAATCTACGACCTTTCCAAACACACCCTGACAACAGAAAATCTGGAACGCTTCGCCTCAGTAGAGCTGGTACCCGACAAAACCATGCGGATCGTTCTCACCGGTGACCTGCTGTTTGCCTCCGGTCAGGCCGAGTTGACACCGGATGCCATCAAATCTTTGCAAAAGCTTTCTGCTGTCATTAAAAAGACTCCATACATGATCAACGTCATCGGGCACACGGACGACCGATCAGTCAATACATTGCGTTATCCCTCCAACTGGGAGCTGTCACTTGCCCGGGCAAGCCGGGTTGCTCGTTTTCTCATTGAGAGCACCAACCTTGCCGCAGAGCAGTTCAGTGTATCGGGGTATAGTTCTTTTCGTCCGGTCGTCCCGAACACAACCGAGGAAAACCGTCGAATCAACCGCAGGGTAGAGATCATACTTTCCAAAGAACCGCCGCAGGCAAAGGCGACAACGTCAAACACCCTTGAATAATCATCCCACTCAACAATGAAACGATACAACCTGCTTGGTCTGCTGTTCTGCACGCTCATCTTTTTTGGTGGATTTCTCTTCAAAGGAAACCTCAGCTTCTATTTCAATGTTGCCAGCCTGATGATTGTTGCCGGTGGAAGTGCTACCGCCGCCCTGCTGAGTTTTCATATCAGCCGCTTGCGTATTGTCCTGCGTGTGGTCCGGGCCTCCTATTCCAGTCGCCTTAAATCCGAGGCCGAGATTGTGGATATCCTCATCAACCTGGCTATTAAATCCCGGGCGGAAGGTATTCTCTCCCTGCAGCAGGAGGAAAACGAGACATCGATTCTCTTTTTACGCCGGGGCCTCGGGTGCCTGGTCGACAATTACGAGCCCCAGCAGATTCGCGATATCCTGAACACGGAGATGTATTTTTTCAAGCTGCGTCGTGAAGACAGTGAACGGGTCCTGCGCACCATAGCCGACTTCTGTCCGGCCTTCGGCATTGTCGGCTCGGTTGCCGGTTTAATCCCCATGCTTGCCGGTATAGATGACACCGGCATCATTCTTAAAACCGTACCACTCGCCCTCACCTCCATCCTTTACGGTCTGATCTTTGCCAACTTCTTTTTTATTCCTTTTGCCGCGAACCTGCGCGAACGGACCAATCAGGAGTTACTCCTCCAAAAAATCATCATGGAAGGAGTCCTCGCCATTCAAAGTGAATTAAACCCCACTGTGCTGCGCACAAAATTACTCTCCTTCCTCACACCATCCGACCGAAAAGCCGACCTGGTACCGCTGGCCCGTATCCAGGAACGATTCCACATTACAATTGATGATCACCTTGATCCTGATGCTGGCGACGAGACCGCCCGCACTGGTCCAAAGATGTCGTAACCA